>DXIM01000136.1 GCA_019112895.1 Candidatus Stackebrandtia faecavium
GCCCGGCCGGGTGGGCACCGCTGTGTGTGTCGGGTATGGGCGGAGCCCGGGGCCGGTCGGGCAATGCTTTGAAGCGGTAGTGGATTTCTTGACTCAACAGCACCGACAATGCATGCACGGCACGGTCGACGTCGTGCGGAATCGCTTTCAATGGCCCGATTTGGTGGTTTAGGGCGGCCACTGCGGCGGGAACCACATCGGACACGAAGCGGTTGCCTCGCGAATTCATTCTTCAATCACGGCGCCTGTTGCCGGGCCTCAATCACGGCGCCTGTTCCCGGGGCTTCCACGGCGCGTATTGCCGGAGTCTCAACGCCCGTCGCGTGTTGCTGGTCCGCTCCCGACAAGTCCGTAACATGTCGGTTTCTCGGGAGGTTCAGCTCCGGATCGGTATGTCATGTCGCGGCCGCGCCGGCTTCGGATCGGTAGCCAGACGCGCGTGCGTCTCGACATCGAAACGGCTGTCGCCGTAACGCAACTTCTGCCGCTCAAGCCCTTCGACGAGGAAACCGGCGGTGTTGGCGACCCGGCAGGACGCCAGATTGTTCACCCGGTGGCCCAGTTCGAGACGGAACAGCCCGGCACCGAAGGCCCAGGCCGCGACGGCGGTCAAGGCGCTGCCGGCGTAGCCGTGGCCGCGTGCATTATTGGCGAGCCAATAGTGGGCCCACGCCGAGTCGTGACGACGGTTGATCGCGCCCAGCCCGACGTTGCCGACGGGGTCACCGTCGACGACGATCGCCCAGTTCTTCGCGCCGTCGCCGTAAGACAAACGGGACGCGATGAATTCGCGCGCATCCGTTTCGTCAGCCAACTCGGCGTCGCCGAACTGCGTGACGAGGTCTGTGTTCGAGCGACGGGCCGCCAATAGCGCGGACGCGTCGTCCTCGCGCCAAGGACGCAGATGCACAGCCATGCTTCCACAGTATGACCGTCCACCTGCGGCGTCTTGTTCGGCACGCGCACCGTATCCCGCCCGCGAAACCGTCAGCGCGCAGCGACCTCGACGGCGGCGGGTTCCACCCTCACGACGACCGATTTCGACACCGGCGTGTGGGACCCCTTCGCCGTATGGTCCAGCGGGACGAGCGCGTTCGCTTCCGGGAAGTATGTCGCGACGCAGCCGCGCGCAATCGGATAGGACACGACCCTGAAGTTCTCGGCGCGGCGGTCGACTCGGTCCTTCCATTCGCTGATCAGGTCGACGCGTTGCCCGTCCGTCAAGCCGTGAGCCGCGACATCGTCCGGGTGCATGAACACGACGCGACGCCCCTGTTTGATGCCGCGGTAACGGTCGTCGAGGCCGTAGATGGTGGTGTTGTATTGGTCGTGGCTGCGCAGCGACTGCAGTAGTAGGCGGTCGTCGGGCACATCGATCACCGACAGTGTGTTCGCCGTGAAATGCGCCTTGCCGTCGGTGGTGTCGAAACTGCGGGTGTCGCGGGGCGGGTGCGGAAGCGTGAACCCGATGCCGCGGATGCGACGCTCATAATCGGCGAAACCGGGGACGACCCGCGCGATGCGTTCGCGGATTGAGCGGTAGTCCTCGGTGAATATGCGCCACGGAATGTGGTCACCCAACAGTTCATGCCCCAGGCGGGACACGATCGCGACCTCACTCAACAGGAACGGGGACGCCGGTTCAAGACGACCTCGGGACGCGTGCACGCAACTCATCGAATCCTCGACGGTCACGACCTGGTCGCCTGCGGCTTGAGTATCGCGTTCAGTGCGGCCCTTCGTCGGCAGGATCAACGCGGTACGTCCCGCCGTGACATGGGAGCGGTTCAGCGTGGTCGAGATCTGGACCGTCAATTCGCACTGTTGGAGACCGGCCTGTGTGACTTCGCTGTCGGGACTGGAGGACGCGAAGTTGCCGCCCATTCCGATGAACACCTTCGCGCGGCCGTCGCGCATCGCCCGAATCGCATCGACGGTGTGGAAGCCGGGCTCGCGCGGCACCGAGATGTCGAATTCGCGTTCCAGGGCATCCGTCCAAGGCGGAGGCACCTCCCAGATCCCCATGGTCCGGTCGCCCTGCACGTTGCTGTGGCCGCGGACCGGACACAAACCGGCACCGGGCAGACCGATCATGCCGCGCAGCAGCTGCACGTTGACGATCTCCTTGATCGTCGGCACGGAGTCGCGGTGCTGCGTCAGTCCCATGGCCCAGCACACGATCGTGGCCGGGCTGTCGGCGAACATGTCCGCCGCGACCGATATTTCCTCGCGCGTCAAGCCGGTGGCTTTGGTGACCTGGTCCCAGTCGAGCTGGCCGGCGGCGTATTCGTCGTAGCCGGTGGTGCTGTGCGCGATGAATTCGTGATCGACGGCGCCGCGTTCCCGCAGCAGGGCGCCGATCGCGGCGAACAAGGCCTGGTCGCCGCCCATCCGCACCGGCAGGAACGCGTCCGCCAGGTGCGTGCCGCCGCCGATGACGCCGCGCGGGGTCTGCGGGTTCTTGAAGTTCAGGAGGCCGGCTTCGGGCATCGGGTTGATCGCGAGGATTTGTGCGCCATTGCGTTTGGCTTTCTCCAGCGCCGTCAACATCCGTGGATGGTTGGTGCCCGGGTTTTGACCCACGATGACCAGCAGACCGGCGTTGTGGATGTCGTCGAGCGTGACGGAGCCCTTGCCGATACCGATCGTTTCTGACAGCGCGACGCTGGATGATTCGTGGCACATATTGGAACAGTCCGGCAGGTTGTTGGTGCCGTAAGCGCGCGCAAGCAGCTGATACAGGAACGCGGCCTCGTTCGAGGTGCGGCCGCTGGTGTAGAAGAGGGCCTCGTTGGGGTCGTCGAGCCGACGAAGGTTATCGGCAACGATGGCGAAAGCGTCGCCCCACGAGATCGCCTCGTAATGGTCGCTGCCTTCGCGACGCACCATCGGTTGGCTGATGCGCCCGGCCCGGCCGAGCTCGTAGTCGGTCCAGGTGGCGAGTTCACTGAGCGAATGCTGCGCGAAGAAAGCCGGGTCGGCCCGGTGCTTCGTCGCTTCCTCCGCGACCGCTTTCGCGCCGTTTTCGCAGAACTCGAAATGTCCGCGCTGCGCGGGCTCCGGCCAGGCGCAGCCGGGACAGTCGAAGCCGTCGACCTGGTTGATGCGCAGCATCGCGCGTGACCCGCGGGCGACGCCCGGTTTGCCGAGCGCGTACCGCATGCCGGTCCATACGCCCTGGACGCCAGCGGCGTCCTTGGCGGGAGCGGAAACCTCGGGGTCGTCTTCGTGGTGTGCCATAACACTCAACGTTAGCGACGATGAGCGCGAACGTGGGTAAAGATGGCGGTCGGATCCAGGATCGTTGTCAACTCGATCGCATATCGGCAGACACCATGGTGGCCATGGGGTCAGGGACAGTAATGTCGGCTTCTATGGAGGACAACGCACCCGACCTCACCGAGAAAGTGGGGCGAGCCTGGGCCGACTTCACTGGTTACTTGGAGGAGGCGCTGTCGTCCTTGACTCGGCAGGCGCGGCTCGACCTGATCCTGGATCCGACGAACTCCGGCACCGGTGACGCCGTCTATGACGTCACGATCCATGTGCCGGACGAAGACAACGTCCGTGCCGACGCCAGCAGTAACGCGACCCTTCCGGGCTCGGCTCAGCTGGACCGGCGGTCGGTCGGGCAGCTGGTCGCGCTCGGTTGGCAGCCGCCGGGCGTGTTCGACGATGCGCAGGACCGGTTCGCGTTGTCGCTGGAAAACACGGAGACGTCGAAGCTGGCGACGATCGTGTCGCGCACGATGCGCGACGTCTTCGGCGCGCCGCATCCGGCGTTTTTGACCTACGACTACGAGCCCGGCGACGGCGCGGCCGACACGTTGCGTCTCGTGCCCGCCCGACCGGTACCGCGCCCCGATGAAAGCCTCGACCCGAACATGGACGATGCGGTGTCGACCGAAGTGAGCGGCTCGTTGACGTCGGCGGTCGCGACAGTGGTGGCGGCGGCGCTGCACACGACGCCGGACCATCTGGCGATAGACGAGCACGGCGAGATAAGCGTGCGTTCCGGTTCGGCGATGGTCTTCATCAAGCCGACCGAGCAGCCGGCGATCGTGGACGTCTATTCGCCGCTGCTGACGCAGGTGCGTCCCAACGAGCGGCTTTATCAGGAGTTGTCGGAGCTGACGCGGCGGTTGCCGATCGGTCGCGTCTATTACGTCGACAGCACGATCTGGGCTTCGGTCCCGGTGTACGGACGTGATTTCCGCCCCCGGCACTTGATGCTCGCGGTCGAATCGATGACGCGCCTGGCCGATGAACTCGACGACCGTCTGCAGGACAAGTTCGGTGGCCACCGCTTCTTCGATACGAAACCACCGGCGGCGATCGAAAGCGACGACACGCCGCCGACTGGCCTGTACTTGTAGCGCGGGTCAGCCACGTTCGAGGAAACGCGTCATGCGCGCGTATTTCTCGTCGTCTTCGAACAGGACCGCTTGAGCGGTCATCTCGATCTGCGGGTGCGCTTCCGGCGGCGAATGCACCGCCAGTTTCGTCAGCTGCAGCGCCATCGCCGAGGATTTCGCGATCTTATCGAGGAGGGCGTCGGCGGTCGTCAACAGTTCTTCAGGCGGGACGACGCTCGACACGAGCCGCGCCGACAGTGCCTCGTCGGCGTGCATGCGGCGACCGGTGAACAACAGTTCTTTGGCGAGGCTTTCGCCGACGAGCTGAGGCAGACGATAGGTCGCGCCGGCTCCCGCGATGATGCCGAGCCGTACCTCCGGTTGGCCGAAGAATGCACGGTCGCTGCACACGCGGATGTCGCACGCGTAGGCGAGTTCCGCGCCACCGCCGAGCGCGGGCCCGTCGATCGCGGCGACGGTCGGCAACGGCAGCCGGCGGATACGTTCGAAGACGGTCGCGTTGATGCCTTGCAGCGCATCGTGTTTATCGCGTTCGCGCAGTTGGGCGATGTCGGCGCCGGCAGCGAATATTCCGTTGTCGCCGCCCGTCAAGAGCATCGGTTTCGGGTGTTTTTCGAGGTGTGCGCAGACGGCGTGCAGTTCGTCGACCATGTCCTGATCGATCGCGTTGCGTTTCGACGGACGGTCGAGCGTGACCACGACCCGGTCGTCGCGCTCGTCGAAACGGACACTGTCGAGTTTCATTCTTCGACCTTTCTGCCGTCTTGCCAGCGGTAGAAGCCGCTGCCGGATTTTTTGCCGAGCTCGCCGCGCTCGACTTTGTCGATCAGCAGTTGCGGCGGAGTGAAACGGTCGCCATACGCCTCCTGCAGAGTGCGGGCGATGTCGAGCCGCACGTCGAGACCGACCATGTCGGACAGTTCGAGGGGGCCAACCGGATGCTTATAACCCAGCGACATGGCCTTGTCGATGTCGGCGGCGTCGGCGACACCCGACTCGAGCATGCGCATCGCCTCGAGGCCGAGCGCGTTACCGAGCCGCGAAGTGGCGAATCCGGGGGCGTCTGCGACGACGATCGGGTCCTTGCCGAGACGTTCGGCGAACGCCAGCGAAGCCGCGGTGGTGTCGTTGCTTGTGCGGCCCCCAGTCACGATTTCGAGCAGCCGCATCGCGTATACGGGGTTGAAGAAGTGCAGCCCACAAAAACGCTCGGGGCGATTCAGACCTTCCGCAAGCGAATCGATCGAGATGCTGGACGTGTTCGAGCCCAACAGTTTCGGTTCGCGAGTTTCCGCTTTAGTCAGTACGTCGCGTTTCAGCTCGGGCCGTTCCGGTACCGCCTCGACGATGACGTCGGCACCGTGAGGGATGTCGTCGATCGAGGTGGCGATCGTGAGTCGCCGGCCGACCTGCTCGGGCAGTTCCGGTTCGGCGCGGCCGCGGTCGACGGCCCTGCGGGCCCACGTGTCGATGAGGGAGCCTGCCGCGTTACCGCGCTCCGGATCGACCTCGACAAGGGTCACGTCGTAGCCGGCCGTGGCCGATACGTAGGCGATCCCGGCACCCATCGTTCCGGCCCCGATGACGCCAAGTTGTCCACTCACGATCGAACCCTTTCGTTGGAGCTGTCGACCGTCCACGGTACCGACTGTGAAGCACGTTATGCGCGGGCGGACCTCGATGAGACTAGGGTGCGGGCGTGGACCCCCTTGCTCTCATCCTTGTGCTTTCGGCGGCGCTGTGTCACGCCGTGTGGAACCTGTTCGCGAAGCGCGCGTCGGACGGCGGCACGGTGTTCGTGTGGCTGAACAGTGTCGTGGGCGTGGTCGTCTATTTGCCGCTCGTCATCGCGGTGTTCATCATTGCGCCCCCGAAACTCACCTGGCTCCTGCCGACGGTGATGATTGTCACCGGCCTGCTTCATTTGGGCTATACGGTCGTGTTGCAACACGGATACCGGGTGGGTGACATGTCCGTGGTGTACCCGCTCGCGCGGGGGACCGGGCCGGCCTTGGCGGTGCTGTTCGCCATCATCGTGTGGAACGAGAATCCGGGCGGCTGGGGGATCGTCGGTGCCGCTGCGGTCGTGGTGGGCATCCTCATCATCGGCCTCGGACGGGACGAGAACGGGTCCCGAAGCCTATCGGCCGGTGTGCGGTACGGCCTGTTGACCGGCGCACTGATCGCCTCCTACACCGTGTGGGATGCCTGGGCGGTGGGGCCGTTGGCGATTTCGCCGTTGATCTACGACTGGGGAAGCACCCTCACCCGTGGGGTCGCCTTGATGCCGTATGCGATGCGACGTCGCGATGAGGTGCGTCGCGTATGGAATAAACATCGCGTCCCGATCTTCGTAGTCGGGATCGCCGCTCCGGCCGCATACATGCTCGTCTTGTTCGCATACCGCTATGCGCCGGTCAGCATGGTCGCTCCCGCCCGCGAGACATCGATCGTGATCGCGACCCTCTTCGCGTGGCTGCTGTTGCGTGAGCCGCAAGCCGGGCGGCGCATTCTCGGTGCCGTCGTCGTATTGCTGGGGGTGGCGGCGCTAGCGATTCCGACCTGAACCGTGCGTTGACGTGCGTCGTTGCTTCGCCCGACCCCCCGATTTCGGTGCCGCAGCTCGTGTCGTATGCTTTTTCATGCCTCCGACGGCGCGCAGACGGTGGCAGGCAAGGTCAATACTGACAGGCGACCGTTTTCGGTCGTATGGCATGATGGCCAAGCGCCCCCATCGTCTAGAGGCCTAGGACGCCGCCCTTTCAAGGCGGTAACACGGGTTCGAATCCCGTTGGGGGTACGAGCACCACCCGGTTATCCGGTTTCCAGGTCCTGTGGAGAAGTCTGGAGTTCTCGCCGCCCTGTCAAGGCGGAGGTCGCGGGTTCAAGTCCCGTCAGGACCGCAAGTGGAAACGCCACCAACTTTTTACAGTTGGTGGCGTTTTTCATGTCTGGATTCGATCCCTTGGTCGGTGCCTTGACAGGGCGGGATCTGCAGAAGTTACTGATATGACCGGATGCATCCGGTCATATGCGACTTCAGTGGCCGTACAACAGGTGCACCGCCAGCCGGAAAAATAGATCATTACGATGCCGCGCCGATAAACCCGACGCCCGCTAGGCGCCGGGTCGGTTCGGATCCTCGTGATCGAGTCGGGTGGTTCAGGGCGATGCCTCGATAGGTGACGCACATGCCAGGTACGCGACGACGCGCCCGGCGTGAGGGTCCGGGCGCGTCGTCTTGTCGAGGTTATAACGCGAAACGGTGCAATGGGTGGCTTGCGTGTCAGCGTTTACGCACCACTGCACGCACCGTCAATGGGACGCCGACGATAAGCAGCAGATATCCGGCCGCTTTGACCGGCGCAAGAGCCTGGTCGACGTGGACGAATGCTGGCGTCGTCGACGCGTCGACGAGATGGTTCAAGGTCGGGAATACAGCCGCCATCATGATCGTGGGGCCCGCAAGAACCATCAGAGCCCAGGCGCCGGCCGTGCCGCGGCGCGCGGCGTAATCGATGATCGCGAGGGCGAAGCCGGCGACGAGAATCGCCGCGATGCTGTAGCGCATGATTTCGTAAACGTCGTCGCGGTACAGGGATTCGCGTGTCTGCAGTGAAAGGCCGGCGGCTACCACCGCGGCGCCGATACCACTGAGGACTGGTGCGATGCGAGCGAGTATGCCCGCGCGGTGCGGCCACGCCAATGCCGTCACTCCGAGGATGAACAATGGCCCCAACAGGTAGTTCGGCGGAGCTGCGTACGTGGTCACGGCGGGTATGAATGCCTGGACCGCTATGGCGACCAGTGGGACCGGGATGATGAAACGTGTGACTCGTGGCGGTGCGAGCGCCGCGCCGATCGCGACGGCTATCCACAGTCCCCACATGAGGATGGCGGTCGATTTGAATGGTCCGAAGCTGTCGTAGAAGAATAGGTCCGGCGTCGGCCCGAGCTCGATCCAGCTGATGGCGGCGACTGACATGGCGGTGAGCACGCTGAGTGCAACGACGGCGGCCATACCGATTCCCGAGCGCAGACCGCTGGGGGCGTATTGGGTCCGCTTCTTCAGGCCCGACTTGATGATGTCGCCGGTGTCTGCGAGGCTCGGTCGGCTTCGCGGTGCTGCGAACTCCAGATAGGTTCCCACGATCTCTTCACCTCGCTCCTTGCGGTATTGCCCGGGGTAGAAGCGCAGTAGCCGCCGATAGCGACGTTCGAGGGCCGTGATGTCGGTACTCATGCGAGGCCTCCAAGAGTTCGGTGGCTGAAACCGACCACCGCTTGCCGTCCGCCGGCGCACAAGCGTTTCGCGGCGGCCTCGGCGTTGTGGCGCATGCGGTCGGCTGCTTGCGCCAGTTCGGCGGCGCCGTCGTCGGTAAGCCGGTAGTAGCGGCGAAGCCGCCCGTCGACGACTTCTTCGCGGTCGGCGGCGACGAGACCGCTTTCGGTGAGGCGGTCCAAGGCGCCGTACAGGGTTCCGGGACGCAGCGTGATGCGGCCGTCCGATAGAGACTTGACTTCGGTGATGATTCCGTAGCCGTGCATTGGGGCACGGGCGAGCGCGGTGAGGATGAGAAACGTGGGTTCTCGTAGTGGACCAGTCATACAACTGAATATTTCGTCTACGAAGCTATAACGCCAGTGGATATGTATTGGTGGATTTTTCTGACGCACTGGCATGGCCCTGATCGGCCGAAAAGCTTGCCCGGACACGGAAAACGGCCCGGCGGGTGGGCATCCGCCGGGCCGTGAGGAACTCAAGAACGCGAAAGCTACGCCAAGGCGAGGCTCCACGAATCGATGGTTCCGGTGTTGCCGTCCGCGTAGTCCTTGACGCTCAGCGTCCAGGTGCCGTTGGCTTCCTCATCGCTGAGGTCCACGGTGTACGTTTCCGACAGGTTTTCACCGGATCCGCCGCTGCCTTGCAGTACGTAGTAGGTGCCGTCGGGCGCATACAGGTACAGGGACAG
Source organism: Candidatus Stackebrandtia faecavium (assembly GCA_019112895.1). Classification (GTDB taxonomy): domain Bacteria; phylum Actinomycetota; class Actinomycetes; order Mycobacteriales; family Micromonosporaceae; genus Stackebrandtia; species Stackebrandtia faecavium. Next base: position 9,350 of record DXIM01000136.1, read on the forward strand.
CTCGCCCTGGTCCGGGTGGGTTATCTCGACGCTGGCGGTGCTGGACGCCGAAGCGGTACCTTCACAGCCTTCGACCTTGACATCGCTGGTGACGATCTCGTTGTCGACGATGTCGACCGGCTCGGAGCTCTTGGCTTCCTCGCACTCGGCCGGCGGGTCCGTCGGTGGGTCTTCAGGGTCTTCAGGCGGGTCCTCGGGGTTTTCCGCACCGTCGCCCCAGATCTCCTTCACCCATTCCGGGTGATCGATGAACGGGTTGCGGTTGTGCTGGAAATCTTCGTAGATGACGTCGTTACGAGTCTTCTCGAACTCGTCGGGCGGGTCCTGTTCGGACCATTCGACGAGCACCGACTGCTTGCCGTGGAACGGGTTCTTGCCGTTCTCGAGCTTTTCGTTCAGCTCGAGGTCGACGTACTGGTCGCCTTCGTAACGGACCGCCATGTACATAACCATGCGAGCCACGTCGCCTTTGACTTCGTCCCGCGGCTCGAACGAGTCCGAGTCGTAGAAGTTTCCGGGCGCGTATTCGATTTCCTCGCCCCCGTTGTCGAAGTCGAGGTTGCTGCGCGTCGAGTTCGTGCGCGGGTCGGCCGGACGCAGGTGATGCAGATCGGTGCCGGGACCCATCGCAGTACCGAAGTCGCCGTGGCTCTTGGCCCACACGTGCTCGCGGTTCCAATCGCCGCCATCGGGACGGGAATCGCCGGTGTAGAGCAAGATGACGTTGCCGTCGTTGTTCGGATCGGCGTCAGTGGACGGGATTGCGTCCTTGACTCCGTCGTAGCTCAGCTCGTCATGGCCTTTGATGATGTTGTGAAGGGCAGTTTTGAGCTCGTCGCCGGTTTTTCCTTCGGCGTCGGAGTAGTAGTCAGCGGGGGCATCTAGGGCATCTGGATTGTCGCTCGCGACCGCCACGGGGGAGAACAGCAGGGCTGCACCCATCGCGGCGCCTGCAGCTACGGCAATCCCCTTTTTAGTAAGCCGCATAGACATCGGTTCCTTTCAGTAGCCGGCACGGTTGATGCGCCAGTCACGGATTTGGATGCCTTCAGGCTTACAGCGCTATGGCCAGTACACCAGGGCCGAACGGCGCCCGATCAGCGACGAAAGGTTGATAACAATATTTAAATGTGTCTGATAAATGATGAAATGCGAATTTTTTGACACGAGTGAGACCGCAATGATTACACGTCGTGAAGAAATTCGGTGTCGACTATGGGCGGCTTATGGAATTAAGACCATTAAGGATCGTCCGTGAATTGTTCGAGCCGACACCGATAGCTCGGACTGTGTTCGTCTTTCATTCATTCCAAGGAAACCAGAGCCTGTACCGGCCAATGATCGGACGGAAAAGCGCCATTATCGGTCCAAGCGTTGATGCCGACTCTGTGAGTGGTCACTTCGGGAGTCGTCAAAATCCAGTCGATGCGGCCCCCGTTCCTCGGCTTCGGACGCCAATCGTTGAACGTCTGGAAACTATCGGTGACCCGATGCGCCGCCGCATCCCACGAATCCACGAGTCCACTGTCGATGAGGCGTGCATGTGTCTCGGCGTGGTGAGGAGTGTTGAAATCACCGCCGACCATCACCGGGACATCGAAATACGCGACCACCTTCTTCACCAGCTCGGCACTGCGCAGCCGAGAGTTCTCCGAAAGATGGTCAAAATGGGTGTTGACGTATACGAACTCCCTGCCGCTGCGCGCGTCCGCGAACCGGACCCACGTCATCATGCGGGGCTGCTCGTTGCCCCACGAACGCGAAGCCAAAAGATGCGGCGTGCGCGAAAGCCACAGATGCCGAAACGAAAGCGGCTCCAGCCTGGACGTATCGAAGAACACCGCAGTAGACAAACCCCGGGCCCCGCCCTTGCAGGACAAATAGATGTAGTCGTACCCCGGAAGTGACCGTTTCAGGTCCTTCACCTGCGGGAACAGCAGCTCCTGTGTACCCAATACGGTCGGCTGCTCCGCCTCCAGGATCCGCAACACCCGCGGCAGACGTTCCTGCCACGTCCGCGGTGGAGGCTCATGGTCAAACAGCAGGTTGAACGTCATGAGATGAAGCTGCCTACCGCTGGCCGGGCCGATCAATGGCAAATCGACATGTCCACGCCGCATGACGCCCCCAATACGATTCTCGCGAGCCAAACCGACCGTCAGCGTACCGGCGTCGTGCATGCGCGGCACCGAAACGACCGCCGCGCAACCGCGGCGCCGACCAAGGTGCCGTCACACGTCAACCAAGGTATCGATACCTGCGACTTCGGTATCGGCTGCGGCAAAACTCCTAGGCGCGCGGGCCCCAGACGTTTAGGTTTTGCGTGTCCCCGAAAAGAACCAAGGAGTAGTCGATGTCGCGAAGCGACCCGAACACCGTCCGGATGCCCCGAACCGTGCTGGTCGGACTAGTGATTCTATGTGGAGCGATCGGTGTCGCCGCCGGCTTCGCGATACCGCCGCTGACTGCATGGGCGACGTCGTTCTTGCCTGGCCTTCCCGGGCCGCTCGAGCTGGCGGCGAGTCTGCCGACCGTGTGGCTGGTGCCGATCATGACGGTGCTGGGGCTGGCCATCGGTGTCTGGCTCGCGACACAAGCCGACAACGACGCGCTCAGCGTGCGGGTGGACGCCGACAGCCTGCTGTTGACCGCAAAGAAACGCGAGAGATACGTCGCCCGTGACGACATCGCCGCCGTGTTCACCGACCCGAAGGACCTCGTCCTCGTCGGTCACGACGACCGGGAGCTGTACCGCTACAGCGTCGCCGATATCTCCACATCCCACCTCGAACACGCGTTGCGGGGGCACGATTATCCGTGGCGGGGCACGACGGATCCACATGAGGCACAGTTTCGGCGCTGGATCGACGGGCACCCCGACCTCGATCCCGACGTCAATAAGTTGCTGCGGCATCGCGGCGATCTCGTGGGTGGCGATGAGGTTGCCGCCCTGGAGGAGGCGACGGCGCAGCTGCAGGACCTCGGTGTTGTCGTGCGGGACAGGGATAAGCAGCAGCAATACCGGAAGCTGGGCCGGGGGTGAGCCAGATGTTGCGCGACTTGCGTCGCCGCAGCGTGCGCGATTGGGTCGTAGATTCGGTCGCGTTCCTGTTCGCGGTCGGACTCGGCCTAGTGTCCATTAACGAACGTATGGACAGTATGAACTATGTGGTGCCCTGGCTGTTCGACGTCGACCTCGTTTTGGGTGTCATCGCGTGCCTGAGCCTGTGGTTCCGTCGGCTGTGGCCGGTGCCGATCACGGTGGCGTTGGTGATCGTGACCAGCTACTTCGAGTTCCCCAGTGGTGCGTTGATCGTGGCCATGTTTACCGTCGCGGTGCATAAGAAACCGAAGACGACGGGGATCGTTTTCGCCTTGAGCATCGCCGGCGCACTGGTGTGGGCATTCACGCGGCGCGAACCGGACGTTTCGATGATTACCGTCTTCATTTTCGGTGCGTTGGTGCAAGGTGTCGTCGTCGGGTGGGGTTTGTTCATCCATCACCGGCGGGAACTGCTCGAGTCGCTTCGGGAACGCGCGCGACGGGCGGAAGCGGAGGCACAGCTGCTGGCGGAGCAGTCGCAGCGCCGGGTGCGGGACGACATCGCGCGGGAGATGCATGACGTTTTGGGGCACCGCTTGTCGCTGTTGAGCGTTTACGCTGGGGCGCTCGAATTCCGTCCCGACGCGCCGGCCACCGACATCGCTAAGGCCAGCGGCGTGATCCGCGAAAGCGCGCACCGGGCGTTGCAGGATTTGCGCGACGTGATCGGTGTTTTGCGCGCGCCGCTCGACGAACTGCCCCAGCCGACGTTGGCCGATTTGGATACGCTCATCGCCGAATCCAACACGGTCATGCCCGTGACTTTCCGTTGCGACAAGTTTGATGACGTTCCAAAAACGCTGGGCCGCAATGTTTACCGTGTCGTCCAGGAAGGCCTGACGAATGTGCGCAAGCATGCCCCCGAGGCGCACACGCGAGTGACCGTCACCGGGCGCGAACACGAACACATCGAGGTCGAGGTCGTTAATGATGGTGGCGGAGCCACAAGCAGCGCGGTCACGGGCGGGCATGGACTGTCAGGGCTCGACGAGCGTGTGGCGTTGGCGAAGGGGCGCTTCGAATACGGGCCGACCGACGACGGCTGGCGATTGTGGGCACGGCTACCCTGGCCGGATGACGGAGCCCAGCCCTAGCCCTGTTCGAGTCCTCGTCGTCGACGATGATCCGCTGGCCCGTTCCGGCTTGTCGATGATGCTGGGCGGTGCGTCGGACATTGAGGTCGTCGGCGAAGCGGGCGACGGATCCCAGGTGACGCGGCAAGTGGAGCAGTATGGGCCGGATGTCGTACTCATGGACATTCGGATGCCGGTCATGGACGGTCTCGAAGCGACCGAGCGGTTGCGCCGGCTGCCGGACGCCCCGCAAGTGTTGGTGTTGACCACGTTCGACGCGGACGCGCACGTCCTGCGGGCGATGCGCGCCGGCGCGGCCGGTTTCCTGTTGAAGGACACCCCGCCCAACGAGATCGTGACGGCCGTACGCGCCGCGGCTCAGAATCGTCCCGTGCTGTCGCCGTCGGTGTTGCGTCGCCTGATCGATCGCGCCAGTAAGACGAATGTGGACGAACGCGAGTTTCGGGCGCGCGAGAAGTTGGCGGTTCTCAGCGAGCGCGAACAGGAGATCGCGGTCCAGATAGGTTCCGGCAAGACCAATGCGCAGATCGGTGCGTCGATGTTTTTGAGCGTGCCGACCGTGAAAACGAACGTGTCGGCCGTGCTGTCGAAGCTTCAGGTCAACAATCGAGTCCAAGTCGCGTTGCTGGTGCATGATGCCGGGCTGCTCGACGAAGAAGACTGACCGCAGAAGTTACGAACATGCCGGATGCGGCATGCGCCGGCTGGCAACGCCTCACCTCGTTGCGGGACGAACCGGGACACCGTTAAATACTCGGCTCGTGCCATCGTCCGGTCGACAGGAACGTGCGCACCGTCTCGGTGTAGGGCCTCAGGTCGAGGCCCTGCGCGCGGACCCACTCGTCGTTGAAGTACGAGTCGCCGTAGCGTTCGCCCGGGTCGCACAGCAAGGTGACAATGCTGCCGGTCGCGCCTTCTTCGCGTAGTTGCGCGGTCAATGCGAACGCGGCATACAGGTTCGTTCCGGTCGAGCCTCCGATGCGGCGACCCAACAATATGGAGGCTTCGCGCGCGGTGGCGATCGAGGCGGCGTCGGGGACTTCGACCATCCTGTCGACGATCGAAGGAATGAAGGATGGTTCGACGCGTGGACGCCCGATCCCTTCAATCCGGGAACCGCCGGAGACCGTGGCGTCCAGATCGGATTGCGACCAGCCCGCGAAGAACGCCGAATTATCCGGGTCCACAACGCACAGTTTCGTGTCGTGGCACTGATACCGGACGTATCGCCCGATAGTGGCGCTCGTGCCGCCGGTACCGGCACCGACGACGATCCACGACGGAATCGGATGCCGCTCCAGTGCGGTCTGCTGGAAGATCGATTCGGCGATGTTGTTGTTGCCGCGCCAGTCGGTGGCGCGTTCGGCGTATGTGAACTGGTCCATGAAATGGCCGTTCTTCTCCGCCGCGAGCTTCTGTGCCTCGACAACGACCGCGGTCGGGTCGTCGACCAGGTGACACTCCCCGTGGTGGAACTCGATGAGGTCGATCTTGTCCTGGCTTGTCGTGGCGGGCATCACCGCGATGAACGGCAGCCCCAGCATGCGGGCGAAATAGGCTTCGCTGACGGCCGTGGATCCGCTCGACGCCTCGACTACGACGGTGCCTTCGACGATCCAGCCGTTGCATAGCGCGTACAGGAACAGCGAGCGCGCCAAGCGGTGCTTCAGACTGCCGGTCGGGTGCACCGATTCGTCTTTGAGGTACAGGTCAATGCCCCAGTCTCCGGGCAGCGGGAAAGGCAGCAGGTGCGTGTCGGCGCTGCGGTTCGCGTCGGCGGATACGGCGGAGATTGCCCAGTTCACCCAGGCGCGGTCACGGTCACTACATCGGTCGAGGGTCGCCACAACGTGAGCCTAACGCCGCGCGCGCGGATACGGGTTGTGCGTTTCGCCCTAGGTCTGCGGCGGGGCGGGCTCGTCATCGGGGGCAGGGTCGCCGTACAGGTGGGGGCGGTTCTCCCATTTCGTCGACAACGCGATCGTGGTGCGGGTGCCGCCGACTCCCGACAGGCGGTTGAGCCGGGTGACCAGGGTCTCCAGTTCCGACATCGTGCCGACTCGCGCTTTCAACAGGTAGGACTCAGAACCCGCCATGAAGTAGCAGGATTCGACTTCGTCGAAGGCGCGCAGGGAATCGGCTATTTCCGGGTATTCGCCGTCGGCGGTGGTGACGATACCGATCATCGCGGTGATGCCGAGTCCGACCGCTTCCGGGTTCACCTGGGCGCGATATCCCGAGATCACGTCGTTGCGTTCGAGCTTCGCGACGCGCTCTTGTACCGACGGGGATGTCAGTCCCACTTGGCGTGCGAGCTCCGCATACGACATGCGCGCGTTGTCTTGCAGCAGCTGTACGATCCGCTGGTCGATATCGTCCATCTGGTGAGCCTAACCTGGCCAAAAGATGTCATTGATCGCCTGGCGGAATGCCCGGTTTGGTGCTCTAATGGGGGCATACGTGCCTACCAGGGCATTCACACGGTTTTAAGGGAGGATCGGGCGATGGACAACGATCGGCTGTTGACCCCCGGTGAAGTAGCCGCGTTGTTTCGAGTGGATCCAAAAACTGTGACGCGGTGGGCCGCAGCGGGGAGGATCGGCAGTATTCGGACTCCCGGAGGACATCGGCGTTTCCGCGAATCGGAAGTGCGGGCACTGCTGCAGGGGGAGCTCGGCGAAGCCGCGCCTCAGGAATGATTTGCACCGGTGAGGGTGTGGTAGACGGCTGCATGTGCGTCGCTCAGCGACGAGCAGGCGGCCGTTTTTCGTGCGCGCCGAAGGGAATACCCGTCATGTTCGTAACATGACACTCATCACTGTGTTGCGTTCGTCTCCTCGACTAAAACGAACCCGGTTGTCCTTCACACGCGCCATCCCGAGCGTGTACCGACGCCCGCGCACCACGCCGAAGCGGCCCGCTCAACCGTCCGCCCCGGCCCGGCCCGCTCGGTCACCTGCCGCGGCCCGGCCTGATCCCAGTTCGCCGCGCCAGCGCGTGTACAGCGAATGCGGCACGCCCATCGCATCCAACACCCGGCCGGCGAGGAAATCGACGAGCTGTTGAATCTGCGTCGCGCCCGCATAAAAACCGGGGCTGGCGGGCATCACGACAGCGCCCGCGTCATGCAACGACAGCATGTGGACCAGATGGCTGCGCGACGCGGGTGTTTCGCGGGGAACGACCACGACCCGGCGGCGTTCCTTCAAGTTCACGTCCGCCGCACGTTGCAGCAGGTCCTTGCTGAGACCGATGGCGATACCGGCGCACGCGGCTGTACTCGCCGGGACGACGACCATCCCCTTCACGCGGTACGAACCGCTCGACGGCCCGGCCGCCAAATCGTGAGCCGGCCAGTATTCGATATCGGCCTCGGCGAGCGGCCGATCGAGCCAGCGCGCCAGGTCGTCTTTCCAATGCGCGTCGCGCACGGTGTGACCGGTTTCATCGAGAATCGTCAAACGCGATGCTTTCGACACGATCACGTCAACGGCTTCGCCCGCGTCGATCAGCGCCGACAACACGGCCCGGGCATAAGGCGTGCCCGATGCCCCCGAAACCCCCACAACCCATGGAATACGCATGCCTCAAGGGTGCCTCACAGGTGCGTCGGAGATAGCGGACGGTACGTACGCATTGATGGATATGGCGCACGTTGGCGAAGCCGTGCTGCAGCTACGGTAATGGGCGTGATGTTGCGTCTCACCGGACAATGTGAAGGACGGTAACTGCGGATGGCCGCTAAATTTCCCTATTCAAGCCTTGGCGAGTTCGTCGACACTTTGGAGCGCGACGGACAATTGAAACGAGTGAGCGCGCCTGTCGACCCGACACTGGAGATGAGTGAGATCACTCAGCGAGTCGTGCGGGACCAGGGGCCGGCCCTGTTGTTCGAGAACCCGACCCGCGGCGAAATGCCGGTCGCGATCAACCTGTTCGGGACCGAAGCACGCACCGCGAAAGCGCTCGGCGTGGACGCGCTCGACGACATCGGCGACCGGATTGCCGAACTCATCAAGTTGGAGATCCCGGTCGGGTTCGCCGGCGTCAAAGAGGGCCTGGGCAAGCTGATGCAGCTGAAGTCCGTCCCCCCGAAGAAGCAGCGCAGCGCGCCGTGCCAAGAGGTCGTCTACCGCGGCGATGAGGTCGATCTGAACCGGTTGCCGGGCCTGCAGACTTGGCCGGGCGACGGCGGGATCTTCCACAACTTCGGCCTGACGCACACGAAGCACCCCGACAGCGGCAAACGCAACCTCGGCCTGTACCGGCTGCAGCAGCACGACCGCAAGACCTTGGGGATGCATTGGCAGATCCATAAGGATTCGACCGCGCACCATGCTGTCGCGGAACGCCGCGGAGAACGCCTCCCGGTCGCGGTCGCGTTCGGCGCCGACCCGGTCGTCACGTACGCGGCGGGTGCGCCCCTGCCGGCCGAGATCGACGAGTACCTTTTCGCGGGTTTCCTGCGGGGCGAACGCGTCGAAATGGTCGACTGTCTGACGGTGCCGTTGCAGGTGCCGGCCAACGCCCAGATCATCCTCGAGGGCTACATCGAGCCTGGCGAACGCATGCCCGAAGGCCCGTTCGGCGACCACACTGGCTTCTACACCCCGATCGAAGACTTCCCGGTTTTCCACGTCGAATGCATGACGACGCGGAAAGATCCGATCTACCACTCGATCGTGACATCGAAACCGCCGCAGGAAGACTATGGGCTCGGCAAAGCCACTGAACGAATCTTCTTGCCGCTGCTGAAGCTCCTCATCCCTGACATTGTGGACTACAACATGCCGGAGCCCGGCGTGTTCCACAACTGCCTCATCGTGTCGATCAATAAGCGGTACCCGAAACACGCGCACCAGATCATGAACGCGGTCTGGGGCGCCCACATGCTTGGGATGGCGAAACTCATCGTCATCGTTGACAGCGACTGCGACGTGCACGACTACAACGAGGTCGCCTGGCGCGCGTTCGGCAACGTCGATTACGCCCACGACCTCGTCGTGAACAAAGGCCCCGTCGACCACCTCGATCACGCTTCCTACCAGCAGTTTTGGGGAGGTAAGGCCGGGGTCGACGCGACACGTAAATTCCCGACCGAAGGTTACCTGCGCGGTTGGCCGAACGAAGCCAGCATGACGTCGGCGGTCAAAGCCTCCGTTGACGCACGCTGGGCGGAGTTCGGGTTGTGAGCGCCGTAGCTCATACGACCGCCTTCCTACGGCTGGTGAAAGTCGAGCATTCCGTTTTCGCGCTCCCGTTCGCGTACTTGGCGGCACTGACCGTCATGTTCACGCAGGCGGAAGCGGGAACCGGGTTCCTCGCCTCCATCCAGTGGGGCGTGCTCGGGCTGATCACGGTCGCGATGGTCGCAGGCCGGACGTTCGCGATGGCCGCTAATCGGGTCGTCGACCGGCACGTCGACGCCCGCAACCCGCGCACCTGGTCTCGTGAACTCGTCACCGGACTCGTGTCGCTGCGGACCGCCCACGTCGGCAGCGCGGTATCGCTCGTCGTGTTCTTCGCGGCCGCGGCAGCGCTGAACCCCCTGTGCCTGGTGTTGTCGCCGCTGGCGGTCGTGCCGATGATCGTGTACCCGTACGGCAAACGCTTCACCGACTTCCCGCACGCGATCCTGGCTTTGGCGCAGACGGTCGCCCCCGTGGGGGCGTGGCTCGCGGTGACGGGCACCTTCGAAGGCAGCCTGCCCGCGATCGTGCTTGGGGTCGCCGTCGGCCTCTGGATCGGCGGTTTCGACCTGATCTATGCGTGTCAAGACACCGAGATCGACCGAGAGATCGGCGTCAGATCGTTCCCCGCTCGGTTCGGCATCGCCGCTGCCCTGCACACGTCGACGCTCAGCCACGTCGTGACGTTCGCCCTGTTCACCTGGTTCGGCGTGCTGGCCGGCTTCGGTGTCTGGTTCTGGATCGGCCTGGCCATCACCGCTGTCGTGTTCATTTACGAGCACGCAATCGTGAAACCGGACGACCTGTCGCGCGCGAACCGCGCATTCTTCACCGCTAACGGGATCGTCGGCATCGTGTTGTTCGCGTTCGCGGTGCTTGACCTGCTGTTGCGGTAAACGACAGTGGCGGCGCACGTCATGTGCGCCGCCACTCTCGTCCGGCGTCGATCAGTTGCTTCCGTCCTGTTGATCGCTGCCTTTGTCTCCGTCGTTCTTGCCTTGGCCGTCTTGGCCCTCCTGGCCGCCTTGGTCGCTGCCTTCCTCTTCGGAAGGCTCGATGAAGCCGGTGTCGCTGCAGGCGGAGCCGATGGTCTCGCTGGCCTGGTTGAGCTTGTCGTAGTCCTCGGGGGTGGCTTCGCCCTCATCGAGTTCGTC
>DXIM01000137.1 GCA_019112895.1 Candidatus Stackebrandtia faecavium
CGGTCACGCGGCGGAGACGGCTCCCGCGGAGGAAAACCCATCTCACGGTCACGCGGCGGAGACGGCTCCCGCGGAGGAAAACCCATCTCACGATCGCGCGGCGGAGACGGCTCTTGGCGCGTCATCATCGCCGTCTCGCGCGGCATCGCTTCATATTCGTCAGACATGCTGTCGCGCTGGGGGCTTTCACCGATTGGCCCGCTCGCATACTCCGGTGCCGGAGCACGACCGAGCACGCCCCGCTCTTCCAGCTCCCCGAGCTGCCGTGCAACCCGGTCGAGGTAAACGTCGACCTGCCACTCGTCGTATCCACCGAATCGGACACGAAAAACCACGTCATCGACTTCTTGCGAAGGAACCGGCGTCCCCATGGGCTCACCGGACAGCGTGGCTTCGACTCGGTCCAGGAAGGCGTCGACCTCATCGACCTTGTATCCACGGCTAAGCGCTCGACGCCGAAACCGATCACCTTGATTGGCCATCAGATAGCCACCTTCCGCGATTCGCCCCTTTGTACGCGGGCTTCATGCCCTGACCCATTCTCTGACTCACCGACTTGTTCGGAAGCCGCCAATTGGCCGCACGCACCATCGATTTCCTGGCCTCTAGTATCCCGCACTGTCGTGGCCACTCCACTTGCTCTCAACCGCGCAACAAACTCCCGTTCCACTGGCTTCGGGCTCGCATCCCAGCGACTGCCCGGAGTCGGGTTCAATGGGATGAGGTTCACGTGCGCGAGTTTGCCTTTCAACAGCCGTCCAAGTAGGTCAGCCCGCCAAGGTTGATCATTGACGTCGCGAATCATGGCGTACTCGATTGACACACGTCGCCCCGTACGCCTCGCATAGCCCCACGCGGCGTCCAACACTTCGGCGACCTTCCATCGATTATTGATCGGTACCAACTCATCGCGCAGCTCATCGTCAGGTGCATGCAGCGACACAGCCAGAGTCACCGACAGATCCTCATCCGTCAACCTCCGAATGGCCGGAACCAGACCGACGGTCGACACCGTGATGTTCCGGGCGGACATACCCAAACCGTCTGGGGCCGCGGAAGTGATCCGTCGAAGGGCCGCAACCAAGCGTGCATAGTTCGCCAGCGGCTCACCCATTCCCATGAACACGATATGAGACAAGCGGCCGAGGTCGGCCTGTTCAGAAAGGCGCGCGGCGTGGACGACCTGTTCGACGATCTCGGCAGTCGACATGTTGCGGGTCAGGCCGGCCTGGCCCGTGGCGCAGAACGGACACGCCATACCGCAACCGGCCTGTGACGATACACACACCGTGGACCTGTCCGGGTAACCCATGAGGACGCTTTCCACAAGCGACTTGTCATGCAGACGCCACAGACTCTTCCTGGTCGCGCCGTTGTCGCATTCGGTGCCCTTGACCAGGGTCAGCAGCTGCGGGAACAGTGCTTCACCTAGCGATTCGCGCAGCGATTCCGGAATGTCTGTCATCGCCGACACATCGGTCTGCTTGCGGCCGAAATACTGTCGAGAAAGCTGGTCGGCACGGAACTTCGGCAGTCCGAGCTCCATCACCGCCTCACGCCGTGCATCAGGCGACAGGTCCGCGAAGTGACGCGGAGGCATGGCCCGGTTAGCTCGAGCGGGGCTCAGGTTCAATACAGGTTTCGTCATGTCCAGTCAAGTCTTGCATGCCGTTTCAGGCATGCACATAATGTCGCTACGTATTCCATGGCCTGGCGGATCAGATGCTGGTCGGCGCGATGAACGACAGCCACGCAAACGCGAGCGGCAACGCCAGCAAGATCGAGTCGAGTCGATCCATCAATCCTCCGTGACCCGGGACAAGGTTACTCATGTCCTTGACGCCCAAGTCGCGCTTTATGAGCGATTCAGTCAAATCTCCGAATGTCGCCGCTACCGCCACGGTAATTCCGAATAGCAATCCCATCCACAGCGGCGCATCGAACAAGAAATAAAGGAGCACGACAGCGCCCACGACACACGCCAAGATCGAACCGCCGAGCCCTTCCCAGGACTTCTTCGGGCTGATCTTCGGCGCCATCGGATGCTTGCCTGCCAAGACTCCGGCCACATATCCGCCGGTGTCACTCAACACCACAGTGGCCAATGTCACGATGATGCGCAGGTGTCCGTCGGGCGGGGCCACCAACAGCACCGCGAAGCCCCCCAAGAAGGGGATGTAGCTGGAAACCAGCACCGCTGCCGGCACGTCGATGTGATAACCGGTCGCGCCGTCGGCGATCCGCCACACCACCAAGACCATCACGGTCAGGCCCATACCCAGCACCAACAGGGTCGGACCACCGAACCAGGTCAGTGCGAGCATTCCCAAACCACAACCGACAAGCGTCCATGTGGGGACCCTGATATCGGCCTGGCGCATCGCCTGGCTCATCTCCCAGGTTCCCACCGCGATAGCGGCGACGATAACCAGAAGGAATGCCCGGCGATCGATCAGCAGCGATGCCAGCACGACGCCGCCGAGCACGAGCCCGGCGCCGATAGCCAACGGCAGGTTGCGCCCGGCCTTACCCACCGGCTTCTTCTCAGAGTCGGCGGGCGGATGCGCGGCCGAACCCTGCTGCGGATCAGTCGTGTCGGCCTCACTGTCTTCAGCGGGCCAGAATTCACCGCCGGCGGCACTCGAATCACCGGCGGAACCGAACGCCGCCGAAGTAACTTCCGAGCCGACGCCTTGCGGCCCCCGAGGGGGCCAAGCATCAGCGCCGGGAGCTTGTGGCGGCCAGGCGTCGTCCGGTGGCGGGTCCGGGTAGGAGCTCCGAGCGTCATTCCCGTCCGGAGGGAACTGCGGGAACCCCGAAGGAGGGGTGGTGTTGTGGCGTTCCATCAGATCTCAAGAAGCTCGGTTTCCTTGTGCGACAGCATGTCGTCAATCGTCTTGACGTGTCGCTTCGTAATCTCGTCAAGCTCCTTCTCAGCGCGATGGCCGTCATCCTCGCCGACATCGCCGTCGCTGACCAGACGTTCGATAGCTTCTTTGGCCTTACGACGCACGTTGCGGAGGGCCACCTTGCCGTCCTCGCCCTTTTGCCGCGCCACCTTGATCATTTCCCGACGCCGTTCCTCGGTCATCTGAGGCAGCATCAGGCGCAACTGGGTGCCCTCATTGTTCGGGTTCACCCCGAGGTCCGAATCGCGTATCGCGCGCTCAATGTCGCCGGTCTGCGAGATGTCGTAAGGCTTGATGATCACCATGCGCGGTTCCGGGGTGCCGATCGAAGCCAGTTGAGTCAGGGGCGTCGGTGCGCCGTAGTAGTCGATCAGGATTTTCGAGAACATCGCGGAGGAGGCACGGCCGGTGCGTATCGCGGCGAATTCCTCCTTGGCGTGCTCCACCGATCCTTCCATCTTCTCTTCAGCATCGAAGAGCGTCTCATCGATCACGGTCAATTCTCACAATCTATGGTCGGGCGCATGAGCGAAACTCATGCAGCCACGCACTGCGGTGTGACTTGCCATATTTCCATGCCCGCCCGCGTGGCTGCTCTCCCCATAGCAAGCGAGCGAACGCTTACGGTTCGTCCGCGGTAATCAAGGTGCCGATACGATCGCCACACAGCGCCCTCATGATCGAATCCTGACCGGTCGCACCGAACACCAGCATAGGCAGTTCGTTCTCCTGGCACAGACTGAAGGCCGCCTGGTCAACGACCTGCAGGCGACGCTGCAGCGCCTCATCGAACGTGACCGACTCCAAGCGCTGCGCATTCGGATCCGTGCGTGGGTCAGCCGTATAAACCGCGTCGACACCGTTTTTGCTCATCAAGACCGCATCCGCCTTGATCTCCAAAGCCCGCTGCGCCGAGACCGTGTCAGTCGAGAAGTACGGCATTCCCGCCCCGGCACCAAAAATGACGACCCGGCCTTTCTCCAAGTGCCGCATGGCGCGACGCGGGATGTACGCCTCCGCCACCTGCGCCATGGTGATCGCCGTCTGCACGCGCGTATCGACACCCTCTTTTTCGAGGAAGTCCTGCAACGCCAAGCAGTTCATGACCGTTCCCAGCATGCCCATGTAGTCGGCGCGGGCACGCTCCATGCCCAGTTTCTGCAACTGTGCGCCACGGAAGAAGTTCCCGCCCCCGATGACAACCGCAATCTCCACTCCGGTCTTAGCCGCCTGAGCGATCTGTGCGGCAATACCCGAAACCACGTCCGGGTCCACACCGACTGCGCCGCCACCGAAGACCTCGCCCGACAGTTTCAAAACCACACGTCGATGCTTGAGCTGCTCCGCCTCGGACATCTGCCCCTCCTTCACTTAGTCATGTATAAACCGTCACCGCGCTGTACCAGTGGTGACATAGAGCGAGGGGGCCAACCGATGGTTCTCCCATCCGCAAGCCCCCTCGCGTGCTTTGAGCGCCTAGTCCTGGCCGACCTCGAACCTGACGAAGTCCGTCACGGTCGTTTTGCCCTCGTCCAGTACAGCAGCCACGGTCTTCTTATTGTCCGCAACAGACATCTGGTCGAGAAGGACGTTGTCCTTGTAGTAGGCGTTTACCTTGCCTTCGATGATTTTCTCGAACGCACGTTCCGGCTTGCCCTCTTCGCGCGCGGTCTCTTCGGCGATGCGCTTTTCGCTGTCGACGGTCTCAGCCGGAACCTGGTCACGGTTCAGGTAGCTGGGACGCATCGCGGCGATTTGCATACCGACGCCACGTGCGACGTCCTTGTCGCCCTCGTAACCGACGAGGACGCCGACCTGAGGCGGGAGGTCCGGGTCTTTGCGGTGCATGTAGACCGCGACGTCTCCGGTAACCTTCGCGACGCGACGAAGCACCAGCTTCTCGCCGATCTTCGCCGACTCCTCCGCGATGAGCTCCTCGACGGTCTTGCCGTCGAGCGTGCTCTTGAGGAGCCCGTCGGCGTCGGCGACACCGGCCTCAGCAGCGTGGTCGACCAGGCTCTGGGCGAGCTTGACGAACGCTTCATTCTTCGCGACGAAGTCGGTCTCACAGTTGAGTTCCAGCAGCGCGTTACCGGACTGCACCACGAGACCGTTGGCAGTCGTACGTCCAGCACGCTTGCCGACATCCTTGGCGCCCTTGATGCGCAAGGCTTCAACAGCCGTGTCGAAGTCGCCGTCTGCCTCGGTCAGGGCTTTTTTGACGTCCATCATTCCGGCCCCGGTTGCTTCGCGGAGCCGCTTGATGTCAGAAGCGGTAATTGTGGCCATTTCTACTTTCCACTCGAAATGTTGACGTTTGGATGATGGGTGCCCCGCACCATCACGGCGCACCCAAGAGAACTAAGAAGCGGCGTTCGATTCGCTGGATTCGGGCTTCGCAGCGACCTTCTTGGACTCGTCGTCGGCGCCCGTCAACAGGTCTTTCTCCCATTCGGCCAGCGGCTCGGAGGAGTCACCCTTGGCGGCGCCCGGCTTTTCCTCGTCCTTGCCGGACTTGCTGGAACGCGCGATGAGGCCGTCGGCGACGGCGTCGGCGACCACGCGGGTCAGCAGCGCCGCGGAACGGATCGCGTCGTCGTTGCCAGGAACCGGGTAGTCGACCTCGTCCGGGTCGCAGTTGGTGTCCAGCACGGCCACGACCGGGATACCGAGCTTGCGTGCCTCGTCGACCGCGATGTGTTCCTTCTTGGTGTCGACGACCCAGATCGCAGACGGGAGCTTGCCCATATCGCGCAGACCGCCGAGCGTGCGCTCGAGCTTGTTTTTCTCACGCATCAGCTGCAGCAGTTCCTTCTTCGTGCGACCCTCTTTCGGGTTGCCGGACTGCTCCAGGATTTCGAGTTCCTTCAGACGCTGCAGGCGCTTGAAGATCGTCTGGAAGTTGGTGAGCATACCGCCGAGCCAACGATAGTTGACGTACGGCATGCCGACGCGCTGCGCTTGCTCCGCGATGGCCTCTTGGGCCTGCTTCTTCGTGCCGACGAACATGATCGATCCGCCTTCGGCGACAACGTTCTTGATGAAGCCGTGGGCCTTTTCGATGTAGTCGAGCGTCTGACGCAGGTCGATCACGTAGATGCCATTGCGCTCGGTGAGGATGAAGCGCTTCATCTTCGGGTTCCACCGACGCGTTTGATGACCAAAGTGGACGCCGCTTTCGAGCAGCTGTCGCATGCTGACAACAGGCACTGCCTGGAATTCCTTTCGTATTGCGCACATTGGATACCCCAATCTGCGCGCCCTGGTTTATCGCGCGAAATAACCACTCGCGCGCCTGGTACCCGCTTTCACGACCGAATGACCGACGAATCGGACCCGGGACGGCCGCCACGCAAGAAAGCGTGAACGAGTACGCGTTAGTCGGCCGCCAATAACGCAGCCGCTGACAAGCCAGTGTACGCGGTAACAGACCTGGGCAAGCAGGCTGGGTGGCGCCGGCATGCTCGCGCAGTCCGGCGGATTTTAAGCCGCCAAAGAGCGCTAGGCCGCCATCCCGGCAGCCAGCACCAAAATCAGACCCACCAACAAGTACGCATACGGAGGGCGCAGGAGGACTCGGAAATCTTCCGGACCACTATTGGCGCCCATGCCCAGGAGCGGGTACATGCCCCACGCCGACAACGGCAAGCCGACCATGGCGAAAGTCGCCGACAAAATCACCGACGGCCCCAAGCCGCCATCGCCAAGGGCCGACCGCACCAGCATGAAGACGGTCATACCCATCATCGCGACGGTGACAAGCGCCATCGCCACGCCCAAGGCCGGCCGGTTGCGGCGATAAATACCATCGGCGACCTGCTCCGGGCCCTGACGTCGTGGCGCCTGACCAGCAGGCTCCTGCATGTGGTCCGCGGGCGGCTGGTATTGATGCTGCTGTGAGACGGAGCCGTGCAGCTGTGTCGGCTCATCGAACGCAGTGGAATTGCCGCCCAGGTTCACGGGCGCGCTGTATCCGGGCCCTTGCTCCTGCCCCGCAGCTTCCTGTTGCGGAGCCGCGGCCCCGTAACCGTAGGCATTGTGCTGAGGCGGAGGCGGCTGCGGAGGCGCCGATTGCGGCGAAACAGAATGCGGCGGCGCTGACTG
>DXIM01000138.1 GCA_019112895.1 Candidatus Stackebrandtia faecavium
GTCATCGCTGTCGTTTCGCGGATCTCTCGCGGTGAGCGTCCGGATCGGTCGACTGAGCGTCGGAACTGCAGTCAGCAGCCCGCTGATAGCCATGCCAACGAACGCCCAAGTCCGGCCGGCCGCATCGAAGACAAACCCGAACGCGGCCGGAGCGACGGGAGACAACGCCAGCCCCAGGACCATCACGGCTGCGGACACCCGACCCTGGAGGTTCGACGGCGTGATCGCGACCAGGTAGGCCCGTGACATGGAGCCCAGCGATGGGATGCAGAAGTAGAGCAGGCAGGCGCTGGCAATGGCGATCACGATGGAGTCGACGAATGCAAAGCTCAGCATTATCGCGGGAATCAGCCAGGCGGTAACGATGATGACCGCCCGCGGCGGGCAGACGCTCAGGATCCACTGTGCCGCGAGTGCGCCCAACAGCCCGGCGGTGCTGTAAGCGGCTAGGGCCATACCGATGACACTGGAGCCGGCGTTGTCCTGCTCCAGTCCGGCGATGAAGAGCAGACCAAACGCCGCAAGGGTGAACGTCATGCCCATCGAGATGAGGGCCATGACCCGCAGAAAAGGGTTGCCGAGGATAAACCGGAACCCAGCGAGTGTGTCGCGCAGGCGGATCGGCTCCGGTTCGTCGCTCGGGGCATCGAGGGGCTTCTCGATCCTGCGCAGCAGCAACCCGGACATCATGTAGGAGATGGTGTTGCCGAGGAACGGCACCCACTGCCCCAGGCTGAATAGCCAGCCGCCCAGCGCCGGCCCGATCAGACGGGAGGCACGCGTTCGAGCCTCGTCCAACGTCACCGCCTGGGTCAACTGGCTCGACGGGACGACCTGCTTGAGTGCGGCGTCTTGCGCTGGGCCGAACACCGCGTCGAACACCGCGATGACCATAGCGATGGCGATTACCAGCCAGACCTGGATCCAATTCAGCAGCACGCACACCGTCAATCCGACCAGCAGCACGGCTCGAGCCAAATCCGAAAAGACGAGCAGCCGACGGCGCCGGAAACGGTCGGCGATCAACCCAGCGGGCAGCGTGATCACGGCGTAGACGGCCAGTTCCGCGCTGGTCAACAGCCCGGCGTAGGCGGCACTGCCGGTCACCGCCAGGATCAGCAGCGGGAAAGCGATCTGGGTGACCTCGGTACCGACCTGCGAAACGACCCCGCCGACCCACAGCCTGCGGAAATCCGGGTTGCGACGCAGCGGCACCGCGGGGTCCAGTGCGACTGCCGGTCGCGGGCTCGGCGTCTCGGGTTCAGTCATGACCGAGTCTGCACTTCCATCCCGACACTATCGACGAAATCCCGCGCGAACCCGCGTACGAGGGGTCGGACAGAAAAAAGAACATGGACCGGATTCCTCCGGTCCATGTTCGGATGACACTTGTCTTGCTGGGGTACCAGGACTCGAACCTAGACTAACTGGACCAGAACCAGGCGGGCTGCCAATTACCCCATACCCCAATGGCGACGCTTAGGTCTGGACGAAACTGTACCGGATGCCTTCACGGCGGGACAATCCGGTCCCGCGTTTCGCGCGTGTCGCAAGCATGGCCCCGCGCACCGTTGGAATGCGCGGGGCCATGAGCAGGATTATTGGCGACGATTCATTGACTCCTGCAGGGCGCGGCGCGCCTCTTCGCGAGTCTTTCGCTCGTCTGCCGAAGTATGGGATTTCGCGGTCTGCTGTTCCATGGTGCTCTCCAAAATTTACGCAGATGATGATGTGAAAAAGGAGAGCCCAGAGGCTTGGGTTTGGTTTCGCTTGAACTCCCCGCGCCGTTGGTTGAACGGCGGACCGACGGTCATCACCGCGGCAGGGAGTCGGCCTGTTGGTCAGGTCCCGCCGCGGCTGGGAAGAATCTGTACGAAACGCATGGCTAATACGGTAACGCGCATCCCGCATGCTATGCGATATTTCCCGAATAACGAGAAACTGGAGGTCAGGACGATGCTCGAGGCGTTGAAAACACGGGTCGGTCACTGGACGCACGCCGGGGCCAAGACCGGCTGTACCGCGATCCTGTTCGACGCAGACGCCGTCGCATCAGCCGAAGTCCGCGGCGGCGCCCCCGCCAGCCGGGAGCTGGATCTGTTGTCGCCACAGAAAACCGTGACGAACATCGACGGCATCGTGCTGACGGGCGGCTCAGCCTTCGGTCTGGCCGCAGCGGACGGCGCCATGCGCTACCTCCACGAACGTGACCGCGGCGTCGCCACCCCGGGCGGGAAGGTTCCGATCGTCCCAACCCTGGCATTGTTCGATCTCGCCAACGGTGACGAGCGCGTGGTGCCAAACGCCGATGCCGGATATGCGGCATGCGTGGCGGCCCTCACCGCACCGGAGATGGGCAGCGTCGGCGCGGGAACCGGCGCCACGACGGGGGCAGTCACCGGGACTCCCACCCCGGCCGGCATCGCCATGGAGACGGCGACACGCGGCGCCCTGCAGGTGACCGCGATCGTGGCCGTCAACGCTTTCGGCGTTATCGACGCTCACGGCGATGCCGCGCAACGGCTCGCGGGCACGCCGAACCTCCCCGGTTTCGGCGAGGACGTCTTCGTCTCGCACACGACGATCGGGGCGGTCATCACGAACGCGGAACTGGATAAGACCGCCTGCCGTCTCGTCGCGCAGGGTGCCCACCACGGGCTGGCGCGCGCTGTGGCGCCCAGTCATACCCGGTTCGACGGCGACGCGTTCATCACGGCATCGACGGGAACGGTCCCCGCCAACGTCGACGTGGTCGCACTGTTGGCGACCGTTGCCGTCGCCGACGCTATCTGCAGCTTCGCCTAACACCGGTCACGCACGTTCGGCGCCGACCACGACCCAGCGACCGCTGTGTTGGCGCCACAGCAGGGCCACCATCCGCACCGCGATGAACGCGGTCAGCCCGGCCCAGATCCCGGTCAATCCCCAGCCGAACCCGTACGTCAACCAAATCAACGGCAGGAACGCCCCCAGTGCCGCCACGATCGTCATGTTTCGCATGAACGCGATGTCTCCGGCGCCGATCAAGACCCCGTCGAGCGCGAACACGACCCCAGCGACGGGCAGCATCGCAATGAACCACGGCCACAGCACGGCGGCCTGGTCCTGCACCCGCAAGTCCGGGGAGAACAAACCCGGCAGGAACGGTGCGCTCGCGAACACCACGACAGCGAACGCACTTCCGTAACCGAGGCCAATCCACGCGATGCGGCGCGACGTGCGCTGCGCCCGATGCGCGCCACCGGCGCCCAGGTCTGAGCCGACCAGTGCCTGAGCCGCGATCGCGACCGCGTCGAGAGCCAGCCCGGCAAAGAACCACAGCTGGATCCCGATCTGGTGAGCCGCAAGCGAAGCGGCGCCAAAACGTGCGGCCACGGCGGTCGCGGAGATGAAACACAGTTGGAAGGCGCCACCGCGAATGATGAGGTCACGGCTCAACGTCAACTGTTTACGCAACAGTGTGGCGTTCGGGCGCAGCGACACACCTTCCTTAATCAACGCCCGGATGAACAGCGACCCCGATGCGGCCTGAGCAGCGACGTTAGCGATCGCCGAACCGATCAGCCCGAACCCGAGCGGGTAAACCAGGATCGGCGCCAAGATCGCCGACATGACGCTGGCCCCCAGCACGATGTACATCGGGCTTTTCGTGTCCTGCACCCCGCGCATCCAGCCTTGACCTGCCATCGCCAACAGCAGGAAGGGGACGCCGAACACCGCGATGCGCAGCCACGATTCCGCGGCCCGCGCCACCTCTGCGCTATCGTCGCCAGCCAGGATCGTCGTGAGCGGACGAGCGAAAATCTGGATGACGGCGATCATGATGAGCCCGCCGATAATCGCCAGCCACGATCCCTGCACGCCTTCGGAAACGGCTTCGCGTCGCTGACCGGCACCGAAGCGCCTAGCCACGCGTCCGGTCGTCCCGTACGCCAAAACGTTCCCGATCCAGCCCGCGATGCTCATGACGCCGCCGCCCAGCGCCAGCGCCGCCAACGGTATCGGCCCCAGGTGCCCCACAACAGCCGTGTCGACGAGGACATACATCGGCTCGGCGGCCAGGACTACCAGGGCAGGAAGCGCCAACATCGTGATCTTTTTGATGCTGGCGACGCCGGGTTCGGTGGTGGCTTCACCCTGAGACATGCGCCAATGGTGTCACGTGACGTAATGAATGGGAACAGATGGATTCCTTACATCTGTGTGGCCCTACCCACTAAAAAACCGTGGCGCCGCGAACTGTACGCGGCGCCACGGTTTCGACGTTGGAGCAGCTCAATCGCGCACGGCCTCGTCGCTTTCCGACTTATACGGGTTGGGATCGCCCGCGTACCGCGCACGGGCCGCCAACTGATGTGTCTTGGCGTCCTCGTCTGCGGCGCGTTCCAGCAGATCGTCGATCTGATTGACCTGCTGCGGCAGCCGGTCGGCGACGAAAGTCAGCGACGGCGAATGCCGTAGACCCAATGCGCGCCCCACGTTGGTCCGCAGAAGACCGCGCGCGCTGTCGAGGGCCGCTTGGGAGGCGGCGTGCTCTTCATCGTCTCCGAAAACGGTGAAGTAAAGCGTGGCCTCGCGAAAGTCTGGAGTCAACCGGACGTCGGTGATCGTCACCATCCCTAGTCGAGGGTCTTTCACATGGTTGCGGATCGCCGTCACCGTCAGCTCCTTGACTCGCTCGGCCATCTTCCGAGCTTTCGCCGAGTCACTCATGGCCAGGCCACCTTTCCACTAGTCCTGTGGGCCGAATACGCGTCGCTGCACACTGAGCAGTTCAACCTCGTACCGACCCGCCACCAACTTTTCGCACGAATCCAAGACCTCTTGGACATGCGAATGTTCACCAGATACCACGGCCACGCCGAGCTCCGCACGGCCAACCAAGTCGAGCGCACCCACTTCCGCGCAGCACACGCTGAGGCGCTGCAATGCGGCGACGATGGGGCGGACATAGGAGCGTTTCGCTTTGCGGGAACGTGAATCGCCCGGCAACAATATGTCAAAGACGGCAGTACCGGTAAACACGGTTAAATCGTACGCTGCGCACCTAGGAATCGAAAATGTATTGGCGCGCACGACGACACCGTTGCTAACCTGCGGCGATGTTGTCCGATCAGCTGCAGCTGAGGCTCATCGCACCACACGATCATGAGGCGGTGCATTCGTGGGGCGGGAACCCGAAAGCGTGCCGTTATCAGCCGTGGGGCCCCAATACCGTGGCGGAATCGCGCCGGTTCACGGCCGAGGCTGTTGCCGCGAGCCGGCGTGAACCATGCACCCGACGGGTCTATATAGCGCACATCGACGGCGAAGCCGTCGGCTGCGGCGAATTGCGCATACGCAACCGGGCGCATCGGCAGGGCGAGATCCAATACATCGTGCGTCCACAACTGTGGGGACGGGGTATCGGTACCGCGATCGGCCGGGCCCTGCTTCGGATCGGGTTGAAGGACGAAGGGCTGCATCGCATTGATGCCACATGCGACCCGGACAACACGGCGAGTGCAGCGATACTGCGCAAGCTCGGCATGTCTTACCAGGGCCGCATGCCGCGGGTGGTCCGTGTCGATGGCCATTGGCGGGATCGGCTCGGCTTCACGGTACTCGCGCACGAGCACCGCGAAGCGCATCAAGACTTAGTCGCAGGTCCACGCGACCACGTGCTTCACATCCTGCACCGGCGACGAAGTACCGGCGACCACGCTGGCATCCTCACTGACGTAGTCAGCCACCGTGTCCGTCTTCTCGTCCTCGATGCCCGCCAGCTCCACATTTCCGTCCGGCGTGACCATTCGCGACTGTTGGTAAACGTCATCGTCCACCAAGTACGTACCGATGGTGACGTTGTTCGGCGACGTGTCGGAGGCCGATCCGAGATCCTCGACGACATGTGCCGTAGCGCCATCTTCTGGCGTGTAATGCCACTTCATCCCCGTGGATTGAACATGGCCGGTGATCCATTCGCCTTGAATCGACTGGGCGTAGCCGAACGCATCCTCGTGGCCGTCGGGCCAAGGCAGTGTCATGCCGTTGCCGTCCGCGTCCCATAGGTAAGGCTCGTAGTCGGGCTCCTCCGGGTTGCCGGTCGAGATGCGACCGACGACCGTGCCAGCATCGTTGATGCTTCTGGCGCTGCCGTCCAGAGCCTCGTCGGGAAGGTCCAGGTACGTTGGTTCCTTTTGCCCAGCGGGAACGACATACGGTTGGCCGTCGTTCCCGACGAAGTCGCCGTTGTCGTTGATGTCACGCGGCACGCCACCGAGATCCGGATACTCCTCGAAGTCACCGTCTTGGTACATCCACACGCGGTTCTTGCCCTCATCCGCACTGGAATAGCCGATACCCGCCCCAGAGGAATTGATGGCCATCAGCATCGACGGGTCGGACGGAACATCGAGGTACTGGCCTTCGCCGTCATGCCACAGCCAGGGCTTGATGTCCTCCGAAGTGTGACCCGAGAACCCGACGATGTACGAGCCGGTCGGGTCCATCGCCGAAACATGGTTGTCCAGATCGGGCTCGGGCACCTCGAGCTCGTTCAGCTCGCATGCGGTCGGGAAGCCCGAAGCGGCTTCCTCCGCGCTCGCGGTGTGCCCGTCGACACCGGCGATCGCGCCCGCCGCCCCGAACATGATCCCAATGACCGCTCCCCGAGACAGAAGGGTCCCGGTGCGGCTGTGCTGGTATTTCATGGTTTCCCCGTTTGGTCGGTGTTGAGTTCCAGAATTTGTTCAACTTCCGCCTCGATGCGTCGGACGGGCCGTGCCTCACATGCCGACCTGCGCAGCGACGCTGTCATTCACATTGCGGCGCAACGGTTTCGTACCGCGCCGCAATGCGCTCTCACTTGCAGGTCCACGACATGGCGTGGACAAGACCATCAGGTCCTTCAGAGGTACCGACGACCGTGTGCCCATCCTCGCTGACCCGCAGTCCATAGGAGAAGGCGTCACCATCCGGGTCCTTGAGGCTGGGTAGCTCGACGGTTCCGTCCGGCGTCGCAAGCACGGCCTGGTAGCCGTAGCCTTCGTCCACGTCGACGGCTCCCGCAGTCATGCCGCTCGGACTCGTGTGATGGGCCAGCGACATTCCGTCGATCTCCTCCGGTTGCGGCTCGTCGTCACCATCGAGATTCCACCGCAACGCCGGGTATCCGGTAATCCAGTCATCCTGTATCGACTGGGCAAACGAGTGGAACGGTTCGTCGCCGGGCAGCGCCAACTTCGTGCCGTTCCCATCCTCGTCCCACATATAAGGCTCATAGAGCGGGTTCTCCCAGTCGTTGTTTTCCGGCGTCACGAACCATCCGACCGCGACACCGTCATCGTTGATCCCGTTGACACGCCCCTCTTCCGCCTCATCGGGCAGTTCGAGGAAAGTCGGTTCGGTCTCACCGGCACGGATCACGAACGGATCGACTTTGTTTCCGACAATGTCACCGCCCTCATTGATGTCTTCCAACTGGAAGTTCTTCATATCGGGAAGCTCGGTAACTTCACCATCCTCATAGATCCATGGCACGTCTTGACGTTCCGGCCCGTCGGAGTAGCCGACGCCCGTGCCCGACGAATTTATGGCGGTAAGAATGGCGTGGTCGTATGGAGCGTCGATGTATTCCGCTTGGCCATCATGAAACACCCATGGCATGCGCTGGTTCGAGCCGTCATTGTTGTGAGCATTGCCCGCTATATAGGAGGCCTGCGCGTCCATATCGGTAACATAGTGGTCGAACTGCGAGTCGGGGACGTCGAGCTCCTCCATTTCACAGTTCGGTGAGGCATTGGCCTGGTTCGCATCCGTGTCATCGGCCGCGGCGGATGGGCTCACGAAACCCCCATAGGCACCGATGGCCCCGAGTACCACAGCCATTACCGCTGCCCGCGGCAAAGATGTCGCACAGCTCCTTTGTTCGATGTTCATCGTTTCCCTTCCCGTTGAATGTTCACCCCTGACCGAAACGGGAAGCACGACGGCTGCGTTATTGAGCAGAATCGGCCTCGTCCCGCCGTCATCGAGCGGGTCCCGCCGTCATCGTCGCCTCAGGTCGAGATTCAAAACATAAGTGAATCCGTGGCTCGAAGTGTCAACCTACGCGCGATCATCGCCCCGGTTCACCGACTTGGCACATGCTCGCCTTTAAAGTTTTCTAAAGTGGCACGTTACTCAACACTCAAGAAACCTAATTCACAGTTGTTCGCGCACAACGAATCCCTACGTTACGAAGAACACCCGAAGCCTCCGGAACGGCATGCGTCTCAAAGGACCAACTCAACCTGACCGCCAACAGCAAGCATCGTGCGACTCATTGGCCCCGAACGCTCATCCAACTACCTCCAGGTAGCCGTGCCGCACGAAACGCTTCACGACCGGAAGCAACGACGCCGCCACCAGCGCCGCGGGTGCCTCATGCGCCTGCGCAAGCAGGTCTACCTGCAATCGCAGCGTCGCTTCCCCCTGACAACCACCCAGCAGCGACACCAGGAGCGGATCGATCTCCTCCCTGCGGCGCACGCCCGCCGTGTCGACGACCTGCTGGCTGTCGACCTCCCAGCCGTCCTTGGAATGCCGTGCCTGTTGGTGAAGAGCGACTCCATCAGCGACCCGCAACCGGGCGTCCAAAAGACCGTCCGGCCCGAGGGCGTCGAGTCGACGAACGGCATCGAACCAGGCGGCGATGAGCGCGTCCCATGCGGCCGCGGGCTGCTGACGGATGTCCTCGCATTCGACCGTCGGCTCGCATGCGCCAGCGTTTCGCACGTTGATGACCCCGAAGCCAATCGCCTCGATGTCGTTGCTCTCGAACCAGCCGAGCCATTCCGCGGTCGCCTCGGGATCATGCTCGCCGCCCGCGTCGCGCTGCCAAACGCGGACATAATCGAGCGGATCAACTACATCGCGTTGGATTGCCCAGACGTCGCATCCGCTGTCAGCGAACCAGGAGGCGACGCGATCGCGCCAATCCTCGCCTTCGACATGCACCCAGTTGGCCAAGAACTGCGCAGTCCCGCCCGGACTCAGGTGCGCTGGTATTCGGCGTGCCAGTTCCTCACACACGCCGTCGCCGCCACGGCCAGCGTCGCGATAGTCGTAGTCGGTCCTCGCGGGCCCCACGATAAACGGCGGATTGCAGACGATTTGATCGAAACGTTTGTCTTGCAACGGATCGAGCAAGTCTCCCGCCAGGAGAGTCCAATGTTCACCATTCAATTCGGCGTTCGTGGCGGCGAAACTCAATGCGCGCGACGAGACGTCGGTAGCGGTGACCCGCCCCGCGTGACCGGCCAGTTCCAAGGCGAGGGCGCCGCAACCGGTCCCGATGTCGACGGCTTCTTCCACTTCGCGGCGCAGCATGTATCCGCTCATCGATCGAGATGCCCCGCTGACGCCCAAGACGTGGTCAGCACGAACCGCGCGCATCGGCGATGCCGGCAGGTCCGCCAGCAGCCACCGGCCGGTCTCGAAGTCGAGCGACATGCCGGCCCGGTACCCCGAACCCTCCCCCACGAGCAGCCCCGCGGAAACCGCCTCGGAGACGGGGAATGGATCCAACGCGGCGGCGACGGCTTCGACGCTTTCAATGCTGCCGCAGGTGAAGAGCCGAAGCAGCGTCGATTGTGGGTCGCCATCTTCGGTGGCGGCCAGCATCGCGCGAAAGTCCCCCCGATGCAGGGCGGCGAGCGTATTGGCGCCGCGGCGAGACGCGACACCATCGCGGGTGAGGTCGGCGCGCGCGAACGCAGTGCGCAGGCGGGCGATGTCGTCGATGTTCCACAGGCTAAGCACCCGGCCATAATCACAGACGCTGTATACCGCGCCGCGTGCCCGTTGGGGCGATCCGTTGTG
>DXIM01000139.1 GCA_019112895.1 Candidatus Stackebrandtia faecavium
ACCGACGACCACGGCCTCAGCTGCAACATGACCGGCGGCTCCAGCGGCGGCCCATGGTTCGTCGACTTCGACGAGTCCACCGGCACCGGCCTGCAGGCTTCGGTGAACAGCTTCGGCTACACCTTCCTGCCGGACACCATGTTCGGTCCCTACTTCGGCGACGACGCCGAAGCGCTGTACAACACGGCTCAGAGCTCCTGATCTGCAGAAGTATCTGAATAGGCGCCCCGTTTGATCCAGATTAGACGGGGCGCCTTCCTATCCTCATAGCGAACCGCTTGGTAGTCGCATCAGGCGCCGTTTAACGCCTAACCACCAGGTCAAATATGATAGACTAAGCCAACCTAGTCTAGGAGGGCTCATGTCAACCTCGGCCGCGCGATACAACATCCACGAAGCCAAAACCCACTTTTCAAAGATCGTCGAACGCGTCGAACACGGCGAAGAGGTCACTATCAGCCGTGCTGGCCAACCATTCGCCAAAGTAGTGCCTCTACCCCCACGCGCCAATCGTCGCGGATACGGGTCGTTGCGGGGTCGCATCACCATGGCTGCCGACTGGGACGCGCCCGCCACCAACGAAAAAATTGCGCAAGAGTTCGGACTAATCGGATGAGGCTTCTTCTGGACACCCACGTGGTGATCTGGTGGCTCAACGGTGACCCTAAGCTCTCCCATGGGGTCCGCGACCTCCTACAAAACGAGCTGGAAGTCTTTATAAGCCCCGCTAGTCTTTGGGAAATAACAATCAAACAATCCATGGGAAAGCTCGATGCCCCTGCGGATCTGGCTGAGACCATTCGCGACAGCGACTTCCATGAACTTCCCGTCCGGCACCGCCATACGATCACCGCAGGACGACTACCGGCGATACACCGAGACCCATTCGACAGACTGCTGGTCGCACAAGCCCAATGCGAAAAGCTGACGCTGGTGTCGACCGACGAACACATGCCCAAGTACGACGTCGCCGTGATGCCCCCATGAGGTACTCGAGCCGCCGATTTTCATCCGGCACCTCTTAAGAACGCAAAAACCGCAGGCAGCCACGACGACCGATGTCGGCAGCGCGCCAAGTCACGCAAATGACGGAGCACCCGCCCGACATCGGCCGCTTCCAGTATCTTCCGGGTGAGTTACTTGATCATTGAGCTTCATCCGACTCGCTTGCACACGGCGACGGTTACGTTGGGGCCGTTGTGAACGGCGACAACCATGGCGATGCCGTGCGACGACGGCTCCGACACACGCGCTGGATTGGTGGCGGCAGCGGCGCCGGTAAGTCGACCATCGCCCGCCGGCTGGCGAAACAGTACGGCCGACAGGTTTACTCCACTGACGACATGATGGCCGATCATGTCCATCGACTGGGACCGGATGAATCCCGCTTCATGCACCAGTTCATCAATATGAGCATGGACGACCGGTGGTTGAATCGCTCTCCAGAGCTCATGCGCGACACTTTCCACTGGTTTCGTGGTGAAGGTTTCCACCTGATCATCGAAGACCTGCTCGCACGGTCAGGTGAGCCCTGCATCGTCGAAGGCTTCCGACTTCTACCGGATCTGCTGAAACCGCTGCTCATCGATACCAGTCAGGCCGTGTGACTTTTGCCAACATCGGGGTTTCGTCAATCGACCTTCGAAGCGCGAAGGCTACTAACCGAAGGCTTCATTTCCAAAACGAGCGATCCACCACGCGCCCACCTGAATCTGATGAGACGCGACGCCCTGTTCACAGATCGTCTCCGCGATCAGACACAGGACCTCCACCTATATTCCATTGAGGTCGCGCCTTCGCTCTTTGAGGATGCCTTGACGCAGCGTATAGCCGAATCCTTCGGATGGTGAGGTCGACGCTTCCGCGATTCCCACACCAGTAACGTTCACCATATGGACATGGTGACGATGGACGATGGGGTTCGGCTTCGGACCTGGACTCATGGTATCGAAACCGACCTGCCACCCGTCCTGCTGCTGCACGGCGGCCCCGGACTATGGGACGACCTCGCGCCGCTGTCACGCATGATCGACGAGCTGACGGTCGTGCATCGTTTCGACCAACGCGGATGTGGGGGCTCCGACCCGTCGACACGTCACAGCATCGACCGGTATTGCGCCGACATCGATGCCCTTCGCGTGCATTGGCATCACGAGAAAATGATCGTGATCGGGCATTCCTTTGGTGCCACGCTCGCGCTTGCGTACGCGATGACGCATCCGCAGCGCGTGACGTCAGTGGGCTACGTCAGCGGCGTAGGTATCGGTAGTTGGAAAGAGCAGTACCGACGACGCCGGGACGAACTCATGACCGCGCAACAGGTCGAACGGCTGCGGGCGCTAAAGGCACTCGAAAACCGGAGCC
This sequence comes from Candidatus Stackebrandtia faecavium, assembly GCA_019112895.1. Taxonomy (GTDB): domain Bacteria; phylum Actinomycetota; class Actinomycetes; order Mycobacteriales; family Micromonosporaceae; genus Stackebrandtia; species Stackebrandtia faecavium. The sequence continues at coordinate 2,365 of DXIM01000139.1, forward strand.
CCGACGAGGAGATCGAGTTTCGGGCGCTGGCGTGGTTCACCGACCACGCCGACCAACAACGCGCGTGGATCTGGGCACACGAAGACGCGCGAGCACCGTATCCGATTAACCAGTACGCCAATCGCGTCCTTAACGCTGAAGCAGACGCCTGGACGGCCACCACGTTGCCGCAGCAAGCTGCGAGCCTCGAGATCGACACGGTCTTTATCCACGGC
>DXIM01000140.1 GCA_019112895.1 Candidatus Stackebrandtia faecavium
GCGGAGCCGAGCACGCCCCAGGACATGCGGACTCGCCGGTGAGGCGTTGCTTCCTTGTGGAAACCGGAAGCGACGCACGCTATCGATCGAGAACCCGCCGCCTTCGATCGTCGCCAACGGGTCGCGGCTGAGATGGCAGCCGCCCGCCAGCATGGGCCAGATCGTGGCGTCGGCGAACTTTTGCACGCGACGCAACTTCGACGTATCGGCGGCACAGTGTTCGAGAAAAACGAGAGCGCCACCTGGCCGTATGACACGAGCCAACTCGCCGACAGTGGCCACCGGGTCCGGCACCGAACACAGCACGAGGCACAGGACCGCGGCGTCGACGCTGTTGTCGGGAAGCGGCACGGCCTCCCCGGTGCCCGCCACCACCTCGATGGGAACCTCGCTGCGGGCCGCGGCGCGGGCGAGCCGCCGCAGGTGGGGCTCGGGCTCCACCGCGCGCACCGACGTCACGGTGCCGGGGTAGCGGGCGAAGTTCATTCCGTTGCCGCACCCGACTTCGAGGACCTCGCCGGCCAGTCCGGACAACAGTTCGTCCCGCAACCGGCCGAGTCCCACGGAGTCCATGCGCGGGGCCATCGCGGCGTAATAACGCGCAAACACAGGCCTCGAACGGTCCTTACGGAACGTGTCGTGTCCCATCGTGTCCGGCCACACTCTCCGTGAACGCTACCTATACGCAAAAGCTACCAGCCCGACCAGTGCAGCGCGTTCCACCGAAATGAGGCCCTGTGCCCGGTCATGCGATGAGACCGGCGCTGCGCGCGACCGCGACCGCGGCGGTGCGGTTCTCCGCGTCGAGCTTGTCGAAAACATGCACAAGATGGGATTTGACCGTCGCCTCGCTGACGAACAATGCCCGGGCGATCTCGCGATTGGACAAGCCCTGAGCCACGCAACGCAGAACCTCGAGTTCGCGGGCGCTGAGTTCGGGCGCCGTGCGGCGCATCCTGTTCATCAACCGTTGCGCAACAACGTCCGCCAGCACGGTTTCGCCGCGCGCGGCCGCGTGCACGGCCTCCACGAGGTGTTGCGGGGACGCATCCTTCAGCAGGTATCCGGCCGCTCCGGCTTCCACCGCACGCACGATGTCGGCATCGTTGTCGTACGTGGTGAGAATCAAGACTTTCGGGGCCGGGTCGGTACCGGACAATGCTGCAGTCGCCGCCGAACCATCCATGCCTTCACCCAAACGCAGGTCCATGAGGACAACATCGGGCGAAGTCTCACGGGCCACGGCGATCGCTTCCTCCCCGGTGCCCGCCTCGGCGACGACTTCAACCGTGTCCGCGGTTTCCAATAGGGCGCGCAGCCCCGCACGCACCACCGGGTGATCATCGACCAGCACGACTGTCACTGTTGAGGTCATCGCACACCTTTCATGAACGGAATCGTCGCCGTTACGGTGGTTCCTTCCGAGGCGCTTGACTCCACCTCAAGCCTGCCCGACAGCTGCGCGAGCCGTTCGCGCATGGACCGCAGCCCCATCCCGGTACGGCCGGGCTGCGTCGCCGCGGTCGCGGGGTCGAAGCCACGACCGTCGTCGACGACGTCGAGACGCACCGATTCGTCCTCATACGACAATGTGAGGGACGCGTGCGTTGCCCGCGAATGCTGCCGCACGTTAGCCAACGCGCTTTGCGCCGCACGCAGCAACGCGACCTCGTGTGCGGTCGGAATCGCCTGCACCTCGCCGACGATTCTCAGCGTGGTCGCGATGCCAGCTTGTTCGGTCAGCCGGTCCGTCAAACGTTGCAACGCTCCCGGCAAGGAACCCTGCTCGAGCATCGCGGGTGTCAGTGCATGCACGACCCGACGCGCCTCGTCCAAGTTGTCCACGGCTGTCGATTCGATTTGGGACAGCAGCGACATCACGTCGCGGGCGCCCGCCAGTCCGGCCCGCGACAGCAGAACGATCGACGAGAAACCTTGCGCCAAAGTGTCGTGGATATCGCGCGCGATACGTGCGCGTTCGGCGACAGCCCCGGCCTCGCGTTGGGTCTTCGCCAGCTCGTCGTGCACCGCGATCAGGTCGTCTTGGGCCGTTATCAACTGCTCGACCAGTTGCATACGCTGCTCGCTTTCGTGTGCGAGCCGCCGGTACACGATCGTCAACCCGACAGCGACCATCGCTCCCAGGATCGGCCCCATCACTTGAGGTACCAGGCTCCCGCTGCCCGCAGTGACCTGGGCCGCCACGACAGCGGCCGTCAACACGGCCACGCCTGCCACCGCGATCGGCGTGGCCAGCAGATGCATCACGAGGAAGAACAGCGCGAAAGCGACCCAGGAGAACTCGGCCGACATCGCAAGCAGGACAAGCCAACCCACGATCAGGATGACCAGCCACAGCCAACCGTATCCGCGGGTTTTATGACGCGCGGCGAGCCGAATCCCGAGTGCGTACCACAGCCCGAGTGCCACGGCGATGAAGATGATGGCCGGTTTCGACGACGATGTACCGACCGCGCGCACCGTTCCTATCGCGAGCAAACCGACGAACAGCGCGTGTTCCCCGATCCGCATGCTGCGCAAGACCATCGAACCACTCGTCGTCTCAGCTGCATCCTTCATATTCCGCTCACTGTAGTCCGGCCGTCGTCGTGGCCAGGGGCATCGGCGCGCAGCGCTCGTTGCGTGTGGTGCCGTCGGGCTCCATTGCTGGCGCGAGTGTCCGCGGCGTCATCGATGCCCATGGTCGTGTGGTCGCGCTGGGCGTCGAGATTGACGGCATCGGTTCGTCGCCGGGATGGTCTTGGTGCCTGGCAACTTTTCCGGAACGTCCGCATCTGTCCCCTGTTTCGGACGGAATTGTCGGCATCGGCTCCACTACGGAACGAGCGCAATGAACCCGATCGATGTCTGACTCGAGTGCCGACATAGGATTCAGTTCATGCGTTCTCCTCGGATCCGACTTCTCCCAATCGTTCTCGCCATGATCGCGGCCGTGGCACTCACCGGCTGCGGCGACGACTCCGATGCGGCCCACGCCCCAGCCGCCGACGGGAATGACAAGCAAACCGAAAAGGCCAGCGGCCCGGACATCATCGACGCATCCATCTCGGTGAAGCTCGACGGCACCGACGTCCCCGTCGAGAAGATCGATTGCGTCCGCGGCGCAGCCGGTGACGGCACATACTTCAACAATGCTTCCGGAACCGAGCTGAGCACTCTCGACGTCACGTTCGATGACAAGGACGAATTGGCCAACCTGACCATCTATAAGGGCACTGAGATCCTCCTCGTCTGGAACGACAACCAACCGAACGCTGCCGACAGCGACCTGACCTCGACGGTGGACGGCGATACGTACACCGTCACCGGTGACACCCCGAACAACGCCGATCCTGGAGCGAAGGTGGCCGTGGAGGTCACCGCGACCTGCGGCTGAGGCCGACCACGGCTTTGGCTCGGCCTGCCCGGCCGGACAATCGTCGAGACCGACCGGGCAGCTCCTCACGTGCCGAGCAGAATCCCGCGGAATGGTCCTGCGGTCCCGCTCGGCGTCGAGTGAGACGGCATCGGTTCTCCGCCGAGACGGTCTTGAGGCCGGGCACCCCTTCCGGATATCCGTGTCTGCCCCCAGTTTCGGACCGGATTTCCGGCGCCTGTTATCCATTTCGGTCGGAATTATCGGCATTGACTCCACTGCGGAATAAGTGCAATGAACCCGATCGATATCTGACTTGAGTGCCGACATAGGATTCGACCCATGCGTCTTTTTCGGGTCCAGCTTCTCGCAATCGTTCCCGCCCTGATCGCTGCGGTGACACTCACCGGCTGCGTCGCCGAATCCGGTTCGGTCCACTCCCCGGTTGCCGACGGCGATAAGGATCAAACCGAGGCTCCCCGCGACCCGGGTATCCATGACGCAACCATCTCGATGAAGATCGATGGCACCGACGTCCCCGTCGAGGAGATCCGATGCGTCCGCGGCACAGTCGGCGACAGCACCTATTTCAACAATGATTCCCCAGACGATCCGGGCAATGTGGACATCAGATTCGACGAGAACGAGGAGCTGACCTTCCTGTTGTTCAAGAAAGACTTCGAGTTCGTCCTCGCCTGGGACAGCGGCCAAGCGAATGCCGGCGGCAACGACCTGACCTGGACGGTGGACGGCGACACGTACACCGTCACCGGCAACACCCCGAACCAGGCCAAGCCCGATTCGATGGTCGCCGTGGAGGTCACCGCGACCTGCGGCTGAGACCGACCGCGACATTAGCTCGGTCCGCCCGGACGGGCCATCGTCACGACCCGCCGGGCAGCAGCTCACGTGCCGAGCAGAATCCCGCGAAAACATCGGTACGTCAACCGTTCCGGCCGGAAGTGCCGGCAGGTGACCGGTCGGTCTCGGGTTCGGTTTCTGGCGGCGTCTTCACGCCACCCGAAACCGCATCCGGCGTGGCCGGCCACCAGATCTTCGGCCCGATCATCGCGAACAATGCAGGTATCGCCAACGTCCGCACCACGGTCGTGTCGATCAGTACACCGATGCACACTATGAGCCCCAACTGCGCCAACGTCATCAACGGCAGCACCCCGAGCGCGGCGAAGACCGCGGCCAGCACCACGCCTGCGCTCGTGATGACGCCCCCCGTCGTAGCCACCGCGTGCGCCATGCCGGCTGCCGTGCCTTGCGTCCCGGCTTCTTCCCGGGCCCGAGTGACCAGGAAGATCGTGTAGTCGATGCCGAGCGCGGCCAAGAACAGGAACGCAAGAAGCGGCACGTTCACGTCCAAGGCGGGCAGGCCGAACACATGCACCCCGATCCAGGTTCCTGCGCCGATAGCCGCAATCGCGCTGGCGACGTTGACGAGGCTGAGCAATATGGGCGCGAGCAACGATCGCAGCAGCAGGACCAAGATGACGAACACGACGATGAGCACCAGCGGCACCACTGTTTTGAGGTCCGCGATTGCCGCGTCCCGGCCGTCCAGGTCCTGCGCGGCCTGACCACCGACGAGGACCTCGCCCGTCGTGGCCTGTCCCGCCGCTTCCCGCACGTCGCGCACGATGTCGCGACTGTCCGCACTGCCCGGTTCCGCGTCGGCGACCGCCATGATCTTGGCGCGCCCGTCGTGCGGTTCGCCCACCGGCGTCACCTGGGTGACACCATCCACATCAGATGTTTCGCTGACGACGTTCTCGGCGTCGGCCTCGTCCGCCACGATCATCATCGGTTCGGAAAGCCCCACCGGGAAATGGTCCGCGAGCTCTTCGTACCCGTGGACGGAGTCGGCCTCGACACGGAACTGTTCGGTCTGAGACAGGCCGAGAGCGAAGCTCGACATGCCGGCTGCCAGGACTGCCAACAGCGCCACAGTGGCAGCCAGTACCCGCACCGGGCGCGCGACCACTGCGCGGGCGAGCCGTCCCCACAATCCGGTATGGCCGCGCTCGACGTCGCCGTACCGGGGTATGAACGGCCAGAAAAGACCGCGACCGCACACGGCCAGCGCCGCGGGCAGCACGAACAGCCCGAACAGGAGCGCAACAATGAGGCCGACCGCAGCCGCGACGCCGAGGCCGGAACTGCTGGGAACAGTCGCGAAGATCAAGGTCGCCAGCGCGAGCACGACCGTGGCGTTACTGGCGAGGATCGCCGGAGCCGTGGCACGCAGGGCCACGAGCAAGGCGTGTCGACGGTCGTCGAAGCGTCGCAGTTCCTCCCGGTAGCGCGAGATCAGCAGCAGCGCGTAGTTCGTGCCAGCACCGAACACGAGGACGCTGATGATCCCACTGTCGAATTTCAGGTCGAACCAGGCGGCGAGTTGACCGTCGATCGACGTCGCCAGTTCGGCGGCGACCGCGACCACCGCCAACGGCACCAGCCACAGCACCGGCGAACGGTACGTCAGCAGCAGCAACAGGGCGACGACTGCCACGGTCACCGCAAGCAGCAACAGGTTTGCGCCGTCGAATGAGGACGTAATGTCGGCGCCGAACGCGGGACCGCCGGTCACGTACGCCGTCACGGTGTCCGGGGCTTCGTCGTTCACTGCGGCGCGTAGCTCCTCGACGGTCTCGACGTTGTCTTCCGAGTTCAGGTCGGAGCTGATCGGCACGTTCACGAACGCGATTTCGCCGTCGTCGGACGTCACCGGCGCCCCGGTTTCGTGACCAGCGGTGTCAGCCAACGCGGACCCGACCTCGTCGATGGCGGCGAGATCCGCATCGCTCAACACACCACTCTTGGCGGCGAAAACGGCCATCACTGGTGTCGTTTCGGAGCCCGGGAACTGTTCGAGGAGTTGCTGCGCGCGTGCCGATTCGCTCTCGGGCGGCAATGCTTCACCCGCACCGCCGGCCGCGTCGCGATCGGCGGTTCCGGCGACAGCTGCGACTATCAGTAGGGCCGCGAGCAGTACGACCCAGGCGCTTTTTCGTCCCGTCGTGAATGCCGACAGGCGGTTCCAAAGGTGTGTCATCGAGTCCTCAAACATCGGATGGTTCGTCCGACTCGACTTCATCACCGTGGGAGGTGCACACGCATCGCTAAAACTGGGGCTTTGTCGTGCCCTCTTTCCATGGATGCGGTTTCAATCGAAAGTTTGATCCCCGGCGGTTAGGCAAGGACCTTGACTGCTGCGGTCAACACCAGCTGCGCCAACGCGACCGGAACCAGCACCGTCCAACACAGCTTCTGCAGTTGATCGACCCGCAGCCGCGGATAGGCCACGCGGATCCAGATCACGACGAACGATACTGCGCCGACCTTCATCAGCGTCCACAACCAACCGAGGTATTCGTCGAACGGCCCCCGCCAGCCGCCGAGGAACAGCACCGTCGTCAACGCCGCGATCACGACGATGCCCACATACTCAGTCAGCAGGAAGAACGCGAAGCGTAGCCCCGAGTATTCGGTCATGAACCCGAAAACGAGCTCAGAATCCGCGATCGGAGCGTCGAACGGGGGACGCCGGATCTCCGCGAGCCCGGCTATGAAGAACACGATCGCTGCGGGCGCCTGCCACAGTAGCCACCACGGCTGCCATGCCTCGACGATTCCCGTCAGCGACAACGTTCCGGCCGCCATAGCGACGCTGGCGGCGGCCAACACGAACGGCAGTTCGTAACCCAACAGTTGCGCGGCGGCGCGCAGCGCCCCCATCAGCGTGTACTTGTTCGCGCTCGACCAGCCCGCCATGAGCACCGCGACTATGCCGATTCCGACCACCGCCAGCACCAGGAACAGTCCGACGTCGAGCGGTGCGGCCACGAGATCGTTGGGGCCCAGCGGGATCACCATGAGCACCGCTAGGTACGGCAGCAGTCCCACGATCGGGGCGAGCTTGAAGACGGGTTTATCGACCGCGCGCGGTGTGATGTCTTCCTTTTGGACGAACTTGACGCCGTCGGCGACGAGCTGCGCCCAGCCGTGGTAGGCGCCCGCATACATCGGACCGAGCCTGCTTTGCATGTGCGCCATGACTTTGTGCTCGGTCTGGCCGACGATGAGCGGCAGCACCAGAAACGCCGCCACGACGGCGACGACGCGGACCGTCAGGTCGAGCCACAGCGGCATCAGGCACCGTCCTCTTCGGTGCTCGGCCCCCATTCGCCCGGGGCGGGGACGCCGGGAGGTCGCATCGGCGCGCGTTTGCGTGCCCCGCCTCCGCCGGGTTCTTTGGCGCCGGGCCACGGTTTCGCGACGCGGGAAGCCAGGACGAAGTCCTTGCGCAACGGGTGGCCGTCGAATTCGGGCGCCAGCAGTAGTGGGCTCAGGTTCGGGTGTCCGCGAAAATCGATGCCGAACATCTCGTGGGTTTCGCGTTCGTGCCAGGCGGCTCCCGCATATACATCCACGATCGATTCGGCTTGGTCGGTCCCAAGCAGGCACCGGATCAGCAGACCGCGCTTGCGGTCCAGGGACCAGACGTGAGCGACGAGCCGCAGGCCGTCCGGGCCCTCGTCGACGGCCGACAGCCAGTCGAAGAAGTCGCAGCCCAACTCGGTTTTGGCGATCAGAAGGGCGCGATGCCATTCGCTCGGCGCCACATCCACGACCGGGCGCGAACCGTCGTCGTCCACTTCGGTGTCCAGGATACGAGCCACATCATCGGACCACATCAGTCGGCCCTCCGCTCGTCGGGCGGTGCGATCATCGGCGCCGACAACGAAGCGGCGCTTCGTTTAGCGGCGCCGAAGCCGGCCGACTCGGATTCGATCTTCTCCTGGAGCCGCAGGATGCCGTGCAGCAAAGCTTCGGGCCGCGGTGGGCAACCGGGCACATACACGTCGACCGGGATGATCTGATCCACACCCTTGGTGACCGAATAGGAATCCCAATACGGTCCGCCGCAGTTGCTGCAGGCGCCGAAGGAGATCACGTACTTCGGTTCCGGCATCTGGTCGTAGAGTCGCTTGATCGCCGGCGCCATCTTGTCCGTGACGGTGCCGGACACGACCATGAGGTCGGCCTGTCTGGGGCTGTGCGCGAACGGGATCACGCCCAAACGCATGAAGTCGTGACGCCCCATCGACGTGGCGATGAACTCGATCGCGCAGCACGCCAAGCCGAAGTTGAACACCCACAGCGAATATTTGCGTCCCCAGTTGAGGATGAAACGGATCGGTTCGCCGATGACGCCGGCGACGCCTTTACCGGGCAGCCCCAGGTTCACTGCCATGTCAGCACCCCTTTCCGCCACGCATACGCCAGGCCGAGGGTGATGACGGCGACGAAGATCGCCATCTCCGCCACGACAGCGGCCCCGAATTCCGGCGCGTCGAAGATCACCGCCCACGGAAACAGGAACACTGCTTCGACGGCGAACAGCGCATACAGGAACGCGTACACGTAGTACCGCACCTGCACCTGGGCCCAGTTCCCGTCCACAGGGTCGAGACCGCATTCGTAGCTGGTTTCCTTGGCCGCCGTTGGCATGGCGGGACGCAGCAGGCGGCTGGCTCCGAAAGCCAATGTGAACACCAAGGCGCCCAACAGCAGGAGCAGGCCGAGTGGCGCGTATCCGGCGAGAAAACTCGTATCCATGACCGCTTCAGCCTAACCGTCCGCGCGGCTCGGCAGGTGGCTTGGCGCGAGCCAGGGCTCCAGGATGAAGCGGCCGTGGTCCCGCACCGGGTCACGCCGAACGCGCGAGTGTCGCCCGGATGCGGTAAGACTCCGTTATCCGTTGCGCCCCTGCGCATACCTCAACGTCTGGAGAAACACCGAAATGATGCCATCCGACACGACCGTTGCCGACGCTCAGGTCTGGCTGCGCGAACGCGGCTTCATCCGCGACGAGGAGCACAGCGAGTTCACCGATCCGATCAGCGGTTACACCATCGGCGACGCATTCCACGACGTCTCTTCAGGGATCGTTGAACTGATCCACTACGCGGGCGCGGGGATAGCGCTCGATTCGGGCCCGCATGAAGACATGACCGACGCGTATCGAGAGGTATTCGCCGAAGCCGCCGCGTGCACCCGCGATGCCCTCACGATCGCCGATGTCGCCGTCAGCGACGGCGTCGTGACATTTCGCACGAACGGGCAGCCGAGGACGTGGCATGTCTTCGACGGTTTCGATGACGGCCGTCTCGATTACATGACGTTCGTCGAACGCATGGGCGATCTGACACCGCCGGGCTCGGGTAGGTGGGCCCACGTCATGGGTGACGGGATCCCGATCAACATGTTCCTGTTCGGCGAGCCCAAACACCTACGCGAACTGTCCGAATGGGGAGTGGAAGACCTCGCAATCTACGGGGCCGGATAGGACGGTTGGGGCGGCACGATCTCGATCCTGTCGTCGGCCAGGTCCTGGTTGTCGACACGATGCAGCACCGCCACGAGCGCAGTCGCCGGCGCGTATTCGCGCAACGCGGCATAAACCGTGCGTTCGGTCGCGGTGCCCAGCGCCGACGTCGCCTCGTCGCAGAACACGACGTCGGGACGGTCGGCGAAGCCGCGCGCCAGGTTGACCAGCTGCCGCCGAGCGTGGTCGAGGTCGCCGACCGGTGTCTCCCTATCGACCGGTGCCGAACCGGCGGCCGCGGCAAGGGAGTCCAGCAGCGCCACACCATTCGGGGACGCCTCCTCGAGCAGTTCCACAGCGGTTAGCGGCAACTGCGGCAGGTCGGACTCGATGTAGCGGCAATGGGTGCGCGTGCGTAGCCCCAACACATCCGGAACATGCTGACTCAGTTGAATATCGCCGCTTTCGGGTGCCCGAGCGCCGGACACGGTCCTAAGCAGGGTCGATTTCCCGATCCCCGATGGGCCGCTGACGACAGTGAACGATCCCGGAGCCACCGACAGGTCGACGCCGGCCGGGGCGCGCACCCCTTCCGGCATCGCCAGGCGCAGCTGTCGCGTATGCAGACCGCGCTCCGTCTCGCCGGTGCGGGCCTGTGGTCGCAGCAGCGCCGCCGCCATCGCTTCGGCGTCGTCGGGGATGGAGTGACGCGCACGTGAACGGCTCGGCAATGTCTGTGCCCCAAGCGAGTCGGCGATCCTGCCGATCATCAACAAGGTGGTGTCCATGCCCTGCATGTTCTCCACGAGCATGGCGACCTGCTGCGAGAACGTGTATGCCGCGTAGATGATGACACCGGCGGCGACCACTGTGGCGCCGTCGACGGCGACCAATGCCCACAATGTTGTGAGGAAGAAACCTAGCCCGAGGAGTTCCACTGTCAGCAAAGTGCGCAACTGCACCCACGACAGCCGCAGCATGCCGACGCCGCGGATCGATCCCAAGTCGTCAAACCGTCTCGACAGGGCGCCGCGCAACGCGGGCGAGGTGTGGAACGCGTTGGCACCCAAGGCATCGCGCCCAAAGCTCAGCAGCGGCCCCCGGCAGGAAGCCGACAACTGCACGGCAGCCACCAGCGCGGCCCTGCCGCGGCGGTACGCCCACAGGCCGCCCAACGCCAGTAGCGTCAACGGAACGATCGTGATCCAACCGGTCACCGCAACCGTCGCGGTCGCGACGACGACGGTGAGCCAGGCGCCGGCGAACCCCGACATCTGGCTGGGAATACGGATCTCGAGCGAGAAGAAGTCACGGCTGATGCGGCCCGCCGCGGAACTGTTCCGGGCATCGTTACGGCCCGAGAACAGACCCTCGATCAGGCCCGTGTGGATCCTGGCTATCGCCGACATCGGCGATCGGAGTTCCAGGTAACCGCGAAGCCACGCCATCGCGCCGCCCATCAGGATCAACGCGGCGAGGAACCACACGAGCTTCGCGGTGCCGACGCCATGGTCGACGATGCCCGCCAGCGCGTATTCGGTGACGATCATCGCCACCGCCATCACCAAGACCGTGGCGATAGCCCACACTGGGAAGAGCCCGCGGACGTTACGCAGCAGGTCGGCGGGCCGCGCCGCCTTCACTTTCGCCTCGTGGGCCTCGGTCGGTGGCGGGGCGTATTCGGTCGTCGGTTGGTAGCGCAAGCAGTCATCGGCTTGGGCCGTCTCCTCCCTCTCGCCGCAGGGTTCACGGTTCAGCGCGGCCAAGAGCGAACCGGCGGACTCGGCACCGAGCATGTCGGACAGTTCTTCCCGATACTGCTCGACATGCGCGGGGTCGACCTGCAGCCAACGATCTCCGTCGACGATGAGGAGCTGTTGCGCGTATCGGGCCAGCTCGACGCGCGTCGTGGTGAACAAGCGGGTGGCGGGCTCGTCGTCGCTCAACACGCGCTGCGCCACGGTATCGGCCAGTTGCGGATCCAGGGGCGCGAAGACGTCGTCGAGGAGCAGCAGGTCCGGTTGCGTCGCGAGTGCCTGCGCGAGGCTGATGCGCACGTTTTGGCCTTCGGAGATGCGCTGCGATGTGCTGCTGAGGGTCGAGGTGTCGCCGCCGTCGCGCTCGGCGAGCGCCGACAGCATCCCGGAATTGTTGTGCGCCTGGACGTATCGTTCCCGGTCCACGTCGCACCACAGTGTCACCGACTGGGCGATCGTGCCGTCGAACGTCGGTTGGCCGCGCTGTACCAGTGCCATCTCGCCGCCGTGACGCACGGACCAGTCGCCGCCGGCCCCGGGCACGCCCGCGATGCGGTGCAGCAGTGCCGTTGTGTCGGATTCGTCGCGCGCCACGATCGCGACCCGGCTTCCCGGGTCGATGACGAGCGGGTCTTCGTCGTGCTTCGTCGCAACGACGCTGCCGGGCGGGAGGTCGGCGTCGCCGGTGTCGTTGATCGTCGGGGCCTGCGTTAGCAGCCGAGTGACGTCGGCTCCCATGCTCCAGCCGAAACGCAGGGTCGCGTAGGTGGCGAGGTTTTCGGACACCACGGTCATCAGCAGCCGCACCAACACCAGTAGCGCGACCCCTTCCCCGACGGCCAGACCCGTGCCGGCGAAGACTCCGACCGCGACCGCGGCCCACACTGCGGCCAACGGCAGCACGTGGGTAACGGACTTGGTCCAGGCGGAACGCAGCGCCCGGCGTTTGAGGTAGCGCTCCTGGTCACTGCGGACTCGGTCGAAGCAGCTCGCTACCAGCGCTTCGAGGTGTTGCCTGCGGATCGGTTCCCACGCGGACACGAGCACATCGACGAGCCCGGCTCGCGCATGGTCTCCATCCACATAGGTTTTCGTGGCGTTCGTGTCGCGGTCGATCAGCCACTTCGACAAGGCGGTGCCGGACAGGATCATCACCAACACGGCCACTCCGGCGATGCCGTGCCAGACGATCAGGCACGCGATCAGCACGAACATCAACACCGTGTACACGATGAACTCGACCGCGAACGCCACTTGCGACATCTGCTGCGGGTATTCGAGCAGGAACGAGCTCGACGATTTCTTCTGTTGGGCAAGCCAACGCGGATCCGTGCGCTGCAATCGCCGGAAGATGATGCGTTGCATCGACAGGTCGATGCGGTACACAAGCATGCGCACCTGCCATGTGCTCGCCCAGCGCAGCAGGGTGTATGCCAGTGTCGCGAGGCTCAGTAGCCCGGCCGCCAGGACCAGCATCGGGCTTCCCGTGCCCATGATGGACATAGTCTGTGCGATTGCCCACGGCATGGCCGGGCCAGCGATGATCACGCCGATCCCGAGGATCAGGTACCCCAGCGACTGTTTCCAGAAATGCCGGGCCAGACCACGCCACAGGCCGTATGCGCGGATCCGTTCCTCAAGGGCGCCAACGGAATCACGAACGTCGAGTCCAGCCGAAGCGGCTTCCGACGGATGCAGGTTTTCGGGGGATTCCAGGGCGCGGGCATAGGCGTGCCGCAATCTGGCACCAAGTGGCATCGGGGGCTCCCGCCAATATCGGGGATCCGCCGCGGTTACGGTGCTTCGATGTTGAGCAGGCTCAAGCGGGCGCTACCACCGTCCGTGTCACGATGAATCCACATATGACTAAGTCCGATTCAGGATAGGTGCACGACCATCTGCGCGCCACAACGGGTGGTGCACGAAAAACCGCGGAGCCCGAAATGGACTCCGCGGTCGTAAGCTCGGATCGGCCTGACCCGTTACAGGATCGTCCAGGTGTCACCGCTTCCGAGGAGCCCGGCCAGTTGGGCCTCGGGTTCCTCTTCGGATTTCACATCGTCGAGCTGACGCTGCACCGCCTTGTCGTAGGTCTCGCGCTGCACGGAACGCAGGACTCCGATCGGCGTGCGCGGCTGGCTGCCACCGGTCAGCTGCGACAAGGCGAAAGCATAAGACGAATTGTCCAAAGTCTCATCGTGCACGACAATGTCGGCGGTGTTGACCTTCGCACTCTCGACGACTTCCAGTCCCCAGCCGTTGTTGATGACGGCCCATTTATCGTCCTCACCGAAAACGACCGGGCGGCCATGTTCGAGCCGGATCAGCGTGTCGTCGCGTTGCTCCGGCGACTTCAGCGCCTCGAAAGCGTCGTCGTTGAAGATCGGGCAGTTCTGGTAGATCTCCACCAGCGCGCTGCCTTCGTGTTCCGCGGCCGCCTTCAACACCTGCTGCAGGTGTTTGCGGTCCGAGTCCAAGGTGCGCGCCACAAAGGATGCATTCGCCCCGATCGCCAGCGACAACGGGTTGAATGGCGTATCCGCCGAACCGTGCGGCGTCGACTTCGTGACCTTGCCAACCTCGGACGTCGGCGAATACTGTCCCTTGGTGAGACCGTAAATCTGGTTGTTGAACAGCAAGATCGTGATGTTGACGTTGCGCCGCAACGCGTGAATCAGGTGGTTACCACCGATCGACAGCGCGTCGCCGTCGCCTGTCACAACCCACACCGACAGGTCCGGCCGCGACACCGACAGGCCGGTCGCGATCGCGGGCGCGCGGCCGTGGATCGAGTGCATGCCGTAGGTGTTCAGGTAGTACGGGAAACGCGAAGAACAGCCGATGCCGGAGACGCAGGCGATCTTTTCGCGCTCCAAGCCCAGTGTCGGCAGGAACGACTGCACGGCGGCGAGGATCGCGTAATCGCCGCAACCGGGACACCAGCGGACCTCCTGCCCGCTCTTGAAATCTTTCGGTTTCAGCGTCAAAGGAAGGCTGGTTTCAGACATTCTTGACGACCTCCTCCAACGTCGTTTCCAGTTCTTGGGCCGTGAACGGCAGGCCCCGGACCTGGTTGTGCGGCGTGATGTTCGCGGTGAACTTGGACTTCAACAGGCTCGACAGCTGGCCCAGGTTCATTTCAGGAACGACGACTTCGTCGTATGCGGCGAGAACCTCACCAAGGTTCGCCGGCAACGGGCTCAAGTTACGCACATGCGCCTGTGCGATCTGCACGCCGCGGTTACGCAGCGCCCGACAGGCCGCCCCAATCGGGCCCCACGTCGAGCCCCAGCCCAGCACGAGCACGCGCGAGTCGCCGTCCGGGTCCTCCACTTCGAGGTCCGGCACGTCGATGCCGTCGATCTTCGCCTGACGGGTCCGGACCATGTAGTCGTGGTTGGCCGGATCGTAAGAGATGTCGCCCGTGCCGTCCTTCTTCTCCAGCCCGCCGATGCGGTGCTGGAGTCCGGGCGTGCCCGGTACGGCCCACGGCCTCGCAAGAGTCTGCGGGTCGCGCTTATAAGGCAGGAACTTCTCGGTCCCGTCCTCGGCGACCTCGTTGGCTTGTGTCGCAAAGTCGACACTGATGTCGGGCAATTCCGTAACTTCTGGGATCGCCCACGGCTCGGAGCCGTTCGCCAAATACCCGTCCGACAACAGCATCACCGGCGTGCGGTACTTCAACGCGATCGCCGACGCTTCCAAGGCTGCATGGAAGCAGTCCGACGGCGACTTCGGCGCGATCACCGCGACCGGGGCCTCACCGTGACGCCCGTGCAGCGCCATCATCAGGTCGGCCTGTTCCGTCTTCGTCGGCAAGCCGGTCGACGGACCCGCACGCTGCACGTCGACGACGAGAAGCGGCAACTCAAGCGACACCGCGAGCGAAATCGTCTCGGACTTCAACGCGATACCCGGCCCGGAACTGGTCGTGACGCCGAGACTGCCGCCGTACGAAGCCCCCAAGGCCGCACCGACTGCGGCGATCTCGTCTTCGGCCTGGAAAGTCGTGACGCCGAAGCTCTTATGCTTACTGAGCTCGTGAAGGATGTCCGAGGCGGGCGTGATCGGGTAGGCGCCGAGAAAAACCGGCAGCTTCGCGCGCACACCCGAGGCGACGATGCCGTACGCAAGCGCGAGGTTGCCGGTGATGTTGCGGTAAACGCCGGGAGCCAGCGACGCGGGCGGCACCTCGTAGCGCACCGCGAACGCCTCGGTCGTTTCACCGTAGGCATGTCCGGCCCGAAGCGCGGCCACGTTCGCCTGCGCGATCTCGGGCCGCTTGGCGAACTTCGTGTTGATGAATTCGATCGTCGATTCCGTCGGCCGTGAATACAGCCACGACACCAAACCGAGCGCGAACATGTTCTTGGCGCGCGCCGCCTCGTTCTTACCGATATCGAACTGCGACAACGCCTCGATCGTCAACGAAGTCAACGGAACCGCGTGCACCTGGTATGCCTCGAGCGTGTCGTCCTCGAGCGGGTTCGCTTCGTAATTGACCTTCTTGAGGTTGCGGCGCGAAAACTCGTCGGAGTTGACGACGATCGTGGCGCCCCGGGGAAGGTCACTCAGGTTCGCTTTCAACGCGGCCGGGTTCATGGCGACGAGGACCCCGGGCTCGTCGCCGGGGGTCAAGATGTCGCTGTCGGCGAACTGGATCTGGAAACTCGACACGCCTGGCAGGGTTCCCGCTGGCGCGCGGATCTCGGCCGGGAAGTTCGGCAATGTCGAAAGGTCGTTACCCAGTTTCGCGGTTTCGGCGGTGAACCGGTCACCGGTCAGCTGCATGCCGTCGCCGGAGTCACCTGCGAAACGGATCACTACCCGTTCCAATTGCCGGACGGTGTTCACGTGTAATGCACTCTCCAATAAGCGATCCGCAGTCTGCCTGAACGGGGTTTCGGCCACTGTTCTTCCTACACGTGCGATCCTACGTCGGCGCATCCGGGACACGACTATGTGCGATGAACGACACGTTCATCGCATTCGAGTGGCACGGTGTTTCAGCAAGCCCGCCCTAGGAAGGTTCGGAGCTGTCAGGCTTCGACGATGACGGCTTATCCGGCTCGTCTGGCTCTTCGCTCGACGAATCGTCATCGTCGTCACCGCCGCCGTCATCGTCACCGCTATCGTCGTCCGACGGTGAATCCTGAGGTTGTGTGCTCGGGCTCGGCGAATCCGACGGCTTCTCCTTCGAGTCGGTCTCGTCGAACTTGCCGTCGCTGTAGGTGAACATCCGCATCGTCGGCTTTTTGTCAGCGTCGTCGACGACGCTGACGGTCACGGTCGTACCGTCGACTTCCTCAACGGTCGCCTTGCTTTTCGACTTGTCATTGTCGGCGTATACGAAGCCGACATCGTCGAAGGAATCGCCGTGGCGAGACAGGGCCACGACCCCGGCCGTGTCCCCGCATGCCACCGGGACGATGACGTCTTCGCTGCCGGACTCGAGCTGAGCGTTGACAGCGTCGGCGCCGTCGGGCAACAACTTCCAGCCGTTTTCGGTGCCGGTCTCCGCCGAATCGCGTTTCAGCGGTACGGCTCCGCCGTCTTCGCGCGGCGTGAACATGTAGTCGCCCGCCGGACACAAATCGGCCAGGTCACCGGGCCAGCTCGGCAGCGCGATCGTCGAAGTATCGATCTGCTCGGCGAATTCCTCGGAGGTCGTGCCTATGCTCGGCGACGCGCTCACGGTGCTTTGCGAACCCTTATCGCCGTCGGGGTTGTTCTTGTCTCGCTGAGTCGTGCTGCCGTCAGCGCCAACCGGATCCGAGCCGGTCGGGACGACCGCCTGCGCGATCGCGACACCCGCTATGACGCAGATACCGCACGCCATCGACGCCAGCGAGACGGTCAGGCCGCGTCGTTTCGGCCGCGCGGCGGCCTCAGCCCGCGTCATCAAGGCGGTGGCCGATATGGGATGGAAATGTTCGGGCGCCGCTGCTTTATAGGAGGCGAAAGCGGCCGCGACAATGTCTTCATCGCTGCGATTGGGCGGTCGGTTCGGGGCGGAATCAGCCACGTCGGGTCACCTCTCCGGACTTGCGCATCTCACCGGTGGCTTCGAACTCGTTGAGGTACTGGGCCAGTTCTGTGCGTCCACGGTGTAGCCACGATTTGACGGTGCCTTCCTTGGCGCCAGTCTGTTTCGCGATATCGGCTACGGACATGTCACCTAGGTAATGCAAAACCACAGCTCTTCGCTGTTTTTCAGGCACTTTTCGCAAAGCTTCAACAAGGGCTACATGGTCCGGACTCATGCCCGGGTGCGGTTCGGGAGGTGTGCTGCGCTGCAGAAAACGGCGGGCCACGGCCACGCGACGGTGACGACTGGTCGCCAAGTTCCATGCCACGCGCCTGACCCAGGCAATGGGCTCGTCGTAGGCACCGATGGTGTCCCAACGCTGCCATGCACGCAAGAACGCTTCTTGAACCAAATCCTGGGCTTCAGTCGCGTCCGATGTGTACGCATATACTTGGGCAGCCAGCTCGGTAAATCGCGACTCGTAGAGCGCGACAAAATCCGCTTCCGACCGCACACACACTCCGTCAGTCTCCGACACGCCTGTAGGGTCGCGGTCCTTTTCCACCGCAACGATAGGTGTCATCATCCCGTCCGGCCGCTTCGCCGTGGCACCGGGGGGGTGACCGATGTCGAGCGGCGCGCAGCCACTCAACGCCAGGGTGCTCGCCATCGAACGCCTCCTTCGGGACGATATTCGGGTGTCGGAATCTGTCATATGACACGCGCACACCGGCCGCCCGGTTGCGAACACGACAATGTGAGCCGCGGCATCTTGGCGCCAAACGCAGTGACAATCGCGCATGACCGACCGCCACCGACATCCGGAGCGCACCAACGTCAACGATTCGCACCCAACGAGTACGCTGCCGGTCTATACGTGTTCATTTCTTGTGACCAGTGGGACCCCATGACCTATCCGCAACAACCGGGCTACGGACAGCAGCCCGGGTATGGACAGCAACCCGGATACCCCCAGCAGCCTGGATATGGACAACAACCCGGCTAC
>DXIM01000141.1 GCA_019112895.1 Candidatus Stackebrandtia faecavium
AGCGACTTCCTCTACGAACCGCATAACCTCATCATGGCTTGCGTTCTCGTCAAACGTCTCCGCCAGAAACAGACTGAACAACGCGATAACCCGTCGATGAAACTCGGGGCGTTCTCCGTCTGTGATCGCGCTGTCGTGCCGCGCCGCCTCTGCAGAGTCGCCGTTAGCGATCGCGCGGAGCACAGCAATGTACACGGACGTCATTAGCTCTTCCTTTTGAGTCGACGCACGGATAGCTCGACATCAAGATTTCGACGAGAAGCTCACGGGCAGTGGATATCTGTCCTGGAGGCGACCCGTAACGTATGTGCCGTCCGCAGCTCCGCGTTTGCCCCACGCGCACCTTCTACGAGAGCGCTGGCGCCTTCCGTTACTGGCTTCCCGCGAGTTCGTCGGCCATCACGGCCGCGTCGCTGAGGTAGTCGTCGAGACGATCCCGTATCTCCTGGGACTGGTCGAAGATCTTTCGGATGACCGCCAGCGAAGCGTCCATTTGTTCTTGAGCCGAGATGTCGTCGAGCAGCTCGTCCTCGCCGAACAAGGCCCGGATCAAGCCCTCGACGACCAGGAAATTAACAACGCCTTCGTCAAATTCCTGGCGCATATCGTTCACAAACGACCGCGCCGCCGCCGCATCCCGCTCCCCCGTGAACCAATGGTCGACGCCTGCCGCAAACAGGGTGGTCACGTAGCCAAAGTAGGCTTGCGAATCTTCGTCTTTGATCTTCCGGGTCAGCTCCGCAGCCGTATCGGTGTGCCCCGATACGAACGCAGTAATGATCTGTTTGAACAGTTCGTTTCTATTCACGTTTTCTCCTTGTGAAGAGTCGCGCGGCGCCCTCGGCCGCGAACACTGTAACTACAAGAGCCGTGGCCGCTGCGTCAGCAACGTGCAGCTCTTTACCCGCTCCTATCGATTCGGGTGGCGGCTCTGGTACACCTACTGTCGCAGTCGTACCCGGGTTCGGACGCTCAGGACGGTACCCATGCCCAATCTTGTCGATGCTCTTGGCGGTCTCTTCGCTCGCCTTCTTGTAATCGCCTATGTTGCGCGACAATGTCCTCAGGCCCTTTTGATGCTGACTCCGTCGTTTATCGCCCTCGTCGGGGTCGTCATGCTCGCGGCGTAGCGAGTTCGGTCCGGGTTTCGGTTCTGGTGCGGTTACAGCATCACCGACCACCGCCCGGGGGTCACCTACCGGAACCGAGGGGGCCGTAGTGGGATGTCCCTTCGATTGCTCCACCAAACGCCGCGCTGTCTCTATTGCCTTAGCCATACCGCCAAGCAGGCCATGGCGCACATGTTCGAGTTGTTCTTCAGTGTGCCGCAGTGAAGCAGCAGCGGCACTGTCACCAGCACCGAGCTCTTCGAAGTGCGCGATCAACTGCCCCACATCATGTCTTGATGATTCGACGCTGCCCGCGGCTTCATCGACACCAGCCTGATCACTCGACAGTTTCGCAATGAGTTCAGGGATAGTAGACATCTACGCCTGCTTAGCCGCTTCCACCGCGGCCTGTGCTTCCTCCAAGTTTTTAACCTGGCTCGCGCCCTGGTTCGCGGCTTCTTCAAGCTTCGCCTTGGCCTGCGCCAACACGCCAGGAATACTCTCGTTGCCCAAGCCTGCGAAGCTGCTGGACAACTCTTCGCACGCGGCCTTAGAAGACTCCACCTGCTGTATGGCTTCATTAACGGCCTGGACATCGGCACTGATCTTCGAACCGAGTTCGTCGAGGGATGACGACAAGAGGGTCTCCCGTGATGGATTGCGTTCGTCCACAAGACTGTAACCCACACGTGTCAGGGAGTTATATGTGCCTAACTATTGCTTGTCTTCTTGTGGGACGGGAGGCCTTGACCCCAACAAAGCGGTAAGGGCCGCCTATTGCGGCTTTCACGTAAAGGCGCTCACTAGCTGCCGCAACCGCCATTTTGAGCTGTAGGCATCCGATACGGACATATTGGCGTACTGGGGCATGTTACGGACATGGCTAACAGGCTCGGGCCCGTTGGCCATGTCCGTAACATGCGCCAAACGTTGTTCGGGTTCGAGTGTCCAACGGGCGTTTTCAGTCGATTGCCGGAGTCGTGCAATACAGTCGGCGGCCGGGGCGAAAGCTCAACAGCTTTCGTCCCGGCCGCCGCATGATCATCGTCAGAACCATTGAGGACACTTCCGTGTCATTTGACTACTTCGGATTGTTCGCGGTTTCTTTCTCGTCCGACGGCCAGAAAGCGCGCCCCACAAAGAATGCCGTGATCGGCATCGACGGTCCGACCAGCGCCATAGAGAATGCCTCTTGGTCCGAGTCTGGCGGGAAGAAAAAGGCCGAGAATTCGACACCGATTGGCACATCGGAGAGGTACGTCATGAAATACCACAGGTACGGCAAACTGAAGTAGGCATACAAACCTACGGCAGTCAAGGCAATCGCCCAAGCGGACAAACCACGGTCACGCAGTTTGCGCACAGCTTTGGCGCCGAACACGAGAAGCGGGATCAGCCCGAGCCCGTAGACCATTATGTCCATCTGCCCTTGCACGGAAAAAGGCCCATTGATGACCGAGTGTACGAGACACCACGTCACCAGACTGGACAGCACCGTCACATTAACCACAATGCTTGGATGTGTGGCGGTTTGAGGCTGCCAGCGCTGCCCGGCGCGATACATCAGCACGCTGAGAATCCCGGTCGCAACGAGGAGAGGAAAAAACACCCACGGGTCGGGGCCGTCACTGGCCCGCATGACTGGCAGCAAGGAGTAGGCAGATCCAAAGACGACCCCGATACCAATGCTTAGGCCGGTCAAAGTGTTGACGTCCTTCGGAAACAAAGGCAAGCCGCGCCAAGACCCTCGAGTCGATTGCGGTGGTGCTGACATGAATAGGCTCCAAACGAATCGTGACTGTTTCCAGTCGCTGTGCAGTTTGCTTCGTGCGTCGCGGTCGATTGCGGATAGTTCGGCACGCCATTCGGGGTGCACGGTCTCGCGCAGCTCCTGCGGCCACCGATTGACCGCAGCCGCAAGCACGCGGGAATTGACACGCTCCATATAGCGCGGTTGGCGATCGCTCGGGTTTTGCACGGAACTGTGTTCTCGCTGTTGACCGGTCGACATCTCGAAGTTCACAGGATTTTTGGTACTCATGGAACCGTGACCAGCGGCATCACGGCACCGAACACAAAACCGATGCGGTACAGCCCCAGCACCGTCCCAGTCTGTTGTGGGATGCGAAGTGTGAACGGAGTCGTATTGATTTGCGGGGGTTTCGACATGAGAAGACTCCAGACGAATCGAAACTGATGCCAGCGGTTTTCGCGAGGCGTTTGACGGCAGGACTGTCTATAACGGCCAGTTCTGCGGTAATGGCTTTCAGCTACTTTGGACTGCATGGCTGCACCGGTTGTGCAACCCAAATTGCGGGCAATCTCAGCCTGTCTGCGTGTGCGATTGTGTCGCCGTGTCGGGTGCCGCTGGCACACACGAAGATTTGCGCACGGCCCATCCGATGATCAGAGCCGTCAAGGGGATGACGATGGACAGGACCGTTGCCTGTGGGGAGTCATATGCGACGAAATACCAAAGCGCAAAATCGTCGAACACGTCGAAACCAGCAAACCGAAGCGGTGATCCGAGCGGCACCAACAAGGACACTGAGGTAAACAGCACGTACAGGCCGACCACGCCCAGAAGCCACGCGCGACCGTACCGGCTGCGTTCCACCAGACCGCGTAGCGCCCTTGCCAAAAAGATCAAGGCCACTGCGGCCAACACGAAATATGGCACCACACCGGAAGGATCCATGTGCCCCGTCACGCTGTATACGAAGAGCGTGGAGCCGCCACCCAGCATGACCGAGCAAGCCGTCACCACCAGCGGCATCTCTGTGACGAATCGGGAACGCGAGCCGAGAAGAAACAGCAATGCGGAAAGCGCGACAACCAAGACCGCGAAAACCAGATTTGGTATTAGCGATTCATAGACCAAGCTATCCATAAGGGTCCACTCGCGCGCGGTCGGCATCACAGTCCCCAGCACGGCACCGATGCCGAACAGGCTTGCCACGATGATCGCGCTACGAGAGACGCGCCGCGTCGACATCGTCGCGCCGGTTTGCGGAGGTTTCGACATGAGAAGACTCCAGACGAATCGAAATTTGAGCCAGCGGTTTCGCAGGGTGTCGGGCATAGAACGGTCCATAGCAGCCAGTTCCGCAGACCATTCACGAAACGCCGGTTTCTGCAGGTCCTGTGGCCACCGACGCGCCGCGGCGGCCAGAATCTTGGTGTTGTTCATGCCGACCCCCAACCGGGTTGAGTACCGGGCTTATGTCCGAGCACTTTGGATAGGCGGTTATGCATTTTTGCCAGTTCTGCGTGCGCGGCGACCGCCCCATCAGGGGTCAGGCGGTAATACCTGCGCGCGGGGCGCCCCTCGGCCTCCGGGTCGATGTCCTCCCACGACGCGCTCACCCAACCCGCCGCGGCCAGCCGCGCCAAAATCGGGTACAGCGTGCCGCTGGGAAGATTCGCGTCGCGCATAAGGTCCATGCCGTACCGGTCAGCGTCGACATCCTCCAAGAAGCACGCCAGAACCGCGGCAACAGCGTTGCTGATCTTCAATTTCTCAACCATGTTCTATCCTATATAGATACGCGACGAGACTGCACTCGAGCCTCGCGACAGCAATCGAGCGACCCCAGGCGAGATCGGTTACCTTCGATATTCTTACCCATAGACGTCATACTACATAGCCCTAGCACGTTTCGCTACATAGGTAGCAGAATTTTGGTCGCTTCGCTTGACACGCAATGGGACTACAGAGCAACACGCAGGACATTCGCTCGACAACACTTCGAGGCTTAGCAATATTTCATGTTACTGAAATGACGGATTTCGCGTTGGGCAACGGGCAATCCGTCATGTCAGTAACATGCCTAAACCGACCCCGTGCCACGCCGCACCGCGTTACTCCCCCGACCACGCAGCATCGATATGGGCCAACATCAGCTCTCGGAACTGATACCACCCCGGACAATCACTATGGAGGAAATGCGCGTCTACGAGCCGCTCCAACTCGTGCTCCGCTCGCGCCACTTCCAAGCCCCACATACCTGCCACCTGCACAGCATCGAACCTGCCACGGAATTCACGCGCGAGACTCCGCACCCGGCTGCGCTCCTCGACGCTCAATCGCCGCGCAGACTCCGCGTATCGCTCACGAATGCCCTGCGCACCGATATCGAGCTCGGCGAGCCGGTCCGGACGCTCCAACCGCTCGACAAGATCGCGCAAAGTCCAATTCGGCCGGTCCCTAAACCGCACCGCCGCCGCCCGCAATGCGAGCGGCATGCCTGCGCACAACTCCACGACGCGCGGCAAGCTCTCGCCACGTTCGGCGCCCACGCGGTGCGGACCGGCAATCTGTCCGAATAGTCGCGCCGCCGCGTCATCAGTGACCGGATCCAGCGCCACAGCGAGCCGACAGTCCAGTTCGGGCATTCGTGCGCGACTGGTGACTATCACATGGCAGGCACCATCTCCCGGCAGAAACGGGGACACCTGCCGCGCATCGGCCGCGTCGTCGAGCACGATCAGCATCGTCTTGTCGCGAAGCAGCGAACGCCACACCGCGGCCCGCGCCTCGGTCGCGTCCGGGATATCCGCCACCGCCACGCCCAGACTTTGCAGCGCGACCCCCAGGGCCTCACCGGGGTCTCGCGGAGCCGTTTCGGGCGTGAATCCGTGTAGATCCACAAACACCTGACCGTCCGGGTACCGATCACTCATCCGATGCCCCGCGTATACGGCCAGCGCCGTCTTGCCCACACCGACCGGGCCGTGGATCGCGCTCAGCGACCCTCTGCCGGTCGGCGCGTCCAGCAGCGCCTCTAGCTCGCAGTCGCGGCCGAACAATGAAGCCGGCCCCGACGGCAACTGCCATGGCTTCGTGCGGGAGGTGAAGGTCGAGGGTTCCAGTTCGGGGTCGCGGTTGAGGATCGCCCGATGCAGGTTTTCCATGTCGCCGGCGAGGTCGATACCGAGGTCACCGCTGATACGGTCCCGCGCCAGCCGGTAGGTGTCGAGTGCTTTCGTCGGGTGGCCGCTGCGGTAGTAGGCGAGCATGAGCAGTCGATACAGACCCTCGTGATGAGGCTGGGTCGCCAACAGTTCGAGAAGCTCCGGGATCGCCGCCTTGTGCTTGCCGCGTTCGACGCACAGTTCGGCGTATTCGAAACTGGCGTCGGATTTGAGGATGTTGAGCCGCTCGATCTCGACACGCAGCACACCCCGGTCGTCGACATCCGAGTACGGCTCGCCCCGCCAAAGCCCGAGCGCATCGGCGTATCTGGCCATGGCTTCGTCATCGGCGCCGGTTTCGCGTGCCCGGCGGGCCCGCTTCAGGTCGTGTTCGAACTCGAGATAGTCGACTTCGTTTTCCTCGATCGCGAGGGCATAACCGCCGGGTCCGTAGGTGACACGGTCGGGGTCTCCCAAGAGTTTGCGGAGACGATGCACGTAAATATGCACGGTTTTGGAGGCATTACCGGGCTTATCGAAAGGCCACAGTGTCACGACGATGCCCGATACCGATATAGGGCGTCCGCCGGCCGCCAACAGAAAAGCCAACAGGCGTTGCTGCATGCCGGACCGCATTTGGGTCGTATTCGGTCCTAGGTCGACGGTCAGCGGACCCAGTACGCCAAAATGCATCGGCAAACTATCCTTCGGGCAGCGGGCAGGTCAGCGCAGCTCAGCGGTCGCCGACATAGGTTATGAGATATTTCAATTTCGCATTACCTCTGTTCGTAATGTGAATCACTGTAGGCCGCGTTTTCAAACCGATTCCTCCGCTCAAACCCCCGCGAGCCCGCATCACGCCGGTGAAACCTTCGTCAAACGAAGCCACGGCACGCTGGCCGCCTCCACCATGGCCTGCCGGCATGGGCGCCGTCTCCTCACCGAGAATCCTGGGCACCGCCTTCCTCGTCGCCCCGCCTCCGGCTAGTTCCATGCGGATAAGCGCAAAGTGCCCCGCAAGAAACGCCACCACCTCGTCGACAACGACTAGCCGGACGCGAACAGCAAGTACTCAATGGACCCCGCGACCACCCCGGTCGGGCACCGCCAGCGCGCACGCTCCCCCGATCCAGTCAACCGCGTTGAAACCAGCGTGAAACCAGCCTCGGGCACTCTGTTCAACGCCGGCAGGTCGGATCAGCCCGACCACGGCAAAGCCCGAACCGTACACACGAACATGGACAGAAAGGC
This sequence comes from Candidatus Stackebrandtia faecavium, assembly GCA_019112895.1. GTDB lineage: Bacteria > Actinomycetota > Actinomycetes > Mycobacteriales > Micromonosporaceae > Stackebrandtia > Stackebrandtia faecavium. The sequence goes on from DXIM01000141.1 coordinate 7,275, forward strand.
CCGGCATGGATTTCGCCCAGCTGCGCGACGCCGAACTCGGCACCGTCAACGACACCGCCGACGCGTGGTCGTCGGTGTCGGCCAAACTTCTCGACGTCCAAAGTCACCACATCACCCTGTCGACGTCGATGACCAACGGCGCCTGGGTCGGCGACTCCGCCGACATGGCCAATTCCCAGCTGTCGCTACTGAACGAGCAGCTCAATGCGGCGAAAACCGAAACCAAAGCCCTATACGACATCCTCGTCGACGCGGCCGAGCAGTTCACCACGAAACAAGACGAACTCAAGAACGTCATCGACGAGATCGACGGGATCCCTGAACTGGCCATCGACGATGCCGGCATCGTCACCCTCACCGACCAGGCGAACCCCGACAACGACCCGACGATCCTCCAGATCTGGCAAAACCAACAGGTCAGCTACCAGGAAAACATCAACACGATCGTCGACGAAGCCACCACCGCCGACGAAAACATCGCCGAAGCGCTCCAGCTGGCCGCCGAAACCAACAACGACGGCGACGTCACCTTCAACGCCCAAGCGATGGACATGGAAGAGCTGGCCGAGGTCCGCGAAGCGGAAGCCGACACCATCGCGCTGCTCAACGCAGACCCCACACAAATGACTCCCGAACAGCTCGACGAACTCAACACTCTCCTGGCGACGTACGGCGAAAACCCCGTCTTCGCCACCGAGATGCTCGAAGAAATGGGCCCCGACGAATTCCTCAACAGTGTCGCCGCCCATTCCTACCAGGGCAACCTGTACGCCAATGACCCGTATCTTGACGGTGACGTGCAGGGATACCTCAACCTGCAGGAAAACCTGGGACTCACGCTAGCCGCGGCCACCGATCCCGCCAACGGCGAACATTTGGACCAGGAATGGGTCCAGGGCCTCATGAACGCGGGCACCAGCAATATCAGCCACATCCCTGATGTCGAATACCGCGGATACCTCGCGTTGGCGCCCCTACTGGAGCACGGCGAGTACCACGAAGATTTCCTCACCCCGATCGCCAACCATGTGATGATGCAGGCGAACGATGACGCAATTTGGGCGCACCAAGGAGCGGCATTTGACCCGAACCCTTACGCCTTCAATCCGGAATATGTGATCGAAGGTCAGCCGGCTGACCAAAATCCCCACGAGACTCGTCCGCTGAACTCGGTGTATCTGGCCCTGGAGAACAACCCGGATGCGGCTGCCCAGGTCTTCGGCGGCGACGGTCCCCCACCGGAGTTCGAATATAAGAACTTCGACGGCGAAGACCTGGCACCGATCGATAACCCGGTCGATTTCGCCTTGTCGGCCCACCACGAGTCTCTGTACCCGATGGACGACCTCGACGGTGCGCTCGAAGCAGCTGCCACAGGTGTCACACCGGGCGACGACTCGCCGTATCCGTTGCACAGCCAGGAGAACATCGCCACCACCGAACGCCTCATGTCCTATCTCGGCGACCATCCGACCGACCTCGCCCCGGGCGGTGAGCTGGAAGGCTTCGCCGACAACATGACGACCATCTCGTCCAACTACATGGTCGACATCCAAAGCAACCTAGTTCCCGAAGGCGGGGCTTACGCCGACGACGTGAACCTTCCCGGTGAACAGGCAGACTTCGAGAAGGGCGACCTCACGCGGGTACTGCACTCGCTCGGTCAACACGAAGACTCCATGTACGAGCTCGCCGGCGCGAACCAGGCGGCAACGACCACCCTGGTTTCTGCGGGCTACGAACAGTTCGAGGGCCAACCACCCCAGACATGGATCGAGGACGCGGCCGCGCCCGGCAGCTATGTTTCGGGAATCTTGGCCGACGGACAGTCCCATTACATCGTCGAAAGTGGGCAAGAGTCCGACACGAGCCACAACGACAGGGTCGACCTCATTGCCGAGGGAGCCAGCACTGTCGCCGGCCTGAAGATCCCCGGCGTCGGCATGGTCGTCGACCCCATAGCCGAGATGTTCCATGTGGACAACATCGAGGAATACAGCGGCGACGCTCAAGCCGCCAATACCTACCTGGAAGACACGTCCGCCAACAACTCCAGCACCGCGGTGGAAGCGGCCCTTATCGAACAGGGAATGACACCCGAAGAGGCCGAGCAGTGGTGCGAGGAGAACCTCAGCGGCGCCGACTTCAACGGCTGGTTCCAGGACGGCCGCGGCTACGTCATCGACTACACGGACTGATAAACGCCATTTTTTCCTGGTCACAGCCGTGAAACCGTTCTGAAACCCCGCCTTGCCATACTCTTTTTCAATCGCGCATGCACGCGCAAACACGAGAGAAGTTTTGACTAATGACCATCGCGATAGATCAAGCCAAACTGGACGAAATGTCCCAAACATGCCAGACGACCGGGTCGGAGATGATGAGCGCCGCCGCCCTACCTTCGGGAGACACCGACGCGGCATCGTCCGGCCTATCCGGCTGGCAAACCGCCGCCGAACTGAGCAACGTCCTGTCAACTTGGACGAATAAGGCCAGCGCCATCAGCGACTCATACAACTCGTTCTCCGAAGCGCTGCA
>DXIM01000142.1 GCA_019112895.1 Candidatus Stackebrandtia faecavium
AAAAAATTAGTCAAGGAATCAAAAAGATTCAAACCTCATCGCCGCGCCAACACGACACGACTCAAACGAGGCCCACACACTGACCATCACAAAAACACCCTGTTGAGTTCTCAAAAAACACACCCACACCAACTCTTAAGTATTTCTCATACTTAAGGCTCTTGGTGAAGCGCTCTGTTTCGCTTTGTTCCTTTAACTTATCAGATCGTTTTTTTGCTGTTTTCCGGGGGGTTTTGCTTTCCCTTTTCCGGAACACAACGTTTCAACTCTGATTCGTTGCTAGGAGTCTCCCACAAGCCGGCCAGGCGTGAAACACCGCCCCAGGTTTTCTTACCTGGGCTTTTGTTTCTCCCTGTCCGGTTCCCCGCGGGCAAGAAGAAATCTACGCTACCGCGAAATGGCGTTTCAACGGGGGGTCGGTCTTTGCCGACACCCCCGCATTTCTGCAGGTCATTCGGCTTCGACGCCCGGTGGGGCATCGTCGGCGCCCTGAAGGCCCCGGCGAACGCGGCGCGATTCGAGTCGTTCCGCCGCCGTTGTTCGCTTGTTGGCTTCGAAACGAGAATCCGTACCGCGCGGTCCAGTGTTTGCCACGATCGACGGGTCCGTCGGCTCCCATTCGAATTCGACGTCACCAATCCGAACCATGCACCCGGGTTCAGCGCCAGCTTGCGCCAATGCCTTTTCGACACCGATCTTGGCGAGCCGATCCGCCAAATAGCCGACAGCCTCTTCATTATCGAAATCGGTTTGCAGAACCCAGCGTTGTGGTTTGTTTCCGATAACGCTCAGTACGCCATCTTCGGCACGGGCTATTTCGAAGTCGGAATCGTCGACGGACTTGGGCGTCAGCACAATCCGAGTTGGTTCCGGCTCGGGCTGCTCGGCCCGCGCCTGTTCCACAAGATCAACGAGCGCATAAGTCAGGGCCGACAGACCCTTACGCGCCACAGCGCTGACGGAAAACACGGGCCAACCGCGCACCGCCACGTCTTCGCGCACCAATTCGGCCAGTTCCTCGGCCTCCGGAACGTCAATCTTGTTCATCACTACGACACGAGGACGATCCGCCAAGCCGCCATAGGAGTCGAGTTCGTGCTCGATGGCGTTTATGTCCGACATCGGGTCACGCCCCGGTTCGAGCGTCGCGCAGTCCACGACATGCACAAGGACAGCACAGCGCTCGATGTGACGCAGGAACTCAAGCCCCAAGCCCTTCCCACTGGCCGCTCCCGGGATCAAGCCCGGAACATCGGCGACCGTGAAGGTGGTGTCGCCTGCCGAAACGACACCAAGGTTCGGCACCAAGGTGGTGAACGGATAGTCAGCGATCTTCGGCTTAGCGGCGGATACCGCGGAGATCAACGAGGATTTGCCCGCGGACGGGAAACCGACCAGACCGACGTCGGCCACGCTCTTCAGTTCCAAAACCACATCGCACGACTCCCCGGGCTCGCCGAGTTCGCTGAATCCGGGCGCCTTACGGGCAGCGTTCGCCAGCGCCGCGTTACCGCGTCCGCCTCGCCCACCCCGGGCAAGCACAACCTGTGTCCCCGCACCGACGAGGTCGGCGATCGGTTCGCCGTCGTCGCGTTCCACCACCGTTCCCTGGGGTACACGCAGCACCACCGCCTCGCCGTTGGCGCCGCTACGGTGCGAGCCTTGGCCGCCCTTGCCGTTATTCGCCTTAACGTGCGGGCGGAAGTGGAAGTCGAGCAGAGTGTGTACCCCCGGGTCGACTTCGAGGATGACGTCTCCGCCGTGCCCGCCGTTACCTCCATCTGGCCCCCCGAATGGTTTGAACTTCTCACGGTGCACCGAGGTACACCCATGTCCGCCGTTTCCGGCACGGACATGCAAAACGACTCGATCGACGAAAGATGTCATCGATCCTCCCTAACACAAAAAAATGGGCCCGGGAGTTGACTCCCGGGCCCATTTGAAGGCTGATGAATACCTATGAAACGACGTTAACGGTTTTACGACCGCGCTTGCGCCCAAAAGTCACGGCTCCGGCCGCCAACGCGAAAAGGGTGTCGTCCTTACCGCGCCCGACCTGGTCGCCAGGGTGGAATTTGGTGCCGCGCTGCCGAACGATGATCTCGCCGGCTTTGACCTCTTGGCCACCGAAGCGCTTAACCCCGAGGAATTGGGGGTTTGAATCGCGTCCATTGCGTGTGTTGGACGCACCTTTCTTAGTTGACATGCTTCAGGCCTACTTCCCGCCGCTGATTCCGGTGACCTTGACGCGGGTCAACTGCTGACGATGCCCCTGGCGCTTGTGGTAACCGGTCTTGTTCTTGTACTTGTGAATCTTGATTTTGGGACCCTTGAAGTGGTCGACAAGCTCACCGTTGACGGTGACGCCCGACAATGCCGAGGCATCGCTGGTCACTTTGCCGTCGTCCACGAGGAGTACGGCGGGCAGTTTGACCGCATCGCCAGGCTCGCCCGCGAGCTTCTCCACCTCGAGGACGTCCCCTTCGACGGCCTTGTATTGCTTGCCGCCGGTCTTGACGATCGCGTACATCTCGACGCTGGTCTCCTCGGATCTACTCTCACCTTGCTGGTGAGGACACGCTCTTGAAAGCCCCATAGAGGGCCACTCTCTAAAATACGTCACCGCTATGGCGGGCCCGCACCGGGGCTGTGCGCCAGCAGTTTCGTGCTGATCAGGCCGCCGGTGATGATGATGGGGCGACGCTGGCTTCAGCTATTTTACGGGTTGGCTCAGCAGCCGACTTTGCGGCCTCCTGATCCTGCTTCGACTTATTGGACTTGTTCGACTTTTTTCGCGAGTTCTTGTCCTCGGTCGATGATTTCTTGCTGTCCTTGTGCGGCTTGTCGTGAGCGTCCAAATCAACGATGAGTCCGCGGCCATTGCAGTGGTCACAGCTTTCGCTGAACGCTTCCAGCAGCCCCTGGCCCACGCGCTTACGCGTCATCTGCACCAAGCCAAGCGACGTGATCTCCGTGACCTGATGCTTGGTCCTGTCACGCCCGAGACACTCGGTCAACCGCCGCAGCACCAAGTCCCGGTTACTTTCCAAGACCATGTCGATGAAGTCGATGACGATAATGCCGCCGAGGTCGCGCAGCCGCAGCTGCCTCACGATCTCCTCAGCAGCTTCCAGGTTATTGCGGGTAACGGTTTCTTCAAGGTTGCCGCCAGCGCCGGTGAATTTGCCTGTGTTGACGTCGATCACCGTCATGGCCTCTGTGCGGTCAATCACGAGGCTGCCGCCCGACGGCAGGTAAACCTTGCGGTCCAGGGCCTTCAGAAGCTGCTCATCGACACGGTGTGCGGCGAAGATGTCGTCGGTGCCGGTGTGACGTTTCAGGCGAGGCACCAGGTCCGGCGACACGCTTTCGAGATAGTTCGAGATCTCGCCGTGGACCGAATCATCGTCGACTACGAGCTCGGAGAAGTCTTCATTGAAGACGTCGCGGACGACCCGCACGATCAAGTCCGGTTCGGCGTGCAGAAGCGTGGGGGCGCCACCCTTGGCGGCTTTTTCTTCGATCTTTTCCCACTGCCCCTGCAAGCGTTCGATGTCGCGCTCCAGGTCGTCAGCTCCCGCACCTTCCGCCGCGGTGCGCACGATCACGCCCGCGCTTTCGGGTACGAGGCGCTTCAACGTGCTCCGGAGGCGTTTGCGCTCGGAGTCAGGAAGTTTGCGGGAAATGCCGGAGGCGTTTCCGTGCGGCACGTAGACCAGGTGCCGCCCGGACAGGGCGATGTGACTGGTGAGCCGGGCACCCTTATGCCCGACGGGGTCTTTGGTCACCTGTACCAATACCGAGTCTCCGGCGCTCATGGCCTGCTCGATTGTGCGGGTCTTGCCGGACAGCCCGGTGCGGTCCCAGTTGACTTCGCCGGCATACAGCACCGCGTTGCGACCGCGCCCAATGTCGATGAATGCGGCTTCCATGCTGGGAAGAATGTTTTGGACCTTGCCGAGGTATACGTTCCCCGCCATGCCTTGGCCGCCGCTGCGGGTCACGAAATGCTCGACGAGTAGACCGTCCTCGAGAACCGCTATCTGCGTCTTATCGTTCTTGCCCCGCACCACCATCGTGCGCTCGACCGATTCGCGCCTGGCCAAGAACTCGGATTCGCTGACGACCGCAGGCCGCGACCGACGTTGACCCCTTCCCTCACGCCGACGTTGGCGCTTGGCTTCGAGCCGCGTCGAACCGGACAGGCCCTGGACGTCGTCTCCGGACGATTCCCTGGCCCGCCGTACCTTCACGACCACTTCGGTTTGGCCATTGCCGTCGCCGTTGTTCGCAGTTTCGGTGTCGGAAGCTCCGGCGCGCTTACGTTGCCGCCGGCGTCGACGGGTCACAGTCGTGCCGTCGGGTTCGCCCGCGGTGTTGTCGTTGGACTCTGACGAGTTGGCATCGGTGTCGCCGCTGCCGTTTCCACTGCCTTTGCCTCGGCCTCGGCCACGGCGGCCGCGCCGACCACGACGACTACGGGCCTCATCGTCGTCGTGGTGCTCGTCTTTCGCCTGGCTATCGTCGCCGTTGGCAGAGTTGTTCGTAGACGACTCTTCCTGATCGGTGTTGCGGCCCTCGCCGCGACGGCGAGTACGGCGGCGCGTTCTCGATGAGCCGTCCGGGCTTTCCTTTTTTTCTTCGGCACCAGCGTCTCCGCCGTTTCGGTCCTGCCTGGTGCGATTGCGCTGGTTGCTGTTTCGCCGACTGTCTCCTGCGTCATCGTTTTGCTCACGCTCGCGTTTGACCGGCACGTCGGCTGTCTGCGGTGCGACAAAAAGAATTGGCGCAGGCTGCACTCGTTGGCGATTTGGGTCGTCGTCCTGCATGTGGAATACCACTCCGTTCGTTTTGCCAACCCGGGCGCGCAACGCGGTATTGCTTCGTCACTGCGCAGCCACACGGGCGGGCGATCAGTGGCGACATCCGTTTCCGGACATCACCGAAGTCTTCAATGCCTGACCGGAACACCCCTAAGGCCAGGCCCGCCCCGTTGGGCGGCTTACGACAATGCCTCGCATACGACTGAGTTCAACGGAGTACCGCCGAAGTCAGCAGTCAGTAACTTGCTGAGTCAAGTACGCGTCTCTTCACGATCCGCGTCAAGTGGGTCAGTTATTTCGCCTGACTCCGTCAGCAGCCCCTGCGCTAGCCGGGTGACGCGGGGCGGCGCCTGTAGCTCCAAGTCTGCTACGAGCGACAGCCCGGACAAGACATCATCGGGCCGTACCGCAGGCGTTACCTGCCGTACGACAATCTCGAGTATGGCACACGTACCATCCTGCGCCCCAGCAACCGGCGCGACCTCGGCGCTGACCACGGCCGATCGTGCATCGAATGAACGATTGCCCTTTTTCGTCAATCGCGACACGACCACTTCTTCTTCGGCCAAAAAACGGTCCACAGCTTCACGCAGCGTGGCCAATTCCAGGTCCCTCAGTTCGATGCGCCACCGTGCCGCCTCCATGCGGTCGGCAAAACCCGGTTGGCGAGCGGTCACGGCGGCACGGATATCCAACCCCTGCGGGAGTGCCGCATCGAGGCGCCGAACGAGCTCGTCCGGGTCCATTGCTTCCTGCAACGAAATCTCCGCATGCTCGGCCTCGCTGGCAACACCAGTCGGCGCCGCCGATTGATAGGACACCTTCGGGTGCGGGCTGAACCCGGATGAGTAAGCCACAGGGATGTTCGCCCTACGCATGGCTCGCTCCAGGGCCCGCGCGAAGTCACGATGCGACGTGAATCGCAGCGGACCGCGTTTCGTGTAACGGATGCGGATGCGCTGCACCACCGGCGCCTGCGTCGTCGGTTGTTTCGTCGGGCTCATAGCGCCTCCTCCGACGCGGAACCGTTCCCCGAGCCGACGACGGACAGCGGCAACATGGTGCGGCCCGTAGGGCCGATTTGGATATCCGTATCCATCGACGGGCACACGCCGCAGTCGTAGCACGGTGTCCACCTGCAGTCATCGAGTTCAACTTCGGACAGCGAATCCTGCCAGTCGGCCCACAGCCATTCCTTGTCGAGGCCCGAGTCCAGGTGGTCCCAGGGCAGGACCTCGTTCTCCTCACGTTCGCGGGTCGTATACCAACTGGTCGAAACGCCTTGGGGTTCGAGCACCTGCGCTGCGCAACGTGACCAACGCTCGAACGAGAAGTGTTCATTCCAGCCGTCGAATCGCGCACCATCTCGCCACGCTTCGAGGATCACGTCCCCCACGCGGCGGTCACCGCGCGATAGCAGTCCTTCGATGAGGGAGGGCCAGCCATCGTGGTAGCGGTAGCCGATCGCACGCCCCAAGGATCGGTCCGAGTTGATCGCGTCTTTCAGCAGTTGCAGTCGGTTATCAATGACCTCTGGGTCGGCCTGGGCCGCCCACTGGAACGGCGTGTGAGGCTTCGGCACGAAGCCTCCAATGGATACCGTGCACCGGATGTCTCGGCGGCCGGCGGCCTTGCGCCCGGCCCGAATGACTTCCTGGGCCATATCTGCGATACCGACGACGTCGTCATCGGTCTCAGTCGGTAGCCCGCACATGAAGTACAGCTTGACCTGGCGCCAGCCGTTCCCGTACGCGGCTACGACCGTGTTGATCAGGTCTTCCTCGCTCACCATCTTGTTGATGACCCGACGGATGCGCTCGCTACCGCCTTCCGGCGCGAAGGTGAGGCCGCTGCGCCGCCCGTTGCGGGACAGCTCGTTGGCGAGGTCGACGTTGAAGGCATCGACGCGTGTCGACGGCAACGATAGGGATACGTTTTCGCCTTCGTAACGATCGGCCAGCCCCGAACACACATCGCCAATCTCGGAGTGGTCGGCGCTGGACAGGGAGAGCAATCCGACCTCGTTGAAACCGGACTTGTCGACACCGTTTTGCACCATCTTGCCGATGGTGTCGATGGAGCGCTCCCGCACCGGACGGGTGATCATTCCGGCTTGGCAGAAACGACACCCACGGGTGCAACCGCGGAAGATCTCGACCGCGTAGCGCTCGTGCACGCTTTCGGCGAGTGGTACGACCGGGTTTTTCGGGTACTGCCACTCGTCAAGGTCCATCGTGGTCCGTTTGCTCACCCGGAAGGGCACCTTCGGGTGGTTCGGTGCCACTCGCCTGATTCGCCCGTCCGGCAGGTAGTCGACGTCATAGAACTTGGGGACGTAGACACACCCCGTGGCGGCCAAGAGCAGTAGGAGGCCGTCGCGTCCATCGGGCCGGCCCGCGCTCTTCCATTCGGCGATGATGTCGGTGATCTCGCCAACGGCTTCTTCCCCGTCACCGAGCACTGCAGCATCGATGAACTGCGCGATCGGCTCAGGATTGAAGGACGCATGGCCACCGATGAGCACAAGCGGGTGGGATTCGTCACGCCGCTTCGCCAGGAAGGGAATCTGGGCCAAGTCGAGGGCCGTGAGCAGGTTCGTATAGCACATTTCCGTCGCGAAGGAGACGCCCAGCACGTCGAAGGCACCAACCGGACGATGTGAATCCACTGTAAACTGCGGTATACTGTGCTCGCGCATGAGCGCCTCGAGGTCTGGCCAGACTGCGTAGGTCCGTTCCGCGAGAGCATCGGATCGCTCATTCAAGACCTCATAAAGAATTTGCACCCCTTGATTGGGAACCCCCACTTCATAAGCATCGGGATACATCAATGCCCAACGCACAGTGGTTTGGTCCCAATCCTTAGAAACGGCACCTAGCTCGCCTCCCACGTACTGGATAGGCTTGCTCACCTCGGGCAACAGCGGCTCGAGCTGTGGATAAACGGAGGTCACGCTCATAACTGCCCAGGGTAACGAGCCACACACCCCTGCCGCGGGAACACGCCCGCCGGCCTCGTTTCGCGGTAAGCATCGCGGGCCCGCACGTGGACCCCAGTTCCTAAAAGCAGGCGGACTACTGGCCGCGATTGCTGCGCTACTCATCGTCGTCGGGTTCGCGATCGTATGGGTTTTCGACGCGTCCGAAGACCCCGGCAAGTTCCGTGCATCGTCGGTCGGCAAGTTGTGTGACGCTGTCGATACGGCGCCGTTCGAGGAACTCACCCCGGAAGAGGAAACGCGCAACGACTCCTCCGAACCGGACGCCGACCTGCCCCTGTTCGCCTGCGAGATCCGCATGGTCTCCGAAGAAGACGCCGGCAACTACACAGCGATCTCGCTCAACGCCAAAGCTCGCATCGCGTCCACGGTCTCGGCCGCCGAAGACGCCTACGCGGGGGCCGTCAGTTACGAAACAGAAAAAGGACGCGACATAGCCAAGGATTCGGAAGGCGGTAAGCGCTCCACCGACGTGATCATGGCCGACTCCGAGCAGGAGCGCCATTGTCGAATCCATGTACAGTCGAGTAATGCGGTGCTGTCGCTCACCCTGGTGGTGTCAGGCGACACCGTCGACTGCAAGGAGGCAAACGGGCTCTTGCACAAAGTGAGCAACGCGACCTTGGACGCTATGGGATCAGGATGAAGCGCGTCTTCCCCAACGTCATAAGATCGAAGAGCTATACGGCGATGCAATCACTGTTGTTGGTTCCATGAAGGCCCATTCGCGTGAACCCACGGAGCTCGTGGCTGTCACATCGATGTAACGCCGTTGCCATCCCAACGCACAAGGAGACACCTCAATGACCTATCCGCCCCCGCCCGGGCAGCCTGGCGCCGATGGATGGCAAGGCGGCAACGACCCCAATCAGATGCCCCCCAACGACCCGTACAACCAGGGAATGCCGGGCTACCCTCCCCCGGGCGATCCGTATGGGCAACAACCGACCAGCGGCGCCGGGCACTATGGCCAGCAGCAGTACGACCTGTACGGCCAGCAACCGGCCAGTGGTGCACCCGACCCCTACGGTCAACCGCCGGGCGGCGCGCCCGACCCCTACGGTCACCCCGCCAGCGGCGTACCGGGCACCAATCCGTATAGCGCCCCACCGGCATTCGGCCCGCCACAGTCACAACACCCGCCACAGCCCGATTCCAATAACAACACGGCCTGGATCGTCGGTGGTGTCATCGGCGTCGTCGTCATCCTGTTGGCGGTCGTATCGGTCCTGTTCATCACCGGGACGTTCGACAGTAATCCCGACGACAAGCCAACTGCCGCCGACGGCGGGGACGAATCGAAAGACCCCGAGGGCGAGCCGACGGGCCCGAAAGAAAACGCCAGCCTCGAGAAGTTGTGCGATTCGATCGATTTCAGCGAGCTCGAATCCACTTACAACATGAAGCCTGATGAAGAGCCGACCCAGTCGGCCACCAACTCGGGCAGTACCGAGATCTACACGTGCAGCGGCTATCTCGGTTCGCTACTCGACGACGAATTCGTTTACTTCGAATTCAAGGCGAGCGTGTACTCGGACGACACCGAAGCCAGCAGCATGCAGTCCTCGAGGGAAGACGAACTGTCGCATTGCGATAAATCGGACAAGGCCGACGACGGTCCTTGGGACTCCGGTATGACCGCCAGCGATCCCGATGGCAAAACCTGCTATCTCGGAATCGACGAAGAAAACACCGGATTGGCTGCTATTAGCGGCAATGTCGTGATCGACCTGCGCCTCGGTTCGGCTAAAGAATTTTATGACGGTAGCGAGGACGAAATGCTGATCGGTATCGGTGAGCAGATCATGGAGATCGCGGCCGAATAATACGCGAGGTCCATTGCGATCACGGCCGGGTGAACGGAAGATGCGTTCACCCGGCCGTTTCTGGTTTCAACCGGGACCGCTGAGCCTCTAAACTCGAGCTATCAAATAATTCGATGAAGCGACCGGCAACGAGCCGGCTTGTGCCGTCCATCCCTCCCCCTCTTGCAAGGAGACAGCTCAATGACCTATCCGCCCCCGCCCGGGCAGCCAGGCGCCGATGGATCGCAAGGCCACAACAACCCCGGAGCTTTCACGCGCAACGGTCCCGGACAGCCGCCCGCGGGAGATGGATTCGGGGGCTCGCCCCCACAATTTTCGGCCCAGCCCCCGCCGCCGCAACCGCACGGATCCAAAAAGACCACGGGCTGGATCATCGGCGGGGTCGTTGGAGTCATCGTCGTCTCGCTAGTGGCGGTGTCGATCCTGTTTTTCACCGGAACATTCGACAACGAGACCGGCACTACTGCAAGCGAGGGGAAAGAGTCCGGCAAGGAAAACACGGACGACCACGGGGGTGACGATGCCGAGAAGCACAAGCCGCGCGAATACAAACCAATCGATGACCTCTGTGGTGCATTGAATTTCGACGCTGCCGAAAAAAGCTACGGTGAGGTCATGGAAACAGTCAACGACACGAACACGACTGGTGACAGGTCACAATCCACCTGTATGGTCGCTATCGGCGACTATTCCAGTGACGACAAAGGGCAAATCCACGTCACCGCCTACATCAACGGCAACTCTGCCGCCGCGAAAGCGTACTACAAGTCTAAGATTGAAGCTCCCGACTGCGACTCGCGCAAAGAGTTGGAGGGCGCCTGGGAGCAAGGCAGCGTCTTGACGAAGTCGGCCGATACCCCCGGGGCGTGCATGATTGGGAAAGGCGACCTCACCGGGGTATATGTCCTGGACGGAACCATGTTGGTCGAGGCCCAGATCGACCTGGAAGGAGACCTAGCGGACGGTAACGAACCGGACCTCCTCGTTTCGTTGACCGAAGCGGTCTTGAAGGCCAGTGCAGCCTGAGATTGCGGTACCCCCAGATGCCGCGGGCCGCAGGAACGCAAGCCTTCCCGTGAGCGCGCTGAGACGGCCCGATACCCTTTCATAGCCGCGATCGCGACCGACGTGCATCGCCACAAACAACATCGTGTTCGAGCGGAGCACACATGAACCACACGAATCCTGCAATACCGCGCCCAAGGCGCGTCGAGGTGACGGCATGAATGAGCGACGACCCTACGAAGATGACTCTTATGGGCGTCATTCCAACCCCCCTCGCCCTCACGTTCCCGGTCCGCGCCACAACGGGCCCTCAATGCCGCCACCCCCATATGGGCGGCCTCCTGAAACGCCCCGGCCCGAGCCAGCGCCGCATCCGCGGGCCCCGGAACGGTTCGATGAACGCGGCAAGGACCATTTCGAACCCGCTACGGACCAATGGTCGTACGAGGAAAACACCCGGATGATCGGCAAGCTCGGTTACGTGCCGCCGGAGGCGCGGAACCCGGGCGGAATCACCGACGATTCAGATCCAACCCAGAACCGGGCGGACGACCGGGTCAAATATCGCGCCCGCAAACGCGCGAAGAAGGCTTCCCCTCTCGCGAAATTGGGTGTTGCCGGGATCGTGGTACTCCTGGTTGCCGTCCTCGGCGGAGGTATCTGGTGGCTCACCTCGGGTGGCGACGACGCTGTCGAGGATCAAAACGCCTATTCGCCGCTGGAGAAACCATGCGATCTGCTGAATGCGGACGTCCTGGGCGATGTTCCGGGATCCGGTTCCTTCAAGGTGCTTCGCAATGAAGTCGACGCGAAAACTCACAAGACCGAGCAGACCTGCGACGGTTCGTTGGGCGATGACGGCGCCGGCGGGAACATTCAGGTCTATGCCGAAGTGTTCGAACGTGACGCGAGCGCGAAGAACTCATTCGAACATGCCCGGAAAAACGCGGAAGACGGCGCAAGCGACACGACCGCCTTCACGACCGTCGACGACCTCGACATGTCGGCGTTCGCGGTGGAACGGACCCCCGGTGAAGGCGACCAAACGGTCGACTACAGCCTTCACCTTCGCGACGCGAACACGTATTTCTATACCCGTGTTTCGCTGTACGACGGGACCGACCCCGAGCAGGTTGCCCAACACGCCAAGGACATAGCCAAGCGCTACCTCGAAAGTTGGCACAACTGACGTGACCGCGTAAAACGGCCTGGACCTTGAATATTCAAGGTCCGGGCCGTTTTCGGTCGATGGTCGACTTACTGGTCGCGCACCGGCTCACCGAACATGCGTTTCTCGACTGACGTCGCTGTCGCCCACACGTAACGTTCCTTCGCTCCGACGCGCAGCATGGCGAACATGTCGTCATACAGCATCTGCAGCAGGCCAATCGTGTCGTTGCTAAGCCGCAATGTCGACGTAGCGGCCGCCACTTCTTCCGGATGGATCCGCTGCAGAATCGTGACGTGCGACTCCTCCAGCGCCTGCGAACCGTACAGATTCATCTTCGGCAGGATCGTCAGCTGTGTCCGCCACGGCCCCAGGATGGGATTCGTGGAGGTGCCGTGCTCACCCACGTCATAGACGTACAACGCCGGTGAATGCGGGTTCGCGTCCACCGTGACGGGCCGGTCCCCGTGCAACACCGCCACACGGTCATCGCGGCCGGTCGCGGCCTTACCGAGCCCTTCCCACACCTGCGGCCGGGTGGTGCAGACCGCGACGCGGGCTCCGATAGCCAATGCCCGGAAAACGACGAGTCGTGCGGCGAACGCACCACCGACGACCGTGGCTTTCACCGCATCGGGACGGAACAACGGCGCCACCACGGGTTTCTGGTCCGCATCGCGGCCCAAGACGAGCCCGGAGGGAGGTGCCGGCGTCACCATGAGTTCGAGGGCACGGGCGTTAGCCTCATGACCTCGTGAAGCCAGTTGGTCGATCGGGCGGCCCACTGTGGGGACCACGGCCGGGGCATCTTCGAGGGACGGCAGTCCGTAAACGGTTCCCGATGTTGGCGCAACCGACAATGGGCGGCCAACCGGTCCCCCCGAGAAAGGAGATCCGGACACCGGCGGGCCGGAGAACGGGTTACTTGATGTCGGCGAGCCCGATACTGGCGGGCCCGAGAATGGTTTGCCGGATGTCGGCGGGCCGGAGACGGGTGCGCTTCCGGACGTTGGCGCTCCCGATACGGGCGGACCGCTGGCCGGAGCCGCCGAGGTCGGGGCGTTACCAAGTTGCGGCGCGGGGCTTGTCGGGGAGATTTGCCCGGTCGGCCCCTCAGCGTTGGCGGCGGGTGCAGGATTGGGACGTCCGCCGACAGGTGGGAACGCTGGCTGGTTTCCTGCCCTCTGACCGTCTTGGCCCGGCCACAGCGGCGATTGCCCCGGGGGCCCGGACTGGGGCGCTGCCGGCGGACCGGAACGTGGCGCGGCTGGCGGACCAGACTGCGGAGCCTGCGCCGGAGGACCCGATTGGGGCGCTGCGGGTGGACGTGCCTGCCCAGCCGGCGGACCCGACTGAGGCGCTGCGGGTGGACCCGACTGCGGCGCTGCCGGCGGTCCCGATTGGGGCGCAGCGGGCGGACGTGCCTGCCCAGCCGGCGGACCCGACTGAGGCGCCTGCGCCGGAGGACCCGAACGGGGCGCAGCCGGAGGAGTCGAACGTGGCGTTGCAGGCGGACCCGACTGCGGAGCCGCCGGCGGACGTGCCTGCCCAGCCGGAGGACCCGACTGCGGAGCCTGCGCCGGCGGACCCGAACGGGGTGCGGCCGGCGGACCCGACTGCGGCGCTGCGGGTGGACCCGATTGGGGCGCTGCGGGTGGACGTGCCTGCCCAGCCGGCGGACCCGACTGCGGAGCGGGGGGCTGTTGCGGAACGGTACCGGCCGATCCAGTGTCGGAAGGAGCCTTCTTCGGGCCGCCCAGTCTGCGCATTTGTGCACCCGGAACATTTGCCGAAGCCCGAGATCCCGGAGCCTCCTGCGATCCCTGTCCCGCGGACGGGTCCCGCTGGTCGGGACTTCCCGACGACGGAGGCTGCTGCCCCGACGGCGACGAACCCTGAACCGGAGGCGCGGGCGGACGCGCCGCACCACGCGCCGGAGGCTGCCCCGACGCCGGAGGCGGCGGCACGCTCGAGCTCTGCGGTGCACGTGGTGGCACCGGTGCGCTGCTTCGGAACGGGGCTTGAGGTGGACGCGGCCCCCGCGGAGGGAACGGCCCCGGGGGAGGCTTCGGCGCGTCTTTAGATGTTGGTTGCGGTGCGGTCGCGTCAGACGATTCGTTGCTTGCGTCCTCGGCACG
>DXIM01000143.1 GCA_019112895.1 Candidatus Stackebrandtia faecavium
GAAGTCGATCTTCTTCGAGTCCTCTGCCGATGCGCTGGGCATCCGTCTCGATCAGCCGCCGGTGAAATTGGAATGCGCATGACGGCCAATAGCTCGCACTAGCATCCTTTGTGTTTCTTCTATTTTGCCAAGTGTTGTCTAATCCACACGGTTGCGCCCCTTGTAGGTACTTATAAAGACACAAGGTACTGTAGCCCCGTAATACGGGACCCCCACCCTCACACACACGGAGATCCACTATGGCTGGCCTAGGCCACATTGATACCCATGCCGCGACTAAGCGGCCATCGAAATCGGCACCGCCCCTGCCTTCGCCACGATTCAGCAAGCGTTCAGCCATCACGGCGGTCGCCGCGATCGCCGCGGTGATGCTGCTCATCGTGGTGGGAAAGGCAGTCGGAAATCCACTGCCCTCGAAACCCGAAAGCATCGTCTCCGACTTCTTCGCCCACATTAAGGACGGAGATGCGGAAGAAGCATTGCTTCTTATGCACTCGTTCCCTACGGGCGAAGCCGGCCGGTTCCTCACCCGCGATGCCTTGGGCAACGACGGCTGGGAGGTGACGCGGGTCGAGGAAGCCGACGGCGAAGACGACGAGCGACGCTCCGTAGACATCACGATCGACGGCCCCGACGGTGAGGTCGACAGCACCGTCGAACTCGATTACGTCGATGATGAAGGCTGGCGCATCAGCAGCGAGCTGTACCAGGTCATGTTCGAGCCTTCTTCCCTGCGTTACTCCCAGATCAACGACGTCATCGCTCCGCTACGCAGCGACCAGGCCTACTACCTACTCCCGGGCATCTATGACTTCTACCCCTCGAACGAATCGGTGCGTACGCGCCAAGCTCCCGAAATGGTGACCTTCGGCGATCCGGCAGCGGAGTTGGTCACCTTGACCGGCCTCACGGTGTCCAAAAAGGGTGCCGAGGCGGTAGAGCAGGAAGTCGAGACAGTCATCGACGGGTGCCTTACGTATGCGACGTTGTCGCCGGACGGGTGCCCGTTCGGGCTTGACGAGCACATACTCGGCAAGAACGAAGACGTCCATACGCTCCGGGACCTGAGCTGGGACCTCGTCGAGTATCCCGCCACGGACGTGGTGGCCGACAGTTTCGGATCTCTCGCTATCTCGACCACGGAGCCCGGAACGGTCGAGCTCACCGGCACGAACACCGACACCGATAAGCCGTTCAGCAAGGAGTGCGAAATGAACCTGGACGGTTCGTCGGTCTACTTCGCCTCCGACGGGACACCCTCGGTAAAGCTCAGCTCCACGACCTGCCGGTATCAGGACTGACCACAACCGCGTTCACGCCGCCACCCACACCTCGCCGCGTAACCACCAAGCCCTACCGGTCCGCGCAGCCTCCCGATGCGAGGCTGCGACAGCCACGTGACACGTTCCGAAACGACAACACGGATGCGCTCGCGCGCCCGTTCACCGCACCCACAAGCAACGCCATCAACACGAAAGAGCACTGTGACCACCAAGACTGCTGAAGACACCAGGCGCGCGCTGAACGCCAAACGGGCGGCCATCGAGGCTCAGCGACCGTCCCGCCTCAGTGACCGGATCGGTCCGATCTGGTTCCGGCTGATGGTGATCGCCATCGCATTCGCCGTACTCGCGGGGGTCATGGCCGTGGGCTTCCAGGCACAACCGACGCCGGTCTCGGTTGTGCGGAACTATCTGGAGGCCATCCGCGACAAGGATGTGGACGCGGCGATGTCGTATGTCAGCAATCGACCCACGGGCGCACGCGCACAGTTTCTGACGCCGGAAGCGCTGAGCGACGAGTGGACGATCAATTCCGTCAAGGACGACGAATTCACTGAGGGCATGGTCGTCGCTGAAATGTCCGCGAAGACCGGTAAAGAAACGCTGTCCCTCACAACCCGAGACACGCCCAACGGCTTGGTGATCGAGAACCCTTTCGTGGAGGTTTCCTTCGCCGGTTTGCCGTACGACTACGCCGAGGTCAACGGACTGGTTGCCCCTGCCAGGACCTATGTGCTCTTCCCCGGCGCCTACACCTTCTACGAGAGTGCTGACGACACGTTCGACAGGTCTGAGGAACCGCAGCTGCTCACTATTGATGAATACGACGATGACAGCATTTCCGACGATTCCATGGAGTCTGGGCGCACGCCACCGACGAAATGGAAGGTCACGGACACTGCTGTGAAGAAGGCTCAGGATGCGCTCGAGTCGAAACTCGATGAGTGTGCGGAACGCTTCAAGGTACTGCAACCGCACGCGTGCCCATTCGGTACGCAAGGCGTTGTCTCCGGCGACGACGGGCTCGAATCCCCGAGCGATCTGCAATGGACAGTCAAGGAATACCCGCGCATCAATCTGAAGAGCCAGACGAGTCCCGTGTTCGAATCGTCCACACGCCAGGCCACCGTGGTGGTTGAGGACAGTGGCGTCATACAACTGCGCGGCAAGGGATACGACCGTTACGGCAAACAAGTCGATTTCTCGATCGACTGCGAAGTCAACCTTGAGGGATACACAGTGACAGCCGATCAGCGATCCGAGCTGTCCCTGCATCCGTTTGATCCCGTACGCGAGCGCGTTTGCCAGCTATAGCCCATTGTGTCTACAGACGGGAAGCCCACTACATGAACACTGAAGAGCCAAGACTCGAGATAGTCAAGACCCGCACCGAACGTGTTCGCGATGCCGTAGCGCGGCTGCGGCCGTACCGCGGCCGGATCAAACTGGGCCTCGTCGCCGTCGTCGTTTTGATCATTGCCGGTTTTATCGCGATACCCAAACTGTTCCCGAAGGAGGTCGGGCTCGTCGATGACTACCTGTCCGTCTTGCAGGACGGCGACGCACAGGCGGCGATCGACATCGCGGACGGAGGTAAAGCCGAACGGTCATTCAAGACCTTCAACCGGGACAACCCCATCGCCTACGACCCCTCTTTTCTGACCTCCGACGCCCTGCGCACCGACTGGGAGTACCACTCGCTGGAGCTGGGGGCCCCCGAGCGCGGACCGCAATGCGATTGCACGCCGGTTTACGCCACACTGGCCGACGGCGATACCGAAGTCCTCAGCCGGTTCGACGTCGGTACCGACGAAGACGGTCAATGGCTCATCCAGCCTTATGCGCAGACGGACTTTTCGGGACTCGATACGAATCCGGTCACTATCGACAAAGCCACGCACGCCATCGAGTTCGGAAACGAGGTCGAGCCGTATCTGGTGTTCCCCGGTACGCATGTCTTCGCCGAAGCGTCCGAAGTATATGAACCCAACGAAGAGGATTCCCGCGTGCTGTGGACGGCCGGCGGCAGCAACTTCTCACCGCCAGGGGCGGATCTACGCAAGGACATGCGCACGAAGCTGCGGGACGCTTTCACGGAATATCTCGACGAGTGCGCGGAGTCTTCGGACGTCTTTCCGCAGCATTGTCCGTTTAGGGCCGCCTCCCATGCCGACGACGACTATGTGAGTACCGCTCAGAACGCCTATGTCGGGCTAAAGGACGTGCAGTGGCGCATCGAAAGCGAGCCCACGGTCCATTTCATAGCGGACACACAGATCAACTGGGTCACCGGCGAGTACGACCCCATCAACGGCGTCGTCGAAGAACCCGGTGAGGCCGTCATCACCGCAAAGACGGCGGAAGGCGAGAGCGTCGACGCCACATGTGCCATCAGCGGCCAAATCTGGGCCCGTGTCGATGCCGACACGCAGATCAAATTCACGGCCGAATCCGACACCGGCTCCTCCACGCAGTGCCGAGAGAACACATAGTACTCAGTAGATCTGAATCCCACCGAACCTCTTCAAGGACGAGCAATGACCGAAGCCATAAGCGACAGCAACGATGAAACCGAAACCGAGACACCCCGAAAACCCTGGTACTCCTGGTTTGCGCGCCACAAGGTGCTCACGATCGCGGCCAGCGGAGCCTGCATCGCGATCGGTGTCGCGACGGTGTTGGTCGTCCCCGCACCGGCGTCGACGTCGGAAAGGCTCGTCGACGAATACCTGTCCGCACTTCAGGACGGTGACGCGTCCGCGGCATTGGAGATCGCCGGTGGGGGCGACACAGACGGGGCCCTCAAATCGCCGACCGGAGGGGACAACACCCGCCGCAGCGTCATCGCCAGTGACTTCTTGACCGACGACGCGACCGGTACAGATTGGGCGACGGAATCAGTCCGCGAGATCAACACCGAAATCGTGCACGAAACCGACGACCGGGTCGTCGAACTGACGCGCGTCCTGGCGACGGGAACCCACGAGGATCAGCTGTTGCGAGGGCTGTTCACCGTCGTCGACGATTCGCGCGAGGACGGAGTTTACCTGGAAAAGCCCTTCGCATACATCGATACTGGGGCTTTCCAAGACAGCGTCCTCGCCATCAACGGCACCGCGGTGAGTATCGACGAGGCGTCACCGTCAATGGTCGCTATCTTCCCGGGTGCTCACGAGGTGTTCACCGGTTCGGATCTGTTCGAGTCCAAGGACCCGCAGTCGAGCCTGATGGCTATGCCGCCGGCACCGATCAAATTGTCGGTGCCAGATCTGCACTTCACGGATAAGGGAGAGGACGCGGCGAACACGGCAGTCAAGGACCGCTTGGACGAATGTGCGCGGTCGACCGCAACACATCCCAAGAATTGCCCCTTCGGTGGCGACGATATCGGCTGGGACGACGAGGATCCCCAAGGCATTTGGACCAATGACGGTAGCTTCAGCGATCTCAAGGACCTGGAATGGGAGATCGAGACGTATCCCGAGTTCGACTTCAGGGTCTCAGGAACCAAGGTGACGGCCGCCGTCACAGACCCAGGTTGGGCCACATTGTCCGGTAAGTCCAAGGGCAAGAAGTTCAGTGTGGAATGTGAGATCGGCAATGTGATCGGCAATTGGACGGCCGATCAGCGGATGTCCTTCGACTCATCGGAAAACAGGCCACCCGGACTCTGTACTACCGCATAAGGACGCCTTTCTATCCCCCATCGGGCGACCGAAACTCACGGAGCACACATGACAACTGAAACCGCCGAGTCCTCAGACGATTCTTCAACCGCCTCCCGAGCCACTCGACAAGCGGTGTTGGCCCGCATGCGCCGGGAACGCCACGATTTCGTTCCCGAAACGTGGTCGACACGCTGGCGGCGCCACCGGCGCCGTGTCGGCGTTGTCGCGATCGTCCTCCTCCTCGTAGTGATGGGAGGCATCGTCACGGCGAGGTTGATACCTGACGCCGAAGGCACAGTCCGCTCGTATCTCGAGGCCATCCACGACGGCGACGTGGAGGCCGCGCTTGAATACGTGGAGCACCGCCCCACCGGACAGGAAGCACGCTTTCTCGTGCCCGAAGCAATGTCGCAGGACTGGTCGATAGTCGGTGTCTCCGGCCCCACCCGTGACGGCGATGACGAAGTCAACGCCAGCATCGAGTCACACGGCAGCGTCGCCCACGCGTCCTTCCATGCCGATCAGGACGAGAAGGGCGACTGGTACATAGACGACCCGTTTGAATACGTGGAGTTCCTCGGCTCGCCATTCGAATACGCCGAGGTCAACGGTGAAGTCGCAGAACCTGGGGTCTATAGGGTGTTCCCGGGCGCATATACATTCCGGCACGACATCGACGGGCTGCTGTCGATTCAGGATACGCCACAGTTGATGATGCCGCGCCACGATTCATCGCAGGTCCCCGTATCTGCCGATGCCGACATCGAACTTGGTGACAACGCCCCGGACCGGATACAAGAAGCCGTCAACACACAACTCGATGCTTGCGCCGAAGCCCTGGTATCCGATCCGTCCAACTGCCCATTCGGGACCTCCGTCTCGCGGCACCCGAGCGAAGGCAGCCTCCCATTCACGCCGAAAGACTTGCACTGGACCATCAAGGACTACCCGATGGTGAAGGTCGACGAGACTGCACCCGAGAGGTACGACAGGTCTCCACCGCTGTTCACCGCGGAGATCGTCCAAGAGGGAATAGCTACATTGAGTGGCACCAGGGTCGTGGATCGAAGAACCGAGGAATTCACGCTCGAATGCCCCATATCGGGGACGACCTGGAGCGTACACATCGCTGAAGGTGGGGAAATCGACCTCAGCAGCGATTTCACACCGGGTGCGGACTGCGAACACGGAAGGCAGTGATTGACGTGCGCAAGATGACATACACCGGCCTACTCTCTTCGGTACACCAACGGATACTCGCCACCGCGAGGTGGTGTAGGGCACGACCGTGGCGCAGCGCGGCCATCGTGGTCAGCGGCTGCGCGATTGCCGTGGCGACGGTGGTGATGACCCCCAACAATTCGACTAAGGAAATGGCGCTCGTCGACGATTACCTGTCCGCGTTGCGGCACAAAGACGCCCAGAAGGCCATCGACATCGCGGACGCAGGACACTCAGGCCGATCGTACGATATGGACTCTTCGAACACTCCATCGGATGCGCTGTTGACAGATGAGGCGGTGGGCACCGACTGGGACTACCACACCGTCGAGATCGGATCCCAAACCAAGATGGACGACGTACTCACCACCACTGTGTACGCGACACTGACTCACGGGAAACAGGAGGCGCTCAGCCGTTTCGACGTAATGGAACAACGCGAGGAAATGTGGCTGAGCAGACCCTACGCTGTCGTGAATCTACACGATCTGCAAGCCGACCCCGTGACGATCGACGACGCTACGGAAACAGTGACTGACTCCGGCGATGGCCTGGTCTTCGCTTTCCCCGGCGCTCATCAGATCCTGGCGGACTCGACGGTCCACACCATCGACGGGTCCGCTGACGTCCTGTGGGTGCCGGGCGACAGCAACCCGCCTCTGCCCATGGCCACGGTGCGAGACGAGGTCGCAACGTCCGCTCAGGAGGCGTTCGAGGCACGGCTCGATGAATGCGCGGAATCCACGCAACTGTCACCGAAAGCCTGCCCGTTCGGTGTCCTACCGCACCGATTGAACACTGCCGCCGACTTCGACGCGGATGAGGATTTCGGCAAGGTCTCCTGGGAAGTCGATACGTACCCCCGCCTGGAATTCCGCAGTACCGGCGTGCGTGATTTCGAGGATCGAGCCCCGCACATGAAGGCGACGGTTGTCGAATACGGCTACCTGACGGTATCCGCTTCGACCCCGGAGCCGTTCGAGGCCGAATGCGCGTTCACCGCCGACCTCATCGTTCGAGTCCCCGAACCGGATGAATTCCAGTTCTTCGCCGATCCCCTGGAATACAACGACTGCGTCGATTATCGCTAAACCCAAGCATTCCGACGAAGCACCATGCCCCCTACGGAGCAGAAATGACAACTGACACTGGCAAGGCCCCAACGGCCCCGCTCGATCCACCTGCGACCCCACAACCACCGATGTCGAGATGGGTGAAACACCGCAAAGCGATCATTGCCGCCGTTGCCACAGCCGTAGTGGTGGCCGGGTGCATCGGTGTATCGCGCACGATTGGCGAGGGTCCCGCCAACACGGTCATGTCGTATCTGAACGCGATCCGCGACGGCGACATGGATGCTGCATTCGAATACGTGCGCGATCGTCCTACGGGTGAGCAAGCGCGCTTCCTCACCCCTGAGGCAATGTCGAACGAATGGGACCTGACTGGGTTCACCGAACACGAGTCGACAGGGAACCTGGTCCCGGACATCGAAGTCGAGCTCTCCACACACGACACCACAGTCAAAGGAGGGTTCAACACCTCGCAGGACGCCAACGGAAAATGGTACATCGAGGAGCCATTCGTGAATGTCGATTTCACCGATGCCCCATACGATTTTGCACAGGTAAACGGAGAGACAGGACCAACGGGCAAATACCCGCTGTTCCCCGGCTCTTATAGCTTCTACGAAAACAACGAAGTTGTATCCTTTACGGACTCTCAATGGGTCATCGTGCCGACGGCCGACGTGCAGCGGCCCCAATCAACCGTGGTCGACTTCGAATGGGAACCGGAACCGCAAGCAGGGTCGAATGCCCAAGATGACCTCAACGCTAAGGTCGACGCCTGCGCGGAATCGACGCTTCCTAACCCGCCCGGTTGTCCATTCGGTTTCGAGCCCGGCTTCCTTCCGGCTGACCGCAGTGGAGATCCGCCGTACCACGTCAAAGATATCGGCTGGAGCGTCGTCGAGTACCCGACAATCAAAGTCAGCAAGCAAAAACGGAATGACCATGCTGCGTACATCTTCGGTGTGGAAGTCGCGCAAGCGGGCGTAATCGCCGTCACGGGAACCGAGGTAGTGGACGGCGAGGACGTCTCGTTCCGCGCCGAATGCGACTTCGAACCACAACTGACGTACGCACATCTCACACGCGGCAATGAGTTCGAGTTCGAGAGCGGCACAGGCGACGGTGTCTACGAGTGCGATTTCTCTAAGAAGGATGGCTAGCCATGTCCAGCGATGAGGCTCGGGAAAAAATCACAATCAAACAACGCGGAGTCGCGTTGTGGGAAGCACTCAAGAAGCATCCCGTCCGCAACGCGGTTATCAGTGGCGCGTGCGCGATCTTGGTAGTGACCGGTTTGGCCGTGATTCCGCAGTTGTCCGACGAGGAGATCCAGCTCGTTGACGATTATCTCGCTGCCTTGCAGCAAGGCGATGCCGAGGCGGCGATCGCAATCGCGGACGGTGGTGAGAAGGATCGCTCATATCTGTGTGAGGACGGCCATTGCGACCACGACGACTCGTTCCTTATCGATGAAGCACTTCGGACAGACTGGGAATACGAGTCACCGGTATTGGGACACAAGACCGAGGATGGCACGCAATCGGTTACGCACGTGTCCACCACACTCAGTCACGGCGACCAGGAAGTCCTCAGCGGATTCAATGTCGTGCAGGAGCAGGACCAGATGTGGCTCCGGCAGCCGTATGCCATCGTCAACATGGCGTCATTCGAGATCCAGCCGGTGTCGATGGATAACGCCACGCTTACAGTCGAGACGGCGCCCGACGAGTCCGAGTACTTCGTTTTCCCTGGGCCCCATCGGATGATGGCGGACTCGACAATGTACCGGCTTCCCAAGGGCGATACCGATGTGCTGTGGGCGACCGAAGCAGTCGCGCTCGATAACGATGCCCGGCCGAAGGTACAGCTCCGAAACAAGGCCCAGACAGCGGCCCAGCAGGGTTTCGAGAAGTACTTGGACGAGTGCGCGACCGAATCGACGATAACTCCCTCGGGGTGCCCTTTCGGCGCTCACGAAGGGCCTTCAGTCGAAACGTCGTCCGACAGATACGAGAACATCAAAAATGTGAAGTGGGAAATCACGACATACCCACAGTTGGAATTCACTCCCGCATACACCTACATCAACGCAAGGGACGCCGTCAGCACGATCGAACACACGACCACTGCACCCGGCTACGCCGTCATCACCGCAGACTCGGAGGATGGCTCCTTCGAGGCCGAATGCGAGATCCGGGCGGAAGCTGTCGAGGTCTCTGTCCCGGAACCGATGAAGTTCGAGTTCTCGTCGCGCAATATCTATTACAGAGCGTGCGCGGAATACGAATAGGACCTCCCCGTGGGCGGGGATGCTGCCGCGTCCCGGCATTCCACGATCGCGGCCGCTAGGTCACCCGCCGGCGTCACGGTCGCGTTGCGCACGCACCGCCTCGGCTTGCGCGGCCGAGGCATCCGCCTGACGTTTCAGCGCCCGCGACTTGGACGCATACTCGTCGATGTAGTCCTGCCCGGACAGTTCCATAAGCGCGTACATGATCTCATCGGTGACGGCCCGCTCCACGACGCGTTCGTCGGCCATGCCCGTGTACCGGGAGAAGTCGATCGGCTCGCCGATCTTGATGCGGACCCGGCCGATGCTCGGCAAGCGCTTACCGATCGGTTGGAGCTCGCCGGTGTTCAACATCGCCACCGGGATGACCGGAGTCTGCGATTTCAACGCCAAACGCGCCACCCCGGTCTTGCCGCGATACAGCTTGCCGTCAGGAGAACGCGTGCCCTCGGGGTAGATGCCGAACAGCTCTCCCTCGCGCAGCACCCGCATACCCGTCTCCAACGCGGCGTGCGCGGACCTCCCTCCGGAGCGATCCACCGGGATCGCACCCACACCGGTGAAGAAAGTACGGCTGCCCCAGCCCTTGAGTCCCTTACCGGTGAAGTACTCAGACTTAGCGATGAAAACGATCTTGCGCCGCACCACCAACGGCAAGAAGATCGAATCGGAGAACGACACATGATTACTCGCCACTATCGCCGGGCCGTGCGCGGGAATATTCTCCAAGCCCTCGACCTTGGGTCGATAGATCATCCGAAGCCACGGACCAACGACTACCCACTTCAGCGCGTTATACAGCAAAATGGTTCCCTAGTTCTTCCTGTCAATGGTGGTGACTAGAGACTACTCACGAACCATTCCGCGCTGAACCCCAGCAGGTACCGTGCTTATAACGAGTGTCCGTCCATGCAAAGATTCTCAAGGTATCGATGACGAAAGAGGTGCGCGCTGGTGTCCGTCATGAAAGGCGCTGAGCCCATCCATTTGGACGCCGGTCCAGACGCTCCGGCCTCCATCGTGTTCTGTCACGGTTTCACCGGTACACCGGCCTCGATCCGCCCCTGGGCCGAATACCTGCACGAGTGCGGTTACCACGTCGCCGCCCCCCGACTGCCCGGGCATGGAACCCGCTGGCAGGACATGGCAAAGACCCGCTGGCCCGACTGGTACGGCGAGCTCGAACGCACGGTCGACGCCGCATTGAACCGCGGTAAGCCGGTGTTCGTGTGCGGCCATTCCATGGGCGGCACCCTGGTCCTGCGCCTAGCCGAGGAACGCAACGACGAACTCGCGGGCCTCGTCGCGTGCAACCCGTCCCTGTTCGATGCCCGCCCGACAGTGAACTACCTGGTTCCGTTTATTCACCCGTTCGTGCGTACCGTGCCGGGGATCGGTAGCGACATCGCCAAACCAGGAGGGATCGAAACCAGCTATTCGAAGGTGCCGCTGGCCGCTTTGAACTCCCTGCGCGTGCTCTGGAAACTCGTCCGTAAGGACCTTCACAAGATCACGCTGCCGGTCCGGGTTTTTCATAGTGCCGTCGACCACGTCGTGGACACGGTCAACACGCAGATGTTGCTGAAGGGCATACGCTCCAAGGATGTCGCCGACCACGTTCTGCCGCGTAGCTATCATGTGGCCCCATTGGACTACGACGCCCAACAGCTGTGCGAAGGCACAGCCGAATTCGTGGCGGAGCGACTGACTGTGCTGCAGGGGACATAATGAGCAACCCGCATGACGACGACTCTGACCGTGATCCACCCGATTACGGCAGCACCGAAGACCCCTCCGCCCATGACGAGGTACCCGACGAGCCTCGCGAACTAGATCCCGAGGAAGTCGATAAGCGTTTCGCTGAACTCATAGCCCACTTCCACGACGCGGCCACCCCCGAGCTCGAAGACGGCGACACTACGCCCGAACCCGAGAACGACCCGCCCCCGCTCACTCCTTCGGCCCCCAAAGAGGATGACCGCACCCTTTTGGACCTGTGGGACGAGCCGCTGCCCGAAGACCCCGACGACCCGGAAGAGAACTACGTTCCGCCGCCTCCCCCGCCAGTCCCCCGTCCATCCGCGCCGGCCGTCATTGGTGTGCTGTTGGTGCTGGGCGGTTTGGCTCTCATCGTGTCCCCGATGCTGTTGAACACGACGGACACGATCGGGCGTCTGGGCGGTATTGCCGCGCTACTGGGCGGTGCCTGGATGCTCGTATGGCGTCTCCGCCCCGAACCGGACGAAGACGATGACGACTACGGCAGCGACGATAACGGCGCGATCGTCTAGCACCGTCACACGGCTTTGTCTGCCTGCAGCCAATCGATGATCGCGTCCAGCGGCGCCTGCCAGCCGGCGTCGGTCATGAAGTCGTGGCCGATGCCGGAAAACAGCAACGGCTCCGAGCCATACGCGGCCGCCACCGCATCGAGCCGTTTCTCCGGGGCCTTGCGATCGTCCGGGCAACCGGCGACGAGGATCGGTGGATCACCGGCGGGCCTGCCGACCGAGGCTTTGACGCCTCGCGGGGCCACCAGCACCGCGGCGGCGGCGGGATAACGCAGCAGCGCGTGTACGACATACATCGCGCCGAATCCGTGTCCGATGAGAATGGATCGACGCGGCAGTCGAGACGCCGCCTGCACCACGTCATGTGTTCTGCCTGCGGTGCCCCCACCGGCCTTCGGGGTCGCGCCCTGACCGCGCACGCTCACCGCATGCGCTTCGTGACCGCGCGAAGCCAGGTGCCCCAGCCAGGTCTGCGTGAAGGCGTTCGCACCGCGGTCGTCGCCGGCCACGCACAACACGGGCGGAGCGGTGGCGTCGTACTCCGGCATCACTGACGTCACTTCGCGAACGACAGCCGGAACCTGTACCGATTCATACCGCCGCTGCCACGCCTCAACGCTCACTTCAGGCACCATCCGATTCTTTGTCCAAAGTATTAATGATCCGGGCCAGTGATTCCACGTAACGGCCGTGGTTCACTTCGAAGCGGTGGCGAGGGCTGTCGTTCATGTCGCCGGCATACTTCGTGTCGGCTTCCGTCACCACTTGCGCTCGGAATTCCTTCGCGCGTTGCGGATCGTTAGCTCGGGTGCGCAGCCACTTCGCGATCGCGACTGTCTGCCAATGCACGAGCGGGAAGATGCCGACGTCGGCCTCCAGCAGCCCCGCGACGAACAGCGTTTCCGAACTCGGCGAGAACATGTGCGCGAACAGCCGCGGGGTCGGGTCTCCACCGCTGGCGCCCAACAGTTCCGGGTCACAGAAGTCGAACCGCGGATGGTATCCCGTCGCCATGATGACGACATCGGGTGTGCACGAGGTTCCGTCAGTGAAATGCACGTGGCGGCCGTCAAACCGTTCAATATCCGGTTTCGGCGCGATGGCTCCGTGCCCGATGTGGTGCAGGATGTGGCTGTTGACGATCGGGTGCGACTGGTCGATGCGGTGGTCCGGCGCCGGTAGCCCGAACCGAGTCGGATCGCCGCCGAGCCGCTTCACCAGGTATTCCCGGAACTTACGGCGAAACATTGCCGGTACCCACGACATCCGGTGTGCGAGCTGGTCGGCGGGGTGCCCCAACATGTATTTGGGGATGTACCAGTAGCCGCGCCGGGTGGAGTGCCAGCACTTCTCGGCAGTGACCGCGGCCTCGCAGGCAAGGTCGCAGCCGGAGTTCCCGGCACCGACGACGAGAACACTGCGTCCCCGAAGCTGGCTGGAGTCATTGTACGACAAAGAATGCATGATTTCGCCGCGGAAAGTCTCCTGGCCGGGGTACTCGGGCAGGAACGGGTCCCAGTTATGGCCGTTGGCGATAACGACCGCGGCGTACCGCAGCCGCCTGCCCGCGCTGCCGGAGGTCGGTTTCACGGTCACATCGATCCTGCCGCCGTCGGCGGTCTCGATGCGCTCGATTTCGCTGCCGTACCAGACGTGTTCGCGCAGGTCGAAATGGTCGGCGTAACTTTCGAGGTATCGCAGTACCTGGCTGTGATGCGGATAGTCGGGCCAGTCGTCGGGCATCGGGTAGTCAGGGAATTCTGTCTGCTGCCTCGACGACACCAGGTAGGTGTTGGCGTAAGTGGGCGTCCGTCGTTTCGAAATGTTCCATGCGCCGCCCAGGGATGTGTCCTTTTCGTAGCAGTCCACATCAAACCCCATTTCGCGCAGGTTCTTGACAGCCACTAGGCCCGACATTCCGGCGCCGATGACGCACACGGCGTCGCCCCGGTCATACGCGGCATCTCCGCCGTACTCTGACATGGCCTAGCCTTCCAACCAAAGCGCAACAATCCAACGCGCCGCAGCGTACCGCTTCGTGAATAGGCACGCTAGGCCCGCTGCAGCCTGCCAACGGCGCCAATGGGGCCGCGCCAACGAATGCGGCATCACCGACATTTCCAAATAATGTGGACTCGAGTGCATGACATTCGTCGACTGCCTGGCGATCCACCGACTCGCGACGCACCGGCCGGCCATTTGAGTCACTGACCCACCGGAGCTGAGCATCCCCTAGGACTCAGTTTGGGAACAATACGAAAACAAGTCACTGTGGACTAATTTCCGATGGCTGTCCCCGCGTCGAAAACACCTCGCCCGCCCCGAGCGGAATAGGGCAATGGGGGCGATTATCGTACGAAAGCCACACCGAGAAAGGCCAGCCTTGATCAAACACCTTACGTCGAGCATGTTCGTGTTCCACCGCGACCAC
Organism: Candidatus Stackebrandtia faecavium; assembly: GCA_019112895.1. Lineage (GTDB taxonomy): Bacteria > Actinomycetota > Actinomycetes > Mycobacteriales > Micromonosporaceae > Stackebrandtia > Stackebrandtia faecavium. The sequence continues at coordinate 14,258 of DXIM01000143.1, forward strand.
GGGGTGTGGCGCACCGGCTTGATCCACCACCCATTCTTGAAAGCCTGGATCCAGCCGGGCGGCCATGTCGACCCCGACGAGAATCCGGCCCAGGCCGCCGCACGTGAGGCCCGCGAGGAAACCGGGCTACACGACATCGAGCCGGTCAGCCTGATTGGAGAGCTGGAGCACCACGACGGAATCGCCCACATGCCGATGCCGGCCTGGATCGTCGAGCACGAGATCGGCGGCGATAATCACGTCGCCGAACCGCATATTCACGTCGACTTCAAGTATGTCGGAATAACGCGAAGCGGTCGGCAACGCACCACCCCCGACCATCCGTTCCGGTGGTTCGACCGAGGCGAGTTGAAGAGTGCGGAAACCCTGGATGACATCCGGGCGTTGACGTCGACCTTGTTCGATTTCCTGGAGAGCGACTCGCCGGGCTGACGCCGTCACTCAACGTCCATAGTGCCGGTGAGTTACCACACAGTATGGATCCGACTACGCGGTCGGACCTTGTTCATCACGCTCCGAATCGCTATCGTCGGCCTCCGTGACCATTCCCTTCCTCACCGGACTCCTGTTCGGACTCGGGTTGATCATTCCCATCGGTGCCCAAAACGTCTTCGTCTTCAGCCAAGGCCTTGCGGTCGGAATGCCCCGTGCCCTCTGGGCGGTCCTTGCGGCGGCCTGCTGCGACAGCCTGCTCATCGTCGCCGGCGCCGCTGGTGCGGCGAGCCTTCTGCAGACCGTGCCCGGCCTACAGGCCGGCCTGCTGGCCGGTGGCGCAGTCTTCCTGACCTACCTTGGCGTCAAGCAGGTCCGCTCCAAGATGCCCGAGGGTGAGGCCGAAGTGGCCGGAGCCGCCTCCGGATCGCAGGTACTGCGTCGCACCATCTCCGCATCCCTGTTGAACCCGCATGCGATCGTCGACACCGTAGGAGTCCTGGGAGCCGCGATCGCGACTCAAAGCGTGACCGGCCGAACCGCTTTCGCGGCCGGCACGATCTCCGCATCCTGGCTGTGGTTTCTCGTCCTGGCGATCTGCGCCACGGCTTTGCGGGGAGTCCTCACCGCGCGCCGGCGCGTATGGTTCGACCGCATATCTGGGGTGATCCTTTGCGCCTTCGCCGTGGGAATGGCGGTGCAGTTCTACCTGACACTAGCGACCTGACCCGGGCACGCACTCCGCCCCCGCACCAATCCGGGCACTGGCGACTGGCCCTCAAACTTCCCCGAACGTGTCCGGGATTTCGGGTGGAATGTCCCGAGTCATGCTGCCCCTCGACCACGGTAGTACGTAAAATCGAATTAACGTACTATCGACGTCATGCACGACGCACACACGCTACGAGAAGAAGTGCGGGCGCTGGCCGAACGAGTCGCCGCCCTGGAGCAGACCTCGATCCGCTCCGCGGAACAGGCACCCTCGTTCCCCACCGAGGACGACGATAAGTTTTGGGCGTTGACCGGCCTACGTTCGCGTTTGGCTCAGCTGCCCCCGCCATCCGGTGAGGTAATGCTGGTCGGCTCCTTGACGCTGCCGGATGGAGCCCCAGTCTCGTGGCAGCAGAGCGCGGAAACCGCCGGAATGCTTGATACCGACTGGTCGGACCAGGCGGCAGCCTTCACCGCGCTCGGGCACCCTGTGCGGCTCGAACTGTTGCGGCACATCCTGTCTGGCACACACGCAACGGCAGATCTGGCGGCGATCGAGTCCCTCGGCACCACCGGGCAATTGCACCATCATCTTCGACAACTGGTCGCCGCTGGGTGGGTGCGTCAAAGCGGACGCGGAAGTTACGAAGTTCCCGCTACCAGGGTCGTTCCGCTGCTGGCTTGCTTGGTGGGTGCGCAATGATGAAACATGCGATCGTGACGCTGTATCGGCTGCGTTTTCCTGCGGGCTACATCGCGGTGGCGATCCTAATCGCCAACGCGATCGTGGGTGCGTCACTCACCGGCGACGGCGTGCGCCAGGTCCGATTGTTCCTTGTATTCGCGGCAATCGCCGTGGCAATCCTTTGTGTCCTTCTGAGTTTCATTGTTCCGCGCTGGCTGCCAGCGCCGTCACCACGTACCGTCGCGGCGCCGGTGGAGGCTCGGTGGCTGGGTCTCAACAGTCCCGCATCGAAGGTTCCAAGCCACGGCGTGCGGGCCTACGGGCAGGCGTACGCCATCGACATCGTCCACGACCCCCTCGACACCGCGCGTCCCGCGTTCGGTGGCCGAATGATGCGCGGCGTACACGAGTATCCGGCGTTCGGGCAACCGGTCTTCGCCATGATCGACGGCACCGTCGTGCGTGCCTCGGGCTGGCGTCGTGATCACCGTGCACGCTCGAACGCTCTCGGTCTCATCTACCTCATGGTGGAAGGAATGTTCCGGGAGATCGGTGGCCCCGCTTTCATCATCGGCAATCATGTGACCATCCGCAGTGATGACGGTATTTACGCCACTGTCGCCCATCTACAGCGAGGCTCACTGACCGTATCCACAGGCGACCGAATCACCGCCGGAATGCAAATTGGGCGGTGCGGAAACTCGGGCAACAGCAGCGAACCGCACGTACATGCGCAACTCATGGACACCGGTTCCTTCTGGACCGCGCAGGGAATCCCCATGGCTTTCGCCGCGATCACGATTGGTGACGACCCACGCCCCGTAGATGGTCTGCCCGAAAACGAACAGCACATGACAGCCCGCATCTCTACGCAGCCAACGTCGTGAGCGTGGTCGTGCGGCGCACGCCTCGCGCACGCCCCCAATAAGTTACGGAATCCGATAGGCGGTGTCCGACTCAATGAGGGCGTGGGAAGCCGGGCCGGCCGCGCCGTCACCGCCCCGACCAGAAGCGCGCGACCGGGCTATATGGCCAGCGCGTCACCACACATGCCACATGCCCTGCCCGGCGAAATCCCTAGGCCGAGGTGCCGCTCACTCCGAGGATCCCGCACAATGACGCACCGCCAACTCCGCAAGCAGCGCGGCACCATCAGCGAGCACCGCGTCGTCGAATGCCGAACGTGGTGAATGGTTCGACGGGGCAGCGGCAAGGTCATCACTACAAGTGGCACCCAGGAACACGAAAGCCCCCGGGACCTCATTGAGGATCCGTGAGAAATCTTCGGAACCGGTCTGCGGGTCCTTCATCTCCCTGTACCGGTCCACGCCGAACAGGTCCGCGACAGTCTCGCCCACGAACGCGGCCGCCCGGTCCTCGTTGAGCAGCGCCGGATACTCGTACTGGTATGTCACCTCGGCCTCCAGGCTGTGGGCCCGCGCCAGGTTCTCACACAGCCGCACCGTCTCGGTGGCAAGCTGCTCGCGGACGTCCGGGTCGAATGATCGCACCGTCGCCGAGAACGTCGCCGTATCCGGGATGATGTTGCGCTGGTTTCCGGCGTGGAACTCGCCGACCGTCAGGACCACCGGGTCGAAGGTGTTGAACCTCCGAGTCACCAGGGTTTGCAAGGACGTCACCATCTCGCAGGCCACCGGGATCGGGTCCCGGGTCGCGTGTGGAGTGGAACCATGCCCGCCGGCGCCTTTGACCGTGACGAACAGACCGTCTGAAGCCGCCATCAATGGGCCCGGCCGGGACGCGAACACACCGTGCGGATAAGTCCCGGACCACACGTGCAGCCCGAACGCGGCATCGACCGGGCGTCCCGCGGCATTCAAAACGCCTTCGGCGATCATGTGGCCGGCGCCGTCGAAGCCTTCCTCGCCGGGCTGGAACATGAACACGATGTCGCCGGCGAGCTCGGACCTATGCGCACACAACAGTCTTGCGGCACCCACAAGCCCCGCGGTGTGCAGGTCGTGGCCACATGCGTGCATGTAACCCTCATGTTCGGAGCTGAAATCGACGCCGGTCTCCTCGGTAATGGGCAGACCATCCATGTCGCCGCGCAGCAGCACAACGGGCCCCGGTTTGGCACCCCGCAACACGGCCGTCACCGAGGTCAGGTCGGTGCCGGTACTGATCTCCAGGGGAAGGCCCTCCAACGCGGAGAGGACTTCGGCCTGGGTCTTGGGCAGGTCCAGACCGATCTCGGGGATGCGATGGAGGCGCCGCCGCAACGCGACCAATTCGGGAGCGAGGGAACGGGCTTCACTGACGAGATCCATGACGTCTCCAATCATCAACGGTGGATCGCAATCTACCCAACCGGGCTCGAGCTCGCCGGGCGATGTTATTGGCGCGCAAGGTCTGCGGCACCCACCAAGCCGGCGTTGGCGCCCATCTGCGCGGCCTTGATCTGCGCGAACTGGAGTTCTCCCCGGGCGCCCATTGCCTGGCCGTAGTGTTCACGTATCGGATCCAGCAGCAGGTCTCCGGCGTTGACCACGCCCCCGCCGATCACGATGATCTCAGGGTCGGCGACCTGAACCAGATCAATCAGCGCGCTACCTAGGTTTGTCCCGATATGCGCGAAGGCCGCCAGCGCCACCGGATCGCCGTCACGCGCAGCCTCAGTCACCATTGGACCATCGACGCCGTTCGGGTCACCGCCCGCCAACTCCAGCAGCTTGACTGCCCGCTCCTCATCGCACGACGCTAGGCGTTTCGCCTCCCGCACCAATGCGGTGCCGCTGGCGTACTGCTCGAGGCATCCGCGTCGGCCGCAGCCGCATTCGATCCCGTCGGGCACAACTCTCACATGACCGAATTCGGCGGCCACACCGTGTGCGCCGCGCACGAGCCGACCATCGCTGATGAGCCCGCCTCCGATGCCGGTGCCCACCGTGAACAAGGCGGTGTTGTTCACGCCGCGCGCGGCGCCATATCGGTATTCGGCCCACATCGCCACATTCGCGTCGTTCTCCACGACAACAGGAACGTCGATATCGCGCGAGAGTCCTTCACGCAGCGGCTCATGCCGCCAGGCCAGGTTGGGTGAGAACTGCACGGTAGACCGGGTCGCGTCTATCCATCCTGCGGCGCCGATTCCCACGGCGATCACTTCGTGGGCCGCGCTCAATCTGCGAACTAGGTCGACTATCACGGTGCGGATCGCCGCAACATCCGTTGCGGGTGTGGCGATGCGGTGGGACGCCACGACTGTGCCGTCCTCCGCGACGACCCCGCCCAAGACTTTGGTGCCGCCGATGTCGATGCCGATGGCGAGGCTCATGATGCCTCGACGCGGTGTTTGAGCTCTTTCAGGGCCGAATCCATGATCATTCGTTCGGCTTTGCGCTTGAACATGCCCAACATCGGCATGCTCAACTCCACAGCGAGCGTGTAAGTGACGGTGCTGCTGCCATCATCGTTGTCGCTCAGCTCGTAGGAGCCGATTTGGGAACGTTGAACCGTTGAGGCTTCTTCCAGCGTCCAGTCGATTCGGGACAGATCGTCGGCGTATTCGTAGCGCAACCGGTATTTGTCTTTGAATACACTGGCGTCGATCTCGAATTCGACTAGGTGCGCGTAACCATCCTCGTACTGTTCCAGGACCGAGGTCGAGACCATGTCTTTGATCCATTCCGGGTACCGGTCGAAGTCGACGATGACGTCGACTATGCGCGAGGGAGCGGCCTGGATCGTGATCGATTGAGTTGACGAGTCCGCCATGTGCTCGACCTTACCGGTCTGCGCGAAGACCACACTCTTCGACATAGTCTTTGAAGGCCCACAGTTCGACCGCCATGTGTCGCCGCACGCGGCGTTCCGTCACGGCCGCACGCCATCGCGGCCAAGCCTTGGCCGCCGGGTCGACGCGGACGAATGTGTGCATAACGCAGCCGTCGGCCGCGATCGCCTCAATCCAGGCTTCGGTGCTGCCGACGGCACCGGGATCGTTGAGTCGCCAACGAATTCCTTCGACGCCACGATCCTGCTCGACCACGCAATTCCATTGTGGCCATAGACGTTGGGGCAGTGTACACTTGACGAGACACGTCGCTATCGCCTGGGCAGGTGCATGGATGTACGTGTCGATAATGAGATCGAGTTGTGGCACGCCCGTTCTTCACCTGCTCTATGCAAGCCCACAGACTGGGCGGTAACGTTTCGGTCCATTCAAGTTAATACCATGGCATTTCGGTTTATACGAAACCGAAACGTCACGTCAATGGAGACTCCTGTGCGCGAATACACAGTTCCGGCGGCTGTCGAGGTTCCCGACAACCACAACACCACCACCGCCGCGTGGGAAAACGCCGATAAGTATCCCGATGCGCCCCTTTTCGCCGTGCCCGACGGCTCCGAGTGGCGCGATATTTCGACCGAGGAGTTCCGTCAGGCCGTCATCGCAGTCGCCAAGGGCCTCGCGGTCAACGGCGTCGAACCGGGCGACCGCGTAGCGCTGATGTCTCGCACGCGCTACGAATGGACTCTCATCGACTATGCGATTTGGACCGCAGGCGCTATCACCGTGCCCGTCTACGACAGTTCCAGCCCCGAACAACTGAAATGGATCCTGTCCGACTCCGGGGCCGTCGCATGCTTCACCGAGCTGCCCGCCCATTCCCAGACTCTCGACACGATCAAGGCGGAGCTGCCCGACCTAAAGCACGCCTGGGAGATCGAAGACGGCGCGATCGATACGCTCAACAAGGACGGCGGATCCTTCGACGGCGACATCGAGAAACTGCGGCTGTCCGCCAAGGCCGACGACCTCGCCACAATCGTTTACACCTCCGGCACGACAGGCTCACCCAAAGGCTGCGAACTGACGCACCGCAACCTGGTCGCCGATATCGCTAACGTCCTGCCCAGCGTCAAGTCGATGTTCAACGACACGTCGACGACGCTGATGTTCCTGCCGCTGGCCCACGTCCTGGCGCGCATCATCCAGGTCGGCTGCGTCCAGGCGCGCGTACGCGTCGGGCACATCCCCGACCACCGCGACTTGATCGCCACCCTTCCCGGCTTCGCACCCAGCTTCTTGGTGGCGGTGCCGCGCGTGTTCGAGAAGGTCTACAACAGCGCCGAACAGAAGGCCATCGACGGCGGCAAAGCCTCGATCTTCTACAAGGCGGCCGACACCGCCATCAAATACAGCAAGTCCCTGGACACCGGCGGCCCAAGTCTCGGGCTCAAGCTCAAACAGAAACTGTTCAGCCTGCTCGTCTACAAGAAGCTCCACAGCGCACTCGGTGGCCGCTGTAGCGCAGCGGTCGCGGGCGGGGCGCCGCTGGGCGAACGCCTCGGGCACTTCTTCCGCGGCATCGGCATCACCGTTTACGAAGGCTACGGGCTCACCGAAACCTCCCCGGTGGTGTCGATCAACCTCGATACCGCGCTGAAGATCGGCACGGTCGGTAAACCGACCCCGGGAACGTCGATGCGTATCGCCGACAACGGTGAACTACTCATCAAGGGCCCCCAGGTTTTCCGGGGCTACTGGAACAACAAGGCCATGACCGCCGAAGCTTTTGACGAGGACGGCTGGTTCAAGACCGGAGACCTCGCCGAGATCGACAACGAAGGCTACGTGAAGATCACTGGCCGCAGTAAGGAAATAATCGTCACCGCGGCAGGCAAGAACGTCGCGCCTGCCCCGCTGGAGGACGTGGTGCGCGCACACCCGCTCGTGGGCCAGTGCTTGGTTGTCGGTGACGGGAAACCTTTCATCAGCGCCCTGATCTCGCTGGACCCCGAAAGCCTCCCGGGCTGGCTGGAACGCAACAACAAGCCCGTCGACACCAGCATCGCGGACCTTCAAAACGACGAGGACGTGCGCGCGGACATCCAAAAGGCAATCGATTCCGCCAACGATGGCGTCTCTCGTGCAGAATCGATCCGAGAGTTTCGGATCCTGCCGGCCGTTTTGAGCGAGGAGACTGGCGAGGTCACCCCGAAACAAAGCGTCAAGCGCAACGTAGCCTTGAAGAAATATTCCTCGGAGTTCGAGGCAATATATTCCCGATAAAAGAAGCTGGGGGCGATGAGCGAACGCAATTGGCGCTACGGGCGCTGGATGCTGCCTCCGCTTGGGCTACGGATCGCGATCTTCGTTTTCGTAGCCATTCGTGGATTGCATGCGTCGACACTCCTTGACACCGTCATTTGGTGCTCGATCCTTGCCTTGGCTTCTCTGCCGGGCACGTTTGCGCCGGCCGAGCCCGTCTTGGGCCGTGTGGGACGCGCCACCGAGGTCCTGGTGGTACTGGCAGCAACGATCGTGACCCATTCGTCGCATTCATGGGCGCTGCCGTATCTCATGGCCCCGATGGGTGCCGCCGCGATTTTTGGTGGCCTACGCACCGAATCCGACGCCACACACAAAGGCGTGCGCCGGATACTGCGCACCTACCCGGGCCTGGTCGAGGCCGTGGCGTTGGGGCTGTTCGCGCTTGTGGGCGTAATCGCCATGGGTCTGACGATTCCGCAATTGGCCGACGCCGAGTTCGCACGCGCTGCCCTGACCGCCCTGAGCCTGGGCGCGCTGGCGGCGGCCGTCGGTCATTGGCTGCGGCAACTGCTGCATACGGAGGTCCCGTCGGGGGCTCGACCGTATGCGGAGGCTACGGCGTTGCTCACGCAGCTGCGCGTGGTCGCGCGCCGCCTGCCTGGTGGCACGCTCGACCCGGGCGGTATCGCCACGGACCTGCTGGAACGTCTCGGCCAGATTGTGCCGATGGACCGCGGCGCCGTCCTGATCGCCAGCGGCGGTAACCGTCTGGTCGTGTTGGCCCAGTCGGCGGCGGAACGCGTCGACTGGGAAACATCCTTGCCGGCGAATTCGCTGCTGGCCGACTCGTGGGCGGGACAACAGCCGCACACCGGCGCCACGACGTTGTCCCGCACCGTCACCGGAACGGTGTCGTCGCTGGTGGTGCCGCTGGTCGCTGACCGCCGCACGGTTGGTCTGGTGCTCATGGAATGCGACGGTCCGGGTAAATACCCGCCCGAAACGGTCGACACGGTCGTGGAAGGCGTCGAGGGGGTCGCGCTGCAGCTCGAGACCGCGTTGCTGTTCGACGAAGTCCAGTCGCTCGCCACCACGGAGGAACGGCAGCGGCTCGCGCGGGAGATCCACGACGGAATCGCCCAGGAACTGGCGATGCTCGGTTACGGAATCGACCATGCAATGGCGCAGTTGCCTGAGGAGGCCTCCGATTCGCAGGAGCAACTGACTGAACTGCGTGAAGAAGTCACGCGTTTGATCACGGAGTTGCGGTTGTCGCTTTTCGAGCTGCGTAGCGAAGTGGATCGTCACGGCGGTTTGACCACGGCCATCGCCGACTACGCGCGTACGGTCGGATCCTCTGCAGGTTTGCGTGTCCACCTTTCCCTCGATGAGGGGGGCGCACGTCTCCCCGCGTCCGTGGAGGCGGAGCTGCTGCGTATCGCTCAGGAAGCGATCACGAATGCGCGTAAACACGCCCGGGCGGAGAACCTGTGGGTGACGTGCGAGATAGATCCACCATATTCCCGTATCGAGGTCACCGACGATGGTAAAGGATTGAGCGGAGAGGGCGCTGACGGCCGATACGGATTGTCCATTATGTCGGAAAGAGCCGAGCGTATACGCGGCTCACTGGAGATACGGCCAAGACAACCACACGGGACAACAGTCGCGGTGCTGCTGGCATCGTCCGACCGCCCGGGTACCGTAGCGTCGGAAGCTGTAAGGGAGTAACAAATTATGACCAGCCCCACCAACGAGTCACCGACCACCGTGCTCATCGTCGATGACCACGACCTCATTCGCAAAGGTCTGCGTCACGCCTTCACGCGGGACCCGCAGTTCGAGGTCGTCGCCGAAGCCGGTTCAGCGGGAGACGGTCTCCGCAAGGCCGCGGCCCTACAGCCGAACGTCGTGATCATGGACCTGAGACTCCCGGACGGTTCCGGGCTCGAAGCGACCCGCAAACTGCGCAAAGCACACCCGACAATGGGCATCGTCGTGTTGACCATGTACGCCGGTGACGACCAACTGTTTGGTGCATTGGAGGCCGGGGCGAGCGCGTTCGTCCCCAAGAGCGCCCCTTCCGACGACGTCGTTTCGGCCGCACGTCACGCCGCGACCACGCCGAACGCGTTCACGGCCGCAGACTTGGCCGAAGCGATGAAGCGGCGCCTCACACCGTCCGGCCCTCAGCTGTCGCCTCGCGAAGCGCAGGTGCTCAAGCTCCTCGCGGACGGCATGAGCGTCGCCGGAATCGCGAAACAGCTGTATGTTTCCGAGTCCACCGCCAAGACTCACATTTCGAAACTTTACGAAAAACTGGGTGCCGGCAACCGGGCGCAGGCTTTGATGACCGCGTTGAAGCTCGGCCTGCTCGAGGCGCCCGACTCGCCCAAGTTCTAGTCGCTCGGGTGTGCGTCGGCGGTCGCCGACGCACACCTGCCGATTTATCGTGCCGTAGCGTCGAAGCCCCACAGACGTTCCAATTGCGCTGCTTTAATCGGCCACGACCATTCGGTTTTCATCCAACTCCGACCTGCGGCGCCCATTTCCCGGGCCAGTTCGGGGTCAGCCAAAAGCCGCGTCAAAGCATGCGCGAGCGCGCTTCGGTCGCGGCCCCCGACGACGTGACCGGTGCGGCCGTCGATCACACCATCCGGCGCTCCGCCCGAGTCCCCCGCTATCACGGGTAGGCCCGTGGCTGCCGCCTCCAAAAAGACCACGCCCAGGCCCTCGACATCCAGTCCGAAGCGGCGGGTCCGGCACGGCATCGCGAAGACGTCGCCGGCCGCGTAGTGCGCTGGAAGCTCAGCGAGGTCGACGGCACCGGTAATGATCACATTGTCCTGTTGCCCGCGGGCGTCCGCCCTTTGGCGCAACGCGCGGCGATAAGGGCCGTCTCCCACCAGAAGCAACGCCGTGTCCGGCACCTTTCTACGGACTTCGGCCAAGACGTCGATGAGCAGGTCCTGCCCTTTGCGGGGCACGAGCCTGGACACACACACGACTGTCGGGCGTTGGCCTAGACCGTACCGGCGTCGTACGGCGCTACCGTCGGCGGCGGGCACGAACATGTCGGTGTCGATACCGAACGTCAACTTGTCCAGCCTGGTCACATCCCCCACGACCGGGGCAAGCCGGTCATGAAAGTAATCCGCCAGGTACGTCATGGCGTCGACGTGGCGGCCGATCCGACGAAAGAGCCCACGGGCACCGGGGATCGCACACCACCCGGCTTCGTGGCCGTGCGTCAACGCGACGGCCGTTTCGATTCCGGAGTGTTTTTTGAGACTTCCGGCCATGAGGCCAAGCGGCGCGGCCGACCCGAACCAGACGGTGTCGCAGTCGTAGCGCCGGGCTATGTCGATCGCGCGCGACGTGGCGTGTCTCGTGGGAAGCAACATCGACGTCCGCTCGCGTATTACCGGGAACGGCTGGGCAGCGTCGAATTCGTCCGCGCCGGGAGAAGTGGAGGCGTACACGACGAGTTGTGTGGCGTTCAGATGTCGCGCCATCCCGTGCACGAAGGACTGGATTCCCCCTTGCCTCGGCGGGAAATCATTCGTCACCAGCAATACTTTTCTCATTCGCCGTAGCTTTTCGCCATGGCGATGCGCTGCGCCGTCGTGGGGTGCGATCCGAAGAACCAATGCACGAACCCGGGTGGATCCACATCGGATATGTTGGTGCGCGCCAGCGATGTCTGCATCTCCACGAAGGTATCCGGATCACCGGTCAACTCGAGCGCGTGCGAATCGGCACGCATCTCAATCTTTCTCGACACCGCGTTCTGCAGCGGCGTCACCACAATGCTCACTAGCGCCACCACCGCCAACAACAACGCGATGCCTCGCGGTGCCGTGATCTCATCGACCCCGGCCCGGTGCAGTAGCCCCTGCCAGCGCCCCAGCAGCGGTATTGCGCACACCGCCGCGGCCACGCCCAAGGCTCCCAGTCCCGTGCCGATCCATACGTCGCCGCGCTTTGCATGCCCCAACTCGTGCGCCACCACCGATGTGACCTGTGAGTCCGGGTACTGCAACAGGTTGTCGTACACGACGATGCGCCGTGTCGGCCCCAGACCGGAAACGTACGCGTTGGCGCTGGTGGTGCGGCGAGAGGCGTCCGAGACCAGCACCTCTTTGACCGGCACGTTGTCTTTGCGCGCCATGTCTTTCAGTTCTGTCGACAGCTGTTCGTTCTTCATCGGATGGAACTGGTTGAAGATCGGTTCCACGATCACCGGATAGACCGCCGACATGAGGACCACGAGGCACCCCGCGGCGGCTGCCGCCCATGCCCACCACCAGCGCGGAACATAGTGGGCCAGCGCATAGAACGCCGCGAGCCCCACCGCTGCAACCACAATGGTTACTGCGTACGACTTGGCGAGGTCCCACGCCCAGGGCCCCCAGCTTTGCGTCGATATTCCGTAACGGACCAGCACGCTGTGCCGCCACATCGAGATCGGCAGCGTCACTACCTGAGCGATCAGGACAATCACGAGACCGCCCAGCACGGCTTCGGCCAGCCAATGGCCACCCACCAGTCTGCCGACGGCACCGACGATCCGGGAGCCCAACGGAGTGAACCCCAAGACGGCGGCCACGACGAGTCCGATCACGATGCTTAGGTAACTCGACGGACGCAAGACCCCAGCCAGCTCTTTGCCCTTATCGACAACGCCGCTGGGCAGATTGGCGACCGCATCGAGTTGCGCGGCACGTGACGGAGGCTGCGCCGTCCACGGGACGAAGATCGCCCCCACGACGAGGAGAGCGCCGAGCAAAATGAGTAGGGCAACCGCCGCGGGATGCCGAATAATGGACGTCATTCCACCATTTTCCGACGTCACGTTACGGAAGGGGCGGGTGGGGCACGCCCGCATTCGTTCGGTGGCAGACTTGATTCATGCCGGAATGGGGTAACAGTCACATGCTTAGCCGCTGCGTACACGTCGCGTCGCAGGGGCCGCTCACCGTGGCTGCCCCGGCATCGTCGTGACGGGTGCGGCGGGCGAGTCGCCCGAAGAAACTGGCACGGCCGAACCTGACCTGCCGGACCCGGTATGGAAGGTGGCGGTCGGGCTCGCATCAGAGGCTTTGCCGACCATACGGCCCGAAGACATACCGAAATCGATCCGACGTTTCGCACGGTTCGCCCCGGCTAAGCGCGCCAGTCTGGCGGCGACACCACTTCAGCATGAGCTCGAAACGAACCCCACATTTCGGCAGCGTGTCGCCGAGGTGCTGCGCAACGCGAAGAAAGTCGACGTGGCCGGGGTTCAACTTGAGGCATCCACCGACACCGATCCTGTCGCTGCCGCGGCGATCGCCTATTTGTACCGCGGCGACGACTGGCGCGAAACCATCGCGGCGGCCCAACGCCATGTGCGGGCCGAGCAGGAACACCACGACGAGGCCGCCAGAATTCAAGCCGCCCACCAGCGCGCCGCCCACGCCGAACACGAGCGCGCCACTTTGGAACGGGAGGTCGAGAAGCTTCGCGCCGAACTGACGCAGGCCCGAGAGGAGATCGCCGCCGTCAAGCGGCAGCACAAGGAGACGGCCAAGGAGCTTCGCGAAGTCAGCAAACGCGAACGTAAAGCCCGCGACGCCGCTTCCGCCGATAAGGGCCGGCTCAAACAAGCCGATGAGGCCCACCGGGCGGAAACCCGGCAGCTGAAAAGCCAGCTCGACGACAGCCTGCGCGACCTCGAACGGGCCCGCCGTGGGGCGAAGGAAGCCCGTGAACTGAACGAATCCCGTACTTGGCTACTACTGGAAACCATCAGCGGCGCCGCGCGTGGCCTGCGCCGGGAGCTCGCCCTGGACCCGGTCGAACGTCCCCCGGCCGACTTCATTGCCGAGGATGTCGCCCGCCAACCCGAGGGCCAAGCGCAGCCGCAGGAGCGCGCCCTGGCGGCCGACGATCCAGCACGGCTCGATGACCTGCTGGCGTTGCCTCACGCTCATCTCATCATCGACGGGTACAACGTCACGCTCAGCGGATACGCCGAACTGACCTTGGAGCAGCAGCGCTCGCGTCTCGTGCGCAGCCTGGGTGGTATCGCCGCACAGGCGGGCGCGGAGGTCACGGTTGTGTTCGATGGGGCCGATAAGGTCCCGGGCGCCGTGTCGGGCCCGCGCGGGGTGCGAGTGTTGTTCAGCCGGAAGGGACAGACCGCGGATGACGTCATAAAGGCTCTGGTCCGTAACGAACCCAACGGCCGCCCGGTAGTGGTGATCTCTTCCGATAAGGAGGTCGCGCTGGGCACCTCGCGGCATGGCGCCTATGCCCTTCCCAGCGCGGCGTTGCTGCGACGCCTCAGTCGCGGCTGAAGCGCCGCATCGGCTACTTCAGGTCCGCCAAGGCTTCCTCGACGGCGCGGTGGAACGTCGGATAGGCGTAAATCATTTGGCGCAGCGTCGCGATCGGCACGCGGGCGTGGACGGCCAACGTCAGCATCGACAACACTTCTCCGCCCATCGGTCCTGCCGAGGTAGCGCCGATGAGCAGGTCCCCGTCCGCGTCCACCACGAGTTTGATGAAGCCCTCATTGCCGGCCTTATGGATCCAGCCGCGAGGCGTCGACGGTATTCGGGCGAAACCGGTGGCTACGGGCACGCCTTTGCGTTGCGCCTGACGTGTCGTCATCCCGACCGCGCCGATTTCCGGGTCGGTGAATGTCACGCGAGGCAGCGCCCGGTAGTCGGCGCTCATGCCGCCTTGACCGAGGATGTCGCGCACGGCGATCCGTGCCTGATACACCGCGAGATGGGTGAACGCGCCCTGGCCGGTGATGTCGCCGACGGCCCACAGGCGTTCGCCGGCACGCATGCGTTCATCGACCGCTACTGCTTTCGCCGTCTCATCGAGGTCAACGGCCGCGACCCCGAGCCGCTTCAGGTCCGGCTTACGCCCGGTGCTGACGAGGAACTTATCGGCCGTGACTTTATGACCGTCCTCGAAGTCGACGCTGAAACCGTCGGCGTACTCCACCCTGGCCACGTTGGTGTCCAGATGTACCTTGCCGCCTTCGCGTTCCAAGATTTCGGCCACGAGTTCTCCCGCTTCCGGTTCTTCGCTGGGCAGCAAGCGGTCGGTCGCTTCGACAATCTCGACACGGACACCGAAACGGCCGAAAGCCTGGGCCAGTTCCAGCCCGATCGGTCCTCCCCCGAGCACCACTAGCGAGTCTGGGAGTTCTTTGGCTTCCAATGCTTCACGATTCGTCCAATACGGGGTCGAAGCGAGGCCCTCGATCGGGGGGACGACCGGTGACGTTCCCGCCCCCAAAACGATGCCTTTCCGCGCCTCGTAACGGTCCCCGTTCACTTCGACGGTTCCGCTGTCTACCAGGCGGCCCCAGCCTCGTATGAATCTGCCGCCTTTATCGGTGAAGCGTGTGACAGCGGCCCCATCGTCCCAGTCCGTTGTCGCTTCGTCGCGGATACGGTCGGCGACGACCGTCCAGTCGCTGATCGCGTGCGAACGGCCCGCCAAATCATGTACCCGCCAGGTTTCGGCCAAGGTGTGCGCGGCGCGAATCGCCATTTTGCTGGGGATACAACCCCAGTAGGGGCATTCGCCGCCAACGAGCCCGCCCTCGATTCCGATCACGTCGAGCCCCGCATCGCACAACTGGCCGGCGACGGCTTCCCCACCAACTCCCATTCCCACGACGACCACGTCTGCCGTTGTATCCATGTGCTCCACCCCGTTTCATATGGCTCCGCGCCATATTTACAAGGTGTCACATTTGCGCCACCATATGGAGTTGGTTTGCGGTGGCGGCTACGAGTCGAGGCCCTTGAGACAGAGCACGTCACGAACCTCCGATTCAACGATCGACACAGCCTGGTGGGCGCTTCCCTGCCCCAGCTTGATCGCACAGGTCGCCATCGGATTCACTCTTTTCGCACAACCCTCGGTGAGTACCTCTACCCCACGAAGCTCTTCATGTGCGGTGGGGTCATAAGGAAAACGGCCGAGAACCTCCCAGACGGCCTCCGAGTCATCACACGACACCGGCTTCTCGTCATAGATGGCATTATCGAGATTGAATTCAAAACCGGTGATGCAATCCCCGCGCCCTATCGACGAGGACGAAACGTCACCAGTCAACTCCTCCCAATTGGAGATTCCGAAGAACGCGAGGATGCCGATCACAGAGGCGATGATCCCCAGATACTTCGTTGCCTTATCCGAGTCGGATCCGGTGGGCATTGGCCGCTCCCGAGATTCGTTTGAGAGGACGACGATTCTACTGCGACTCAGTCACCTTTGGAACGTCAGATTCCCGACTCTACTGAATTTCGTGCACACGCTCAACGCATTGCATGTCAAGCAAGCGCGGCGCCCTTGACCGCTGCCATATAAGTCACCGCGACATTCAACGGTCGATCACCGCGCTTGAAGTCACGCAGCGGCGCGCTCTGCGTCGTTACGCACGATGCAGAACTCGTTGCCTTCAGGGTCGGCAAGCACCACGAACCCGGCCTTGCCGTCGGCGGCGCGGTGATCCGCCACCAAGCTCGCGCCGAGCCCCAACAGACGCTCGACCTCTTCATCGCGGGTCGTGTCCGAAGTGAGATCCAGGTGGACACGGTTTTTCACCGTCTTCGGTTCCGGGACCGAGATAAAAAGGAGCCCGATCGAGCCGTCAGGAGCCTCGATCAGGTTCTCGGAATGCTCCGGCAGGTTGGGGTCGTCGGGGTCTTCGCGCCAGCCCGTGACCTGTTCCCAAAACTTTGATAGTTCATATGAATCGCGACAGTCGAAAGTGATCGTATGCACGAACGCGGTCATGTATCTCCATGGCAGATGATTTTCGACAAAGACTACTCGCCGGCGCCGCCGCCCACAAATGGTTTTCCTCGAATTCGGACTCGGCAAGCGCATCGGTCACAGATTGGTGTCGAGCGCAGGGAACCCTTCCGGCAGATCTGCTGCCGGTTCATCGCTACGAGATTCACAACCGGCAAGGTCCAAGTCGAGGCAGTACGAAGCCATCGAGATCGAACCAGCCGCGTGGCCGTCCACTATCAGATCAAGCGGCTGCGTATCCGCGAGCCCGGCGATGTACAGCAACGGCAGGTAATGGTCCGGGGTCGGTACGGCACGCCTAAAGTCGGCATGCCCGTCCAACGCCGCGATCGAGGTCGGGTCGCTTTCGAGTGCTTCCCGCGCGACATCGTCGAAACGGTGCGCCCAGTCGTAACCCGTGTCGGGGTACCGGAAATCAACCGTGCGCAGGTTGTGCACGACGTTACCGCTACCGATGATGAGCACTTCCTCGTCGCGCAGCGGAGCCAGTTTTCGGCCCAGCTCCATGTGGCTGTCGAAACTCTTGAACGCGTTGAGCGACAACTGGACCACTGGGACTGAAGCGTCGGGGAAGGCGTGGGTCAACACCGACCACGCACCGTGGTCCAGCCCCAACTGTCGACGTCCTGGCCGACCCACGTCGGTTTCACCACATCGGCGACCATTTCGGCGATCTCGGGAGCGCCCGCCGCCGGATACTGCACGTCGAACAGTTCCTGAGGGAAGCCATAGAAGTCGTGGATCGTGCGCGGCTGAGGCATCGACGTCACGGCGGTCGCATTGGTGTACCAATGGGCCGAGATCATGAGGATCGCACGTGGACGCGGCACACTCTCCCCCAAAAGCCGCCACGACTCGGTGTATCGGTTTGTGTCCAAAGCATTCATCGGGTTTCCGTGGCCCACAAACGCAGCCGGCATTTTCGTTCGGTTCACAGTGGCTCCATCAATGCATCGTTGTTTCGAGGCTACGACAGTTGCCGTGCCCAACGCGAGACCACGCCACGGGTGTCTTCGACCGGCACCACAACTACGTGTTGCCTAGCTTCGACAGAAGCTGAGAGGCCTCGATCAGCCGCTCGGCGATCGGATCATCTGACTCCACTGCGACGACCGCGTTTTCCATCAGCCGCAGGAACCCCCAGCCACGAACCTTGAACGGCGCGACGCCAAGGTCGACGGCGATCCGATCCGTTGTCACGCGCAACGCCGCAGGTTCAGGCAGCGATTCGGCCACGATCGCGGTCAGGAATCCCGCGTCGAACGCGCGTTCACCGTAGAACGGCTTCGGATCGATCAAGAGCCACGGCATGCGTTGCGCCGACACGATATTGCCGAGATGCGTGTCCCTATTGGCGATCCCTTGAGGCCCCGTCGGTCGCGCATAGGCGCGGCACAACTCGGCGAAGCGTTCGGTGAGACCTGCTGGTACGCGCCCACCGAGCCTGCCGGCGCGCCCCCCCGGGAAACTGGCTGCCCAGTTGCGCAGCATCTGCGTCACCAGCGGCAAGGACGGCAACTGCGACGGCGCCGCGGACGGGACTCGCCACAAGCGACGGAATCGCGCACAGGCGAAACGCAGCCTATCCTCGTTCTCGGGCAGGCCTTCTAGATGCGGCCCATCGACATCTTGCCGCACCAGAGGCTGGCCCGGTTCGGCCAGCTCGATGAGCATCGCGCCCGTGCTCGGGTCGAACTCATACAGTCGTGCCGCGCCATCGCCCCCATAATGGAACAAAGCAGTCGCCTCTGCCGCGTTCTCGTCGTCCACCACCGGCACCTTCAACACGGCAGCCGACTCATCGGCGCGTTTCACCTCGACGACGAAAGAATGCGTGCCCCCGGTCATCGCGGCGGACTCGACCCGCAGCTTCCAGCTACGACACAGCTTCGATACCACAGTGGGCAGATTCTCGAGCCACGCATCGCCCCGGTCACCGAAAAGGTCGATGACGTTGTCTGCCACATCCGTGGGAACTTCGATGCCGGTCATGCACCGAGTATCGCAACCACGCTGGGGATACGGTAGCCGTCATGGACCTTGCCGCCCCCACCTCCGAACTCGTCCGACTATGGCAACGGGATTGGGCGCTGCGCTCGCGCTTCACCTCGGACCCACAACAGGGTGCACACTTCGAGGACACCACGTTCGCCATCCGCATCGCCGGCCGCGAGATCGGTGTCATCGCACTAGAAATCACCGAAACAGCGAACCTCATCGACCTGTGGCTCATGCCCGGTGAACGTGGCCACGGTTACGCACGCCGCGCAATCAGCGCCGCCGAGGACCTGTGCCGACGCCATGGCGCACGCAACGTTCGCGTGGCCGTTCGGGTCGGCGACAGTGTGGCGACGGTTCTGTTCTCCCATTACGCGCTTGTCGCCTCGCACCTGACAGGAAGTGTCGCGGGTCCGGCTGCAATCCCCGAAGGAATAGTTCATCGCCCGATGCGCGCGACAGAGTTCCCCACCTGGCGCGACGACTGCGTCGAAGAATATGCGCAGCAATCGGCATACGCGTACGGACTATCCCCGGCCGTGACGAGGCCGGTCGCACTGCGTGCCATCAACCAAGCCATACCGGACGGCGTATCGAACGACACAAACGAAATATGGGTGTTGGAGGCCGAAGCTCAAACTGTGGCGACGCTGTGGCTGCGGATCGACGACCGGCCACGGCAGGTGTATATCCAAAACATAGAAACCCTGCCCGCTCATCGGCGTAAAGGCTACGCACAGGCGTCGATGAAGCTGGCACAAGAACGCGCCCACGCGCATAGCTTGCCGACGGTACGGCTCAACGTGTTCGCGCATAACCTGCCGGCACGCCGGCTGTATGACCGGATGGGATACGAAACCGCCGTCGAGTTTCGGATCAAAGATCTACCGCCCGAATAGGCCGACCCCCGATGGCAAGCGTGCCACCCTTGACGCATGAACGCACCCGTCTTGAGTTTCACGACCGACTACGGCTGCCGCGACGGCTTCGTGGCCGCGTGCCACGGTGTCGCGCGTACCCGAGCACCACACATGCCGATCATCGACGTGACCCACCAGGTTCCGCCCGGTGATGTCCGCCGAGGCGCGACCGTGCTCGCTCAGACCGTGCCGTATCTCCCCACGGGCATTCACGTCATCGTGATCGACCCGGGAGTCGGCACTACTCGACATGCCGTAGCCGTGGAGGCTGCGGACGGGGCCGGGATCGTCATCGGACCGGACAATGGCACGCTCATACCGCCGGTGGAGGCGCTCGGTGGTGCGGTCCGAGCCACGACATTGACCAATTCCGCCCTGCATTGCCACCCCACGTCACACACATTCCACGGGCGCGACATTTTCACGCCCGTCGCGGCAGCCCTGGCTTGTGGGGCCGCGTTCGAAGAACTCGGCGAACCAATCGCCGTCGACACACTCGTACGGCTACCCGAATCGCTTGTCGAAACCGACGACACCGGAATCACGAGCGAGATTCTCGCCATCGACCATTTCGGCAACATACAACTCGCGGCGCCGGGCGCGCTGCTCGCCGGCTACGACGAGCACTGGATAGTCGCAGGCATGCGCGCGGTACGCGCGGACATGTTCGCGGCCGCGAAACCGGGCGAACTGGTGGTGCTGGAAGATTCGGCGCAACACATCGCAATCGCCGTGAACGGTGGTTCCGCCGCTACCGCGCTACAAGTCGAAACCGGCGACACGCTCAGGCTCGAATGCCAGTGAAACGCGTGCGCTAAGACCGGGAGGTTAAACCTGCGGGTCTTCATGCAGTTCGCGCATCTGGCTGATCCCCTCCGCGAAACCGTGCAGCTTCTGCGTCGACTCGTGAAGGCGAATCATCCGTACATCCTGAGAACTCATCGAGCCTTCCAACGCCGACTGTTCCGCAAGGACTTGAGCGACAGAACCAACCATCTCCTCGAACGCCTCGACCCCCGAATGCAACTGCGACACCATCTGCTGGTGACTGCGTTCCAAAGCTTGTCTCCGCGGCGGCGACGACATCGACATTGCCTTTTCGAGACTGCGGATACGGTGAGCAAGCGTGCGCAACGTCCGCAGCGAGCTGCGGCCCTCCGTCAACGCCTCGCTCGCCATCGGCGGAACATGCGGCGCCATGTCATCCAGAGTCAACGTGGCGCTTTCGAGCCTGCTGAACGGGGGGCCGGCAGCAGAACGCCGGAATTGAGCTCCGACGCGCCCCTGCCTCAGCTTCCCCGCCAACGCCCCCGCGATCGTCTGCGCTTCGAGCGCCAACGCCGACGTACCACCGACGCGCAATTCGTCGCTGTCTTTCGGGTTCGACTTCGCCAGGTAACGGTAGTCCGACCAGCGGAAGCCCGCCAAGATGGCGCTGCCGCCGAACGCGGCAGCCCACACGGCGTCGAGGGCACCGAGCCCGTGCAAAGGAATCATGACCGCGGCTATACCTCCGAAGGTTCCCGCGGTCACGCTCCAACGTCGTGCACTACGCAATCGCTTTCGGAGTCTCCGCACCGAAGGTGAGACTTTAGCGCCTGGCAGTGACACGTGTTTCATTCAGCTCACTCGACGGCCTAGCCAGTCGCCGAATCCTTGTCTTTGCCACCCAAGTTCGCGCGGATCTCGTCTAGACGCGCCACGCTCGCCGGATCGCTGCTTTGCGACGGAGCCTGCTCCGAGGCGGAGTCTGTCACCGCTTTTTCTTCGCCGCCACCAAGCTTGTCTCCCGACAAGCTGGCACGGATCTGCTCCAACCGGGAAGAGCCCGCCATCTCCATGCTCGACTTCTGCACTTCCATCATCCGACCCTCGACGGAGTTGCCGGCGAGGTCGGCACGGCCCATGGCCGTGGCGTAGCGCTGTTCGATCTTGTCGCGCACCTCGTCCATGTTCGGAACATTGCCCGGAGCGGCCATATTCGACATCGATTCCAAGGAGCCGGCGATGGTCTCCTGCATCTTCGCCTGCTCCAGCTGCGACAACAGTTTCGAGCGCTCGGCGAGTTTCTGCTGGAGCATCATCTGGTTCTGCTCGACCGCCTGGCGGGCCTGCTCGGCGGCATTGATCGCCTGGTCGTGCATGGATTTCATGTCTTCCATGGACTGTTCGGCGGAAACAAGCTGAGCAGCGAAAGCCTGGGCGGACTGCTCGTACTCAGTGGCTTTCTTCTCATCCCCCTCGGCGCGAGCCTTATCGGCCAAGACAAGTGCCTGACGCGCAGAACCTTGAAGCTTCTCCACCTCGGACATGGTGCGTGACAGCTTCATTTCCAACTGACGTTGGTTCCCAATGACCGCTGCGGCTTGACCGACCAGAGCCTGGTGTTGTCGCTGGGCATCCTCGATGGCCTGTTGAATTTGGATCTTGGGGTCAGCATGTTCGTCGATCTTCGCCCCAAATAGCGCCATCAGGTATTTCCAACCCTTGACGAAGGGATTGGCCATTGTGCGGTCCTTCCAATGCGGCCTGCGTTAAATATTCACTCTATGATCTCAGGCCATGTGACGGAATGCCACCGCCCCTACAGCCCCATGTGCTATGCGCTTATGCCGCGACGCTGGCTTCCGGAGCGTTATCGCCGCCACGGTCACGATGCTTGCGCGCCCGAACCTCATCCAAGGATACCGGGTTAGCAAGATACGCCGACGGGTCAAACGGCACGGTACGACCGACATGGTCAGCGGCGCGATTATCATCGCCACCTTGGGCGGGCGGAACCGACACCGGACGGAAGTCCGACGGCTCGCCCTGGACGGACTCGAGCTGCGCCAGCACGCCTTCGGTCCGGGCGACCTCGATCGTGACCTCGCTCAAGATTTCGGTCAGCGACAGCTCCAAGGCATCGCACACCGACGAAAGCAGCTCGCTGGAAGCCTCTTTGTGCCCGCGCTCGATCTCTGACAAGTAGCCCAGGCTCACGTTCGCCGAGGCCGACACATCGCGAAGCGTGCGGTGTTGCGCGCGCCTGCGGCTTCGCAACGTTTCGCCAATGATTCGCCGCAGCAACACCATCGCGTACTCCTGTCTGTTGACGGGTCGGGGATTCCATCTCATGGTGACGGTTCCCTATGACATAACCGAATTGAGCTCTAGATTACTCCCCGATGTGTGCGCCGCTACGCGTCACTGTCCAGCAAGCTCAAGAGCTGGCGCAATATCAAGTCTGTGGTGGCGCGGCACACGTCGTCGCGGTCGCCGTCGAGCACATATCGCTGCGGATACAGCCGTCCCGACGGGGTCGCCACGCAGGTCCACACCGTCCCCGGTGGTTGCCCGTCATGGTGCTTCGGACCGGCCGCCCCAGTGGTGCCCAGCCCCCACTGTGCGCCACACACGGCCCGCGCCCCGTCAGCCATAGCACCGGCGACTTCGGCCGACACCACGCCTGCGGTGGCGATCATCTCCGCCGGCACACCGAGGAGCTCGGTTTTCACGCGAGGCAGGTATGCCACAACGCCGCCGCACACCACGCGGCTCGCGCCGGGCGGCGCAGTCAGTTCCACGCATACGCGCCCAGCGGTCAACGATTCGGCGGTCGCCACGGTCTGGCCCCGGGCGCCCAAGACGTCAATGATGCGAACTGCCGGATTCTGTTGCCGTGACGACATCGCGCCTACCTCGACTCGCGGCTTTTTCGACGCATGACGATGACACGCACCAAATAATCCAGCCCGGTGACCACGGTCGCGATCGTAGCCGCCCCCATGATCCACGGGCCGACATCGGCCATAACGCCTTGCCACGGCCACACATACCACGCGATCGCCGCCAACTGCAGAACAGTCTTGATCTTGCCGCCATGGCTGGCGGCTATGACACCCAGTCTGATGACCCAAAAGCGCAGCACGGTGACACCGAGCTCGCGGAACAGGATGACGCCGGTGACCCACCACGGCAACTGGTCCCACAGTGACAGCATGATCAACGCGGCGCCGACCAGCGCCTTGTCTGCGATAGGGTCGGCGATCTTTCCAAAGGCAGTGACAAGGCCACGCCTGCGCGCCACCCAGCCGTCGACGAAATCGGTGACCGACGCCAGCAGGAACACAACCGCAGCGGCCGTGCGCCACCAGGGCCCCGCGAATTCCGACATTGCCAGGAACCACACGAAGATGGGGATGAGAACGAGCCGCACGACCGTCAACACGTTCGCGATGTTGTAGACCGAGGGGGCGGACTCCTGCTGGCCGTTTTCAGGCACAGTTATGCCTTCGCGTCCGGCACACGCTCGGCGACAAGATCCACGCCGATACTGTCCACCACCTTCGCGGTGACGACATCGCCCGGGCGCAGGCCGTCGACATCACCAAGCAGGGCAGTGCTCCCGTCGACTTCCGGGGCCTGATGGGCGCTGCGGCCATCGACACCATCGTCTTCAACCGAGTCCACCAGGACCGACACCGTGGTACCGATCCGGTCGGCCGCGCGCTGCGATGTCAGTTCCTCGACCAGCACGCTGATGTGCTCGTGCCGACGCGCGATCTCATCAGGGTCCACGTGGCCGTCGAGTTCGGCGGCCTCGGTGCTTTCCTCATCCGAATACGAGAACACTCCGACGGTGTCAAGACGAGCCTGGGTGAGGAAACGCTCCAGTTCCTCAATGTCTTCTTCCGTCTCGCCGGGGAAACCGACGATGACGTTCGTACGCGCACCCGCTTCGGGGGACAACCCGCGGATCGTTTCCAAAAGTTCGAGGAACGATTCGGTCGAACCGAAGCGTCGCATCCGGCGGAGCACGTTACGGCTCGCGTGCTGGAACGACAGGTCGAAATAGTCGGCCACACCTGGCGTCGTCGCGATCGTTTTCACCAGCGAGGGACGCAATTCGGCGGGCTGCAGATACGAGGCCCGTACCCGAGCGATCCCGTCGACTCCCGCCAACGCGGGCAGCAACGTATCGAGCGCGTCCGGATTGCCGAAATCCTTGCCGTAGGAGGTGGTGTTCTCACTGACGAGGGTCAACTCGGTAACACCTTCGCTGGCAAGCCACTGCGCTTCGGCGACGAGCTCTTCGGCGGTACGCGAGACGAACGCCCCGCGGAAGCTCGGGATCGCGCAGAATGCGCACCGACGGTCACAACCGGAGGCGATTTTCAGGTTCGCTACTGGCCCTGACTGCAGCCGACGGCGCATGACCCGCAAATGTGCGGGCAACCCCGTGGCATCGTCACCGGCAGGGTCGCGGTGACCGGGCACGATGGTGTCGGTGCTGTGCCTGTCCGTCGGTGTGATCGGCAGGAGCGTGCGTCGGTCTCGCGGTGCGTGCGATTCGATCGTTTCGCCACGCACGATCGCGTCGAGACGCTGCGCGATGTCGGGGTAATGGTCGAAGCCCAAGACGGCGTCCGCCTCGGGCAGGCTGTCAGCCAGTTGGTTGCCGTACCGTTCCGCGAGGCAGCCGGTCGCCACCACTTTCGCGCCGGTGTCGGACGCTTCGAGCAGCGTGTCGATCGAGTCCTGCTTCGCTTGCTCGATGAAGCCACAGGTGTTGACCATGACGACTTCCGCGTTCTCGCCGTCGTCGGTGACTTCCCAACCGCCATGGGCGAGCCGGGCCGCCAACTCTTCGGAGTCGACATCGTTACGCGCGCAGCCGAGCGTCACCACCGCGACGCGTCGGTTTTGCTGGTTATTTGGATCGTGAGGCACTCCCAGAGCGTACCTACCGAGTTTTGGGCGCCGACGAATCGTCACCGCTGTTGTGGTTTTGCGCGCGAAAGCGCGGGTCCCGCGGGCGGGTCACGGCGATGTTCGCCCCGCGCACAGCGGTGCTGCCGCAATTTCGCGCGCTCCTAGCCGTCCCCGCGGAACGCCTCCAGGGTCGCTTCGAGCTCCTCCGGCTTGATCAACACTTCGCGTGCTTTCGTGCCCTCCGACGGCCCCACTACTCCCCTGCTTTCCATCAGGTCCATGAGTCGACCGGCTTTGGCGAAACCGACCCGCAACTTGCGTTGCAGCATCGATGTGGAACCGAACTGGCTGGACACGACCTGTTCCACGGCGAGAAGGAAATCGTCAAGGTCACCGCCGATGTCCTCATCGACCTTCTTCTTCGTTTCTTTTGCGACTGTCAGTACGTCACTGGCAAATTCTGGGTCGCGTTGTTTCTTCGCGAACTCCACGATCCGGTCGACTTCGCCGTCGCTGATCCAGGCGCCCTGGACCCGCGCCGGCTTCGATTCGCCCATCGGCAGGAACAACCCGTCACCACGGCCGATCAATTTCTCTGCCCCAGGCTGGTCCAAAATGACTCGAGAGTCCGCCAGCGAGGACGTGGAGAACGCCAGGCGAGACGGCACGTTCGCCTTGATCAAGCCCGTGACGACGTCGACCGAGGGTCGCTGGGTGGCCAGCACCAGGTGGATACCGGCCGCGCGGGCGAGCTGGGTGATACGCACGATCGCGTCTTCGACGTCGCGAGGCGCGACCATCATCAGGTCGGCGAGCTCATCGACGATGACCAGCAGGTAAGGGTAGGGACGGTATTCGCGTTCCGAACCGGGAGGTGGCTTGACCTTGCCGGCCCGCACCTTGCGGTTGAAGTCGTCCACATGCCGCACCCCGGACGCCGCCAGGTCCTCGTAGCGCATGTCCATTTCCTTGACGACCCATTGCAGCGCGTCCGACGCCTTCTTCGGGTTCGTCACGATCGGGTTGACCAGGTGCGGGATGCCTTCATACGAGGACAGTTCGACGCGTTTGGGGTCGATGAGCAGCAGCCGCACCTCGTCCGGTGTGGCGCGCATCAGCAGCGAACCGAGTAGCGCGTTGATGCAGCTCGATTTACCTGAACCGGTGGCGCCCGCGATCAGCATGTGCGGCATCTTCGTCAGATTCGCGAGGACATAGCCGCCCTCGATGTCCTTGCCGAGGCCGAAGACCATGGGATGGCGGTCGGAGGCGGCCTCAGTGCTGCGCAACACGTCGGCCAGGGCAACGTCTTCGCGGTCCGAGTTCGGAATCTCGACGCCGACGGCGCTCTTGCCGGGGATCGGACTCAAGATCCGCACGTCGGGGCTCTTGACAGCGTAGGCGATGTTCTTGGACAGCTGCGTGATGCGCTCGACCTTCACTGCGGGGCCCAGCTCGATTTCGTAACGCGTCACGGTCGGCCCGCGGGTGAAACCGGTGACTGCCGCGTCCACGTTGAATTGTTCGAAGACCTCCTGCAATGCGGCAATGACGGCGTCGTTGACTTTGCTTCGCGATTTGGCTGCTTTACCGGCCTTCAGCAGTTCATGCGGCGGAAGTCGATAATCCCCGCTTTCCGGCAGCGGCGGCTGGGTCATGCGTTCCGGAGCGGAGGTGTGCTGCGGCGGTTCCTGACGTTTATGCGGGACCTTCTCGGGTGCCATCCGTCGCGGCGACGGCACCTCGGCCGGTTCATCGAGGATGCCCATTCCCGCGTCATCCGCATCATCGAGGTCGTCGTCCACCATCGACGCCTGACGCCTGCGCGTCGGCCGACGCATGGGCTCCGGTTCCTCGATGGGGTCGTCGAGCTCCGCTTCGACCGCTTGCCCGGTGGCCAGAGCCCACAGGTTGCCGAGGCGTTCCGGCACCTTATTGACCGGCGTCGCGGTCACTACGAGAATCCCGAACACGATCACCAACAGCAGCAACGCGCCCGCTACCCAAGGGGACACCGCCCGAGACAGCCAGAAACCAACGATCTCGCCCAAGTGGCCACCGGCGTGCATGACCCCTGTGGACGTCGTCGGCAGACCGAAACCAATATGCAGCATTCCGGTGGACCCCACCAGCAATGCCGTCCAGCCGACGAGCGCGCGGCCACGGGCGTCCGGCGTACCGGCTGCGCGCATCATGCGGATCGCGCCGATCGCGAACAGCACCGGCAGCGCTTTGGCGGCAATGCCAAAAGCCCATACCAGGCCAAATCGGCTGTATTCACCGACCGGACCACCCGCGTCGAACCACAGCGCCACCGCAAGCAGGATCGCTAGGCCAAGGACTGCCAGTCCCGCGCCGTCACGACGATGAGCCGGGTCGATGTCGCGCGCCGAAGCAGCCTGACGTCCGACGCTACGCGCGACCCAACCGGTCGACCTCGCGGTCGCTGTCCACAGGCCTCGCACCGCCATGCCGGAGGCTTCCAATGGCCCAGGCACGCGGCTCTTGCGTTTCGCGGGCGCCTTGCGCGCGGCGGCCTTCTTCGCGGTAGTTTTCTTAGCGGTGGCCTTTTTGGCAGTGGTTTTTTTGGCAGTGGCCGTTGTGCGCGCCGCCGTCTTCTTAGCGCTCGATGCAGCCGTCTGCTTTCGCGCTGTCGTTCGTTTGGTGGCGGTCTTTTTCGCCGCCGGTTCTCGGCCAGCCATTCCTCAACGGTACCGGCGCGTCAAATGGATATGCAGCTACGCCGCCCTATCGACCGGCCTCGTTGCACTCGAACGGTCACCCTCTTCACCGCCAGGGCGTCTGCGAGCCTTCGTCTTTTGTAGATTCGATTTGATCAACGGGTCATCGATGAAGACGCTTGAGCTGTTGCGCAACAGGCATTTCAGCGTTCTGCGCCGCCGCTGCATTCGGCGCTGCATGACCGGGTTCATATCCGGTTAACGTTCCGTGCGCCACGTCAGTAACGGGCAGTACCACGAACGATCCGATCACACACAGTTGACATTCCACATTCGCGCATACGAAAAGGGCGACACCGCCACCGCGGCGTCGCCCTTTTCGTCGTCTGGCTTCTACTCGAACGTGATCCGGTTCGCCTCCGGCGCACTCACCGGGTCCGATTCGGATGTGTTCTCCTTCAACCAGTTCTTCATAGCATCGATGTCGAGCTGTTCCGTCTCGACGTTCTCGGCCTCGGTGAACACCTCGAAGCCGTCACCTCCGTCAGCCAGGAAGTTGTTCGTGGTGACGCGATACGTCTCGTCGGGGTCGATCGCCTCGTCGTTGAGCTTGATGCTGTCGACGTCCACCATGTCCGCACCGGACTTGCTTTCGTCGACCGTGTACGTGAGGCCCTCCGACGGCTGCAACACCTGCGGATCGCCCTCGTTATCTCCCGAGAACTGCTGCTGCAGGAGCGTGGCGATCTGCTCGCCGGTCAAGTCCAACGTCACCAGATAGTTGTTGAACGGTTGCACCGTGAATGCTTCGCCATAGGTGACCACGCCATCGCCTTCCGAGCCGGACTGCGCATGCGTGAGGTTGGCTCTGACGCCACCGGGGTTCATGAAGGCAATCTGTGGTCCGCCCTCATCTCCCCCACCGGTCTCGGCAAGCTGCATGTCAGCTATCAGGTCACCGAGCGGCGATTCTTCGCCGTCCTCACCCGCCGCGATGTCCTCGGAAATGTAACCGACGGGTTCGTTGGCGATCGGTTCCACCAACTCCTTGTATTTATCGATCAGCTCGGTCTGGTCCTTGGCCGGCTCGACGTCGCGGGTCACCGCGTGGTTCTCCGCCGCCACGGACGTGCGGACGATGTCGCGGCTGTCGAAGTCGTAGGTCATGTTGATCTCGGTGAACAAGCGACCGAACGATGCCCCGGAGGTCACCAGGCGCGAATCCCCATCCGGGTCCGGGATGTCGCAAGTGTACGACTCATGGGTGTGACCGCTGATCACCGCATCGATCTTCGGCGACAGGTTCTCGGCGATGTCGACGACCGGACCAGAGATACCGGGCGAGCTACCGGAATTGCAGTCGTAGTTGTAGGCGCCGCCGGCGGGGAAACCGCCCTCGTGCAGCATCGTGACCACGGAGTTCACGCCCATGAATCCCAGCAAATCCGCGTAGAAATTCGCGGTTTTCACTTCGTCCTTGAATTCGAGGCCCTCGATGCCGTCCTTGCTGACGATGTCGCCGGTGCCTTCGAGCGTCATGCCGATGAAGCCGACCTTCGCACCATTGTCGAAGCGCTTGATCCACACCGGTGGAAGCTTCGGCATCTGGGTGTTCTCGTCTACGACGTTGGCGCCCAGGTACTTGAAGTCGGCACCGTCGAACGGGTTGTCCGGGTCGGCGCAGCCGTCTTCCTCGTGACAACCGCCCTTACGAATGCGGTTGAGCTCGTCGATGCCCTCGTCAAACTCGTGGTTTCCCACGGAGGTTGCTTCCAGACCGAGCTTCTCCATCGCTTCGATGGTCGGCTCGTCGTGGAACGCGGCGGAGACGAATGGGGATGCCCCGATCAGGTCGCCGGCCGCTACGGTCGTCGAGTTTTCGTGGCCCTCGCGCGCCTGTGCCAGGTGGGTGGCGAGGTATTCCACGCCGCCGGCCTCGATGGTGTGTTCCTCACCGTCTTCGCCGATTTCGGTGAGCTCACCGTCGGAGCCCGAAGGCGGCTCGAGGTTGCCGTGGAAGTCGTTGAGCGACAGCAGCTGGATGTCGGTCGTGTCGGGACGACCTTCCGCCATCGCATTGGGGACTGTGACTGCGGTGACGCTGAGCGCTACGGCGGCTACCGCGGCTCCGGCGAACACGCGCCTTGCCCGTTTGGACATTTACCTTCTCCTGGGGGGTGGAGTGATCATGATCTGCGAGATCGAGGCAAGCAGAGTCGAACAAAGCGTGGGTAACTCCCCGGCAACGAACAGGTCTCGCTAAATGAACGATCCCTAAACACATACATATAGTCATGTCACGCTGCCCGCACGGAGATACCCACGTCATCCAATCCGCATAACGGCGACCATAATTCGCATATCGAACTATTCGGATAGTGCATTTGGGCCGTTGCGCTCGGTCATCGACGGTACTAAAACCTCGATGACATGTGGCACGATCATCGGGCGACGACGATACGTCTCGTTCACCCAACGACCGACGGTGCGACGCACCAACTGCTGTAGCTGATGCGGGTCGGACACGCCCTCGGCAGCGGCCTTGTCGAGCGCCTCCGTGATGATCGGAAGCACCTCATCGAACGCAGCCCGGTCTTCGGAGAAGCCCTTCGCCGAGACGGTAGGCCCGCCGACGACCTTTCCGGTGACCGAATCGACCACGACCGTGGCAGACACGAAACCGCCATCGCCGAGGATGCGGCGTTCGGTCAGTACGGGTTCGCCGACGTCACCGACGGCGAGACCATCCACATAGATGTAGTCGTTGTCGACGTGACCGACGACCCGCGCGACACCATCGACAAGGTCGACGACGTCGCCGTTTTCCACCAGCGCGATCTGGTCAGACGGGACCCCGGACTCCAATGCCAACCGCGCATGGGCGCGCAAGTGCCGCCATTCGCCGTGCACCGGCATGAAGTTGCTCGGTTTCACCACGTTGAGGACGTACAACAGTTCACCGGCAGGCGAATGGCCCGACACGTGAACCTTGGCCACGTCCTTATGGATCACCGTCGCACCAGACCGGGATAGGCGGTTGATGACGCCATACACGGCCGTCTCATTCCCGGGAACCAGCGACGACGCGAGAATCACCGTGTCACCGGATTCGATCGTGATGTGGCGGTGGTCGCCAGAAGCCATGCGGCCCAAGGCACTCATAGGTTCGCCTTGCGAACCCGTCGACATGTAGACGATCTGGTCGTCCGGCAAGCGGGAAGCTTCGTCCATCGATACCAGCGTGCCGCCGGGGATCTGCAACAGCCCCAGGTCGCGCGCGATACCCATATTGCGCACCATGGACCGTCCGATGAAGGCGACCCTGCGGCCATGCTTCACCGCCGAATCGAGAACCTGCTGTACACGGTGGACGTGCGACGCGAACGACGCGACGATGATCCGCCCCTGAGCACCACGGAAGGTCTCGTCGAGGACCGGGCCAATCTCACGCTCCGAGGTCACGAACCCCGGAACCTCGGCGTTCGTCGAGTCCGACAGCAACAGGTCGACACCCTGTTCCCCAAGGCGGGCAAAACCGGCCAAGTCCGTCACGCGACCGTCGAGAGGAAGCTGGTCCATCTTGAAGTCGCCGGTGTGCAGCACGACGCCGGCCTCGGTGCGCACCGCGACGGCCAACGCATCCGGGATCGAATGGTTCACTGCCAAAAACGAGCACTCGAACGGCCCGAGAGCCTCGGTCTGCCCCTCGGTAACCGTCATCGTGTAGGGCTTGATCTTGCGCTCGCGCAGTTTGGCTTCGATCAACGCCAACGTGAACTGGGAACCGACAATCGGGATATCCGGCTTATGCGTCAACAAGTAAGGCACGGCACCGATGTGGTCTTCGTGCCCGTGTGTCAGCACGATCGCCTCGATGTCGTCGAGACGATCCAGTAGCGAACTGAAGTCGGGCAGGATCAGGTCCACACCCGGCTGGTCCATATCCGGGAACAGCACGCCGCAGTCGATGATCAGGATGCGACCGTCGATCTCGAACGCGGTCATGTTGCGCCCGATGGCGCCGAGTCCGCCTAGTGGTGTCACCCGCAGTGCACCGGCGGGCAGGGGCGGCGGAGGCCCAAGTTTGGCAGCGGTGCCGGTCACGAAACACCCGCTTCCTTCAGATGCTTTTCAATGACATGCGCGGTATCAGTGCTCACGCTGTACAGCGGTGCACGCGGCGGACCGGCCGGCAGGCCACGAGCCGCCAGCGCCGACTTGACCGCGACGAGACCTTGCGATGCGTCCTGCAGGCCCCACACGGCCGGGAGCAGTCGGTCGCTGATCCGCTGCGCCGCGGCGATGTTGCCTGCGTCGACTTCATCGAACATCTCGGACAGGTGTTTACCGAGCAGGTGCGCCACGACGCTGACGGCACCGATCTGACCCGAACAGTAGGCAGCCAGGTTGATGTCGTCGACGCCGTTGTAGTACGCGAGGCCGGATTCGACGCGTTTACGTTGCGCGTCGTAAATGCGCTGCGTGGCGTCCTTGACCGCCACGATGCGCGGATGATCAGCCAGCGCATTGATGGTCGAACGCTCGATCTCGCGCGCCGCGCGCGGCGGGATGTCGTACAGCATGATCGGCAGCTCGGCAGCGTCGGCCAGCGTCGTGAAATGCCGATACAGCATGTCTTGGAGCGGACGGCTGTAGTACGGAGTGACCAGCAGCAGGCCGTGCGCACCGGCGCGTTGAGCACCTTCGATGAGCCCGAGGCTGTGGTGCGTGTCGTAGCTTCCCGCTCCCGCCACGATGGTCGCGCGGTCTCCGACCTCTTCCACTACCGCACGGACCAGCGATTCCTTTTCGGCGTCGGTCGTCGTCGGTGACTCACCGGTCGTGCCGTTGAGCACGAGACCGTCGCATCGTTGCTCGTCGACGAGGTAGGCGGCCAAACGCTTGGCGCCATCGAGATCCAGCTCGCCGTCGTCGGTGAACGGCGTCACCATTGCAGTCAGTAGGCGCCCGAAAGGGCGCGCGTCGTCATGCTTCATGAATTCAACTTACTGTCATGGGCGTGGCCAGGCCAATCACCCGGTGTACTCGTAATGAAAGTGGCGTTTCATCCTTCGTGGATGTATGGGCTCGAAGCCACCTGCGAACCGTCGGGCAAGGACGAAATCGAGAAGTCCGCGAACGCGTTCGGAACTTTGTCCTGCAGCTGGCGCAGACATTCGACCGCCAGGGCCCTGATCTCCACGTCGGCGTGCTCCGAGGCACGCATCGCGATGAAATGCCGCCAAGCGCGGTAATTGCCGGTCACGACAATCCGCGTTTCCGTGGCGTTGGGAAGGATCGACCGCGCCGCTTGACGCGCCTGTTTGCGCCGAAGTGTGGCGTTGGGCTCGTCGGCGAATTTCTCCGTCAAACCTTCAAGTAGCGCGTTGTAGGCGTCGGACGATGCCTGTGCGGCTTTCATGAACGTGTCATGAAGCTGCGGGTCTTGCGCGATCACGTCGGGCTCGACCATTTGAGCGTCTTTTTCCGGCACGTAACGCTGAGACAGTTGGCTGTACGAAAAGTGCCTGTGGCGGATGAGTTCGTGAGTCAGCGACCGGGACATCCCCGTGAGGTAGAAGGAGACGCTCCCATGTTCCAGCACTGATAGGTGCCCTACCCGCAAAATATGGTCCAGGTACCCGGCATTGGTAGCTGTCTTGGGATTCGGCTTGCTCCATGACTGATAGCAAGCACGCCCGGCGAACTCCGCAAGGGCCTGTCCCCCGTCCGCGTCGGTCTGCCAGGGCACGTCGGCTGGTGGCTCGAAGTGCGTCCAGGCGATCATGGTGACCTGCGGCGACACAGATTCCGGCATGCGTGTGTTCTCCTGAAAATCGGACTTGTGTGATTACGACGAGCCTACTCGGGAGGCCTTTAGATCCGAGCTCCGCACACATGACATCTAGATGACACAATACTGCCCTTGATTGACGCCATTATTGGTGTCATCATGATGTCATGGACCTGACACCTTATTTGGAAACCCTGCGCCGCGAGTTGGAAGCCGCAGCCGCTCCCGCAGGAGAAGACGCACAACGAACCGCGGAGCTACTCAGCTCCTCCTTGGAATCTTCGCTACGGCTCGCATTGCTGGAAGCGCTGTCCGATGCCGCAGCCGAAATCACCGGAAAACTCGACCGCAACGGCAATCCCGCCACCGTCGACGTCCGCATGCGTGCGCGGCAGGCCGAACTCGTGGTCACCGAGACTCCGAGCGATCCGCCGCAGCCACCGCCGAACCCGCCCAGCGACGCCAGCGACGTCGCGCGCATCACGCTGCGGCTACCGGAATCGCTCAAAGAGTCCGTCGAGGAGGCGGCCGCGGAGGAGTCCATCTCTGTCAACGCATGGCTCGTACGCGCGGTCAACACCGCCGTCAACGACGAACCGCCACCACACACGCCACCGCGATCCGGTGCCGCACGGGCGCGTTTCGGCAAACGCGTCACCGGATTCGCTCAAGCATGAGACCAATCGATACCTGCCCAAGGAAAGGCAAAGACCATGTCGGAATTCCCTTGTGACCAACCGGTCACAGTCAACGTAACGATGGGCCAAGGCTGCTGCATCATCACCGCAGAAGAGCGCGGCAGCGCCGCGGTCACGGTGGAGCCCTTCAAAACCGATAGGCGTTCGGCCGCAGCCGCAGAAGAAACCGAAGTCACGTTCGACAACGGCCAACTTCGGATACGCACGCCGGAAAGCATGACCAGCTGGCTGTTCAGCCGCGGAGAGTCCAAAAACGGCGCAGTCAAGATCACCATCAAGGTGCCAACCGGAAGCAGCGCCAGCGTCAAAACCAGTTCGGCCGAGGTGCAATGCCACGGAGACATCGCGCGCGCCAACCTGACTTCGGCGTCGGGCCCGATTACCGTGGCCCGCGCCAACAGCGTGAAGGTGAACACCGCGTCTGGGGAGGTACACGTCTACGAATGCGTGGAAAGCGGCAGCGGGAACTCGGCCTCGGGCGACATCCAGTTCGACCATGTCGGCGGCGATCTCAGCGTCAAGTCCGTTTCCGGGGACGTGCGGGTGGGGCGCGCCGACTCCAATGTCAACGGCAACAGCGTTTCCGGGGACATCAGTGTGGACAGCGTCGGCGGCAGCTCTTGCCGCCTCAAGACGGTGTCCGGTTCGATAGGAGTGGGCATACCGTCAGGAACCGGGGTCTGGATGGACCTCAACACGGTCTCGGGCACAACATCCAGCGACCTCGCAGTGGGGGACCTTCCCGGGCAGATGGAGGCGACGCTCGACCTGCGCGCCAACTCGGTGTCCGGCAACATCGATCTGTATCGCACCACCTCTTGACACAGCTTTTCGCCGTCAGGGCCGCCGCTACTTTCCGCTGATATCGGCTAATGTGGCGTGCGGCGCTGTCGGCACGATGTTAAGGCGGTAAGACACAGATGGGTTGGCAGATAGAGCTTCGCCATGCCACCAAAATGTACCGTGAAGCCGAGGGCCATTTGACGCGCGCCGAGCGCTTGCTCGCCGAACAAGTCGCCGCTGTCCCTTCTCCTCAAGCATCGGCGGCGGAACAGGCGCGACTAGCCCAGACACTCAGCCACAGTGCCGCCACCCTCGCGCCGGGCCTGTTGTCCGCGGACTTGCAGAATCTGCCCGCGCAGACGTTGTCGCCACCGACGACGGCACCGGAGCCGGTGTATGTCCGCGTCGGTACCACGCATCCGCTTCCCCGGGCCACGTTCCCCGCGCTCGTCCCGCTCCTAGGTTCGGGGCATCTCGTGATCGACGGCGATGCCTCGGACCCACGGGTAGCCGGAATGCTGCAGTCGCTGCTGGTGCGCGTCATGGGAAGTGTGCCGCGGCTCAAAGTGTCCCTTATTGACTGTGTCACTCTAGGTCAGACCTTCAGCCATAGCGCGGGCCTCGTCGGTGGCCCAATCTCCTCGCCGCCCGCCACCGACGCCGCGGGAGTCGCACGCATTCTCGACGCCGCAGAAACACAGCTTCAAGAAGCCCATCAAGCCCGCAATTCGCACGACACCACTGGCCTCGAGTACCACCTCATTGTGGTGGCAGGGTTGCCGGCGCACACGCCCCACAGCATCAAGGCTCGGATAGCGGCCCTTGCCCACGCGGGGCCCCACGGCTTCACACACCTCGTGTTGGCCGGTTGGCGCGGCTCGGCACGCGAGCCCGCACCGGCGATCGAACACGGCACATACATCACATTGGACGCTGCACAGCCGCACCATCACATGCACGGCATGCCCGCGCCGATCTCGCTCGACCCGCCGCCACCGCCGCACATCGTCAGTCCGCTGTATCGACAGCTGTCCGCGGCGCACGAGAAGGAAACGAACGTCGAGTTGCCCGGGGTGTTGCCGACTCAAACCTGGACCGAAAGCAGCACCGACAGGCTCACCACTGTCGTCGGCCGTGACCGCCGCGGAGCGGTCACGCTGTCCTTCGACGACGCCACGCCTCACTGGCTACTGGGCGGGCGCACCGGCGGCGGTAAGACCGTCTTCCTTCTCGACGTGCTGTACGGGCTCGCCGCCCGATACGCCCCAACCGAGCTGGCCATGTACCTGCTCGACTTCAAAGAGGGCGTCTCCTTCACCGAATTCTCCCCCTCCGCGCACGACGAAACCTGGATCCCGCATGTGAGGGCCGTCGGTGTCGAATCGGACCGCGAATACGGCAACGCGGTGTTGAAGGAACTGCGCAACGAAATGACGCGCCGCGCGACAGCGATGAAACGTGCCGGGGTCACCAAGCTGGCAGACCTACGCAGCGCACGGCCGGATGCACGGCTGCCGCGGGTTCTGGCCGTCATCGACGAATTCCACGTGCTGTTCCAAGGCAACGATAAGCTCGCGCGACAAGCGGCCGGGCATCTCGAAGAGCTGGCCCGCAAAGGCCGTTCCTACGGCATCCATCTGGTTTTGGCGAGCCAGACGATCGCCGGCGTCGAGGCGCTGTTCACCAAAAAGGACTCTATCTTCGGCCAGTTCCCGATGCGGATCGCGCTTCCCGGCGCCAAGCATGTCCTGGCACCGCTCAACACCGCCGCGGACTCGATCCGGCTCGGGCAGGCCGTCGTCAACGACAGTGGCGGCGTCGCGGGCGAAGACCGACTCATTCAGTTCCCCGACGCGACCGCCGACACGGCCCTGCTGTCGCAGCTTCGGCACGACCTGTGGCGACGCCGCAATCCGGACGCGTCACCACCGGCCGTGTTCGCCGGTTATGCCCAACAGCATCTCGAGGACGACCCGACGTTCCGTTCGCTGCACACCGAGACGCGGCACCCGCGTGCCCTCATCGGCAGGGCCGTCGACGTCGGCATTTCGACGACGTCGTTCGCACTGGATCCGGTCCCCGGCCGCCACATCGCGGTTTTGGGGACGTCCAAGACCGCAGCCGAGGTGATTCACGCCGCGACCGTCAGCCTTGCCCGGCAACACCAGCCAGGACGGGCACGTTTCATCCTCGCGCCGCTAGTATCCGCCGCGGACACGGCCGCGGACGAGACCTCCGACTGGTTGAAAGCCGAAGGTCACGACGTCGACATCATCGCGTCGGCCACGGTAGCCGACACGATCAGTGAACTGCATGCGCCACCGAAAGACGACGTGGCGCGCTACCTCGTGCTGTTCGGGGGCGACACGATAGCTCCGGCCCTGGGTGCGGGCGGCCTGCAACAGCTACGGGCCATCTTGAAGCACGGCCCAAGCATGGGTGTACACCTCGTCGGCTGGTGGCGCGGACTCGGGCAATTCATCAAGGACATCGGCGGCACCAGCGCGAAAGAGGACGTCGCATGTCTTATGGCGCTGAATATCCCCGGTAGCGAACTGGGTCCGTTCATCAACGACGTCAGTAACGAGTACGTGCCGAACGACAACCGGGCGCTCGTGGTCGACCGTCACGCGAACACCGTTTCACTGTGTGTGCCGTTCACGCGACCGGAATCCCACGACGCGGAGGGCATCGCATGACGCAGCCGAACGGATACCATGACGTGCTTCATCAGCTGGACCAGTTGCGCCACAACGAGGACCACGACCGTGCCACCTCGAAGCAGGCGGTCGACAGCAACACGACCCGCGTGCGTCAACTGCGTCAGCGTGCCGAAGAACACCGCATGGAGTTGATCGAGCTGTCGCAAAAGCTCAATGCGGCGGTTCCCGATCTTCGCCCCGACCCCGACGTCACCGCCTCCGACACTATCGACGACGCCCTGAAGCGCTCGCGCAAATCACTCGACGATGTCAACCGGGGTACTCAATCGACGTTGCGTGCCGCGGCGTTGCCGCCGCTGTTGCCACGCAGTCACCACATGGTGCGCAACTTCCTGGTGTACGGCGTGGCCATGGTCGCCTGTTTCGGGGTCCAGGTCCTGCTCCTGCAGCTGACGAGAGCCGGGGTACTGCCGACGAGCATGGAACTGTGGATCGCGTTCATCCTGCCGGTGCTGTTTTTGATCCTCGGCTGGATCGGCACGGGCTTCGCCGGCACACCGAAACTGGGTGTCGTCGACGACAAAGGCAAGGCCGTAGAATTCACGGTCCGTAAAAGCCCGCGACTCGGCGTCGTATTGGCGATCGCGACGATGGCGGGCTTTTGGGTATGGAGCGTGACCTGACGCTCAGCGCAGCG
Source organism: Candidatus Stackebrandtia faecavium (assembly GCA_019112895.1). Taxonomy (GTDB): domain Bacteria; phylum Actinomycetota; class Actinomycetes; order Mycobacteriales; family Micromonosporaceae; genus Stackebrandtia; species Stackebrandtia faecavium. Next base: position 52,865 of record DXIM01000143.1, read on the forward strand.
CCTCGTCCAGCATGTAGCGTTCGCTGTCCAACATTTTCAGGTCACGCATCGGGCGACGCAGGTGGCCCTTGCGCACAATCCTCACGAACGACGGGTCTCCTTGCGCCGCCATCCTGCGGATGCCTTCGACATGGTCGACGATGCGTTTGCGCACGATCCGGATGAAACGGTTACGATCGCGCGAGCTCAACCCGTACGCATCGGCAAACAAGCGCAACCGTCGCGGACGATCCGGGTGCTTCCAGCCGAGGGTGTAGGAGTCGCGGTCGGAAAAGAGCGGCACCCACGTCCACGCCGCGTAGGCGACGTCGTAGATTCGCGAGCCGGGAGAAGCCAAGTCAAAGTCGATCAACGCGAGGGTTCCGTCGGGGCGCCAGATCACATTGTGCGGGGCGGCATCGTGGTGACACACCACTTCGGTGTCAGGCGGAGGCGGACCGAACGACCGCCACACGGCGCCAGGAGGGGTCCGGAACCCGTATTGCGAGTCGTGAAACATGCGCAGCATCGTCGCGACGGTGTTGAGCGCTTCGTCTGTCGTCCAATGCTCAGCCAACGGGTATTTGCCGCACTCCCCTTCGAGGTACGACAACACTTCGCGGCCATGCTCGTCGATTCCGAAAGCTTTCGGGGCCCCGGTGAAGCCGGAGGCGTCGAGGTGACGCAACAGCGCGTGCACCGCCGGCGTCCAAGGGCCGGTGTTGCGGCGAACAGTGTCGCCAAGACGCACCACCGTGCTCGTGTTCCCGCCATGCAGCGGAACTTCCTGATCCGTCACCCCAACCTGCCAGGTCTTGTCATCAGCTGACTGCCGCAGCCTTGCCATTACCAAGGTCGTCGTCCAGCAATGCCGAGACGAATTCCTTGACATCAAACAAAGCGAGGTCGTCTGGACCTTCGCCTAGACCGATGAGCTTAACCGGCACACCCAAACGCCGCTGAACCGCAATGACGATTCCACCCTTCGCCGTACCATCCATTTTGGTCAACACGACGCCGGATACGTCGCATACCTCGGTGAACACGCGCGCCTGCTCGAGGCCGTTTTGGCCGGTCGTGGCGTCGAGGATGAGCAAAGTCTCGTCGACGGGGCCCTGCTTCTCGATGACCCGCTTGACCTTCCCCAATTCATCCATAAGCCCGGATTTATTCTGCAGCCGCCCCGCCGTATCGACCAAAACCGAGTCGACTTCGTTCTTGATCGCCGTGCTCACCGCGTCGAAAGCGACACTGGCCGGGTCGCCGCCCTCGGGGCCCCGCACGACCTGCGAACCAACCCGGTTCGCCCACGTCTCCAACTGGTCGGCAGCGGCGGCGCGGAACGTGTCCGCCGCGCCCAAAAGCACGCTGTGGCCGTCGGCGATCATGACCCGCGCAATCTTTCCGCAGGTCGTGGTCTTTCCAGCTCCGTTCACACCGACCACGAGAACGACCGTGGGCCGACCGGCGTCTGGCGACACGTTCAGTGCCCGACTCTGGTCGGTGCTCAACGCATCCTCAAGCTCCTGCGTCAACAGGGATCGAAGCTCTTCCGGCGTGCGCGTACCCAGGACCTTCGTGCGTTCCCGGATGCGTTCGACGATCTCCTGCGTGGCTTCCAGACCGACGTCGGCCGACAACAGCGTGTCTTCCAGTTCCTCCCAGTCGTCCTCCGAAAGGTGGTCACGCGACAGCAGCGACAGCATTCCCCGCCCGATCGCATTATTGGAGCGCGACAGGCGCGACCGCAGGCGCACGAGCCTGCCCGCGGTCGGCTCCGGCGTCTCGACCTGCGGTGTGCGGGCCTCCGGGGTCTGTTCGAGCGCCGTCTCGGTCTCAGTTGGCGTCTCGGTCGGCGTTTCCGGCGGCGCGAGCGTGCCGGTCTGCGCCTCCTCTTGCGGCGGTGCCTTCTGCGGCGACTGCGCGACCTCGGACGGGGGCGGCTGCGCGGTCACCTGCTTCTTGCGTTTGACCGCCACCGTCACCAAGGCGGTACCGCCGAGCAACACGGCCACAACCGCGATCAGCAACCACACTTGCCAGTTATCCATCGAAAATGCCTTCCTGCGCACGGAAACCGCGGCGCACGCGAACTGTAATGATCATGACAAAGCAACCCCCGACTTCAAGGACTGCACAGCTGGTCAGTCGTTAGGGCCATCCAGGCGCTGGCTGATCGCCTGCGTGACGCCCGAACGCATCGTGACGCCGTACAAGGCATCGGCGATCTCCATCGTCCGCTTCTGGTGCGTGATGACCAAAAGCTGAGACGTGTCGCGCAGCTGGGACAGCAATGTCAGCAACCGTCCCAGGTTGACATCGTCCAGCGCGGCCTCGACCTCGTCGAGAAGATAGAACGGGCTCGGACGCGCCCTGAATATTGCACACAGCAACGCGATAGCCGTCAGCGACCGCTCTCCGCCCGACAACAACGACAGCCGTTTGACCTTCTTCCCCGGAGGACGTGCCTCGACCTCGACCCCCGTGGTGAGCAGGTTGTCCGGCTCGGTCAGAACCAGGCGCCCCTGTCCGCCCGGGAAGACGGTGGCGAAGACTTTCTCGAACTCAACGGCGACGTCGTAGTACGCCTCCTCGAACACGGTGAGAATGCGGTCATCGACTTCCTTGATGACGTTTTGCAGGTCTTTGCGTGTCTTGGTGAGGTCGTCGAGCTGCTCGGCGAGGAATTTATAGCGCTCCTCCAGCGCCGCGAACTCCTCCAAGGCGAGTGGATTGACCTTGCCCAACAGTTTCAGCTCGCGTTCACCGCGGGTGGCTCGCTTTTCTTGGGTAGCCCGGTCATACGGCGCCGGCAGCGGCTCGTCCTTACCCTGTTCCTCGTGTTTGGCCAGATCCGCAACGGACGGCGGGACCGGTTGGTCGGGCCCGTATTCGGCGATCAGCGTGTCCACATCGATCCCGAATTCTTCGCTCGCCTTGAGCTCCAACTGTTCGATCCGCAGACGCTGTTCCGCCCGGGCCACCTCGTCGCGGTGTACTGCGTCGGTGAGGCGTTCCAGTTCCGTGGCCAAATCCTTGGCGCGTTTACGCACCTCCGTCACGGCTGCTTCGCGGGCGCTCTTGGCCTGTGCCGCCGCGTCGCGTTCCTGCGCGGCCGTATCCAGGGACCGCTGAATCCGGTTCAGGGCGGTCTCGACGCCGGCTGCCACGGATCGGGCGATCTCGGCTCCGCGTTTTCGCGCGGCCTCACGAACTTCGGCGCGTTGCCGTGCTTGTCGTTCCGCCGCGGCCTGCCTCATGAGCGCTTCGGAGCGCCCGGACAGCGCCGCCACGCGTTCCTCCGCGGTGCGCACCGACAACCGCGTCTCCATCTCCGTTTGACGCGCCTGCTGAAGCGTCGTATTGAGCGAATCGCGATGCGTCGTAGACGGGTCATCATCGGCGGGGGCCGATTCGGCCTGCGCCAGCTGCTCCTCCATCTCGGCGAGGCCAGCAAGGTCTTTATCGCGGGCGGTTTCGGCCTCGTGTTTGGCCACCCGGAGCCGCTCCACCTCCCCAGAAGCCGAAGCCGCCTGCGCATTCAGCTCGGCGAGCCGCCGCGACGTGGCATTGCGTTCCTGATCGAGCTGCGCGCGCCGCTTCCTCAGCGAGTCGAAAGTGTCCTGGCGCGAAGACTCCTCGGCTCGGGCACCATCCAACTGAGCCGCAACCGATTCTGCGTGCGCTTCCGAGCGGGCACGCCTATCGCGGGCCTCGTCGACGGCCGCCTGGACTTCGATATAGCTTTGGCCCGCCGTCGAGCCGCCGCATGCCCAGCTGCCGCCGAGGACGTCGCCTTCGGCGGTGACCGCGGTCAGGTCCGGGCGCTGCATCACGACGGTGTTCGCCACGTCGAGATCGTCGACGACCACCACCCCGGTCAGCGCGCATTCGATTGCGGCCTCGAGATGGTCGGGAGCCGAAACCAGGTCGCAGGCCGGCCGCGCACCGGCGGGCAAATCCGACATGTCGATCGGAGCCGCCTTCGCCGACGCGATCAGCAGGCTCGCCTGCCCTGCATCGTCGGCCTTCAGCAGGCGCAACGCGGCGTTAGCGTCGTCGACCCCCGACACCGCTACGGCATCGGCGAGGCGTCCCAAGGCCGCGGCCAACGCCGCCTCGTATCCGGTTTCTACGGTCAACAACGCCGCCACGCTGCCGAGCAGCCCCGGGATCTGGTCGGCCTTGCCGAGGAGCGCACCCGCACCGTCTTTACGTTTGAGCCCCATCGCCAGGGCTTCCTCGCGGGCGCGCCACTGGCCTGCCTCGGCGTGCGCGTCGCGTTCGGCGGCGGCCAGCTCCTTGACCCTGGCTTTAGCGGTCTCCACTTCCGCGGCGACCGATTCCAGCCTGGAATCCAGTTCGGCATCGCCGGTCTCGGCGGCGTCCGACTCGGACTCGGCTTCGTCAAGCGCCGCCTGTGCGGTCTCGGCGCGTTCGCGTGCCTGTGCCAAGGAGGCCGCGACCCGCGCGATCTCGTCGGCGGCCGCTTGGGAACGTGACCGCAACGCACCGACATCGCCGGTGAGTTTCGCGAGGCCTTCGCGGCGCGCAGCTACTGCTTTGACCTCCGCGACGAGCGCGGCCTCAGCCTCAGCTAGCGACTCTTCGCTGCGTTGGCGCTTATCCACGGCGGCGGCGAGGCGTTCCTCGTCCGCCGTCAAGGCTTCGCGTAGTTCCTCCTCCTGCTCGCGCACTTCGATCGCTTCGGCCTCGAGCTCTTCTGGATCCCGCCCGGAACGCTCCTCGGGAGCATCTTCGCTGAGGTACCGCATCCGTTCGGCAGCCAGCTGCCCAGTCGAGCGCAAGCGTTCCTGCAGCGCCGATAGCCGGTACCAGGTTTCCTGGGTGCGGGCGACGGCCGGGGCATCGGCCGCCAGGTCGCTTTCTAGCTGCGCAAGTTGTTGCTGAATCTCGTTGTGCTCGGTTTCGACCTGTTCGCGCCGGGCGCGCACCGAATTTTCGTCGCTGACATCGTTGTGCAGTGTGTCGCGCAGCTGCGTCAAGTCGTCCGCCAGTAGGCGTTGTCTGGCATCGCGCAGGTCCGCCTGGATCTGCGCGGCCCGGCGGGCCAACTCGGCCTGCTTTCCCAACGGTTTGAGTTGTTTACGCAGTTCGTCGGTGAGGTCGGTCAGCCGGTTTAGGTTGCCTTCCATCGATTCCAGCTTGCGCAGGGCCTTGTTTTTGCGCTTGCGGTGTTTGAGGATCCCGGCGGCTTCCTCGATGAAGGCCCGCCGATCCTCGGGCCGCGCGTTCAGATAGGAATCGAGTTTTCCCTGTCCGACGAGGACATGCATCTCTCGGCCAATGCCGGAGTCGGACAACAATTCCTGAATATCAAGCAATCGGCACTTATCGCCGTTGATCTCATATTCGCCTTCGCCCGACCGGAACATGCGGCGGGTGATCGACACTTCGGTGTACTCGATCGGAAGCGCACCATCGCCGTTATCGATTGTCAAAGTGACTTCGGCACGCCCGAGAGCCGGCCGGCTGGACGTCCCCGCGAAGATGACGTCTTCCATTTTGCCGCCCCGCAAGGATTTCGCGCCCTGCTCCCCCAGAACCCACGCGATGGCGTCGACGACATTTGATTTCCCAGAACCGTTGGGCCCGACCACACATGTGATCCCCGGCTCAAATCTCAACGTGGTGGCCGAAGCAAAAGACTTGAAGCCTTTCAGCGTCAGGCTCTTCAGATGCACAAGCGCTCCCCCGTTGATCAGGACATGAATAAACGACCTGCAGACTACCGCTTGCCTGTCTTATGGCCCGCAACCTGCCTGGGGGTTGGCCGGGTGAACCGCCGCAACTGACCTTCGCACTGGCCCAGACACAACGATGCGCGCCGACACTTGTCTTGTCGGCGCGCCGTATGTGCGGTAACGAAAGTATCTAGGTCAGCACCGGCTCGGATAGCCGGCCCATGTCCTCGGTAGAACTGACTTCAGCTGTCAACCGATCGTTCTCGGCGCGCAACCGCGTCATTTCGAATTCGAGATCCCGTACTTTCGCACGCAATTTTGTAACCTCGTCGAGCATTCGCCGGTCTGGTGTCTGCCCAACGTGGCCATATAGGGCCTTCGCCATGGTGTCTCCTTGCGAGCGCGTAGCCGAGGTTACGCTGGAGGCGCACCCCGTAGCTTCGCATGTCGTTTACAATTAGCGCCTCACCGGGCGATCGCCCGGGGCTTTGCATCGTGCGAGGCAGTTATGAAAGCCACTGTCTTGTGGCTACTTCAATCCTCCGCCTCCAGAGGTTCTTTCGTCAACCTTTCTTAAGACTATATAACAATCAATTGTCACGCAGCAAAAACAAGATGACCTTGTCGCGTCTACGACATGCTGCGTTGTTGAATGCGTGTCAACGACAGAACCAAGAGCCCCATTCTGCCAGAACATGCACGCACGTGAATATATAGGGTCGATTTTAGTGGGATGAGACACCGCGCGCAGCCATACGCTGGACTTCGGCGCCGATCCCTGAAGAACACTCACCGAAGCGCTTTCGTAGGGTCAAGCCATGCCTGAGCTCCCCGAAGTCGAAGTGATCCGGCGCGGCGTCCAGCGGTGGGCCGCCCAGCAGCGCATCAGCGAGGTCGAAGTCACGCACCCGCGCGCGATCCGTCGGCATCTGCCAGGTGCCGAGGATTTCCGTGCGCGCCTTCGTAACGCGGTTATCACCAGCGTAAATCGACGCGGTAAGTACCTGTGGCTGGCGCTCGACACCGGCGAGGCATTGCTATGCCACCTGGGCATGTCGGGGCAGCTGCTCATCACCGACGACGACGCGCCCGTTGGCAAGCATCTTCGCGTCCGTTTCGAGTTCGAGGAGCCCGGCCACGAACTTCGGTTCGTCGACCAGCGCACGTTCGGGGAAATGCTTGTGGACAATCCCGCAAATGGCGGACCACGACATATCGAACATATCGCTTTCGATGTATATAATTCTGAATTCGATATTGCGTCTACGACCGCCCGAATAAGAAAAAGTAATCGCGGCATTAAACGAATACTATTGGATCAAACGGTTATTTCGGGAATCGGGAACATTTACGCCGACGAGGCACTGTGGCGCGCACAACTGCACGGTGAGCACCCGGCAAATCAACTCGCGACAGGACAGGTGCACGACCTCATCAGCCACGTCAGGGCCCTGTTCGACGAGGCCATCACGGCAGGCGGCACCTCGTTCGACGCGCTGTACGTCAATACCAACGGCGAATCCGGTTACTTCTCGCGCGGCCTGTCCGCCTACGGCCGGGCCGGTCAGCCCTGCCGACGATGCCACGCCACGATCGTCCTCGAACGATTCATGAACCGCTCCAGCCACTACTGCCCTTCCTGCCAGCCAAAACGTTAGCCGAGTGCTCCGTGCATCGCGGCGACGAGTGGCAGGTGGGCGGCGGTCTCGTTGTGGTTGCCCGCGATTTGCAGTCAGTGCATATCCGGGCCGGTTCAGTCGCGGCATCGATGCCAGAAGTGCGTCTCGATGAGACGGAATACTGAGCCTCGGCGTCAGGCGACCTGAACCCGCTGGTCGCCCATCACGTACTCGACGGCGAGGCCGCCGCCGACGGCCTCGAGGTAGCGACGGATCGTGCCGACCTTCGCGCTGTCGAGGTCGCCGCTCTCGACCTTGGAGACCTGGCGCTGACCGACGCCGATCCGCTCGGCGAGCTGCGCCTGGGTGAGGCCGGCCTGCTCGCGCAGCTCGCGCAGACGGTACGCGCGGACCTCGGCGAGCATCCGCTCCTTGTGCCGGTCGATCTCGGCGCGATCGACCGGGTACTTCGCGAGCAGTTCCTCGTAGCTCAGTGCCATCTCGATCACTCTCAGTCTGAGCAGGTGGTCGTCGAACAAGTCGTCGGCCAGCGGGATGTTCTTCTTGCACCAGCGGGTCCAATTCCCGGCCTTGTCCCCGGCGACAAGCATGATCGCCGATCGCGCGGGGTCGAAAGCAAACAGGATCCGCAACTCCGAGCTGCCCGTGGAGCCCGGCCGGAGCTCCTTCATGTTCCGGTGCCGGGACGCAGTCACGGTGTCCACGAGTGGACGACCGAGCTGCGGGCCGTTCTCTTTCAGTACCTCGATTGCGCGAACACCTGCGCCCTGGACCCATCATCCAGAGACGCGACCCAGACTTCGATCGGGCTCGCGTCTATGTTCCACATGCTATTAGCATGAACCGTGCAGGGTCTATGGGCAATGCCGCGCCCGGAAGGGTCACAGCCGCCGAGTGATTCTCTGGATCCTCAGGAGATGCAGAGTAGCCCCAATGTCCAAAGAAGAATGTTTCGATGTCGCTGCCGCGGCGGAGCGGTACGACTGCAGCATCAAGACCATCCGGAGGCGCATCAAGAACGGGAGCCTGCCGGCCCGCACTGAGAAGATCGACGGCCGCGACGGACGCCCGGTCCTCAAGACCATGATCAGAGTCGTCGATCTGGACGACACGTTCGAAAGGGCATGAGGAACATGTCCGGAGGATCCGCGCGTCGGCACCGCCGCTGACGGTCGAGCAGAAGATCGCGATCCGCGAAATCTTCCTCGAACACCTCCTGGAACGTGAGGCGAAGCGGAAGAGCGTCGGGGCTGGTGAGGGCTCGGCCTAGATAGCGGGCACTGCGGCGCTTCATGGATTAGGCGGCCGGGCTGAGCAGCGCTTGCTATGGAGGAATCAAGTGGAAGGAAACGTCATTCCCGCCCCGCCATGTGGTCTGTCTGCAACGGAACGATCAAATGTTTGAGAACCGCTCCGGGCCGTTACACGGTACGGCGAAGCCCGTCGAGCAGCAGGCCGCTGAGCCGGTCGCATCGGGCTTGGGCTTCGGGGGAGTCTTTGAGGTCCCAGAGGCCGCAGAGGGCAAGCAGGACGTCGTCTGCGCTGAGGTCGGCCCTGATAGTTCCTTGCTCCTGTCCTGCAGTGAGGAGCATCGCCAGACAGCACCTGGGGCGTGTCCGAGTGCCTGAACGCGAGACCGACTGGTGCGTAGCGCACGACAATCCGGGTCTTCGCGCTCTCGACGTCGAGAGCGTGACGCTCGGAGTTACCGGCGACTGCAGAGACTGGCGGAGCGCTCGGTTGTGCTCATCCGCGTTCATCCGACCGGGCAGAGCCGGCCCGATCGTCGCGATCGACGGCGAACGCGAAATGCGGCATGCGTACGCCACGAGAATCTTTCTCAAAACGTCCGCGCACCGTCATCCCCAGTCGGATCGCGACATTCATCGACGCGATATTCATATCGCGCACCTGCGCATACAAGCGCTCGACACCAAGCGAATCGAAAGCGTAGTCACGGCACGCCCGCGCGGATTCCATCGCATAACCGCGATGCCAGTACGCCCGATTGAATAGGTACCCGACCTCGATCACGTCCTCACCGAGGATTCGTTGTCGAGTAAGGCCACACTGCCCGATCATCTCGTCGGTTCCCGCCAGCACCACCGCCCACAGTCCGAAACCGTCCTGGCGGTACCGCTGCTCCATTCGCTGCAACCAGTCGCGCGTCATGCGGTCGTCGAAAGCACCCTCATAGGCAACCATGGCCTGCGGATCCTGCATGATCGCGCACAGCTGGGTGAAATCCCCATCGGTCATTTCGCGAAGCCGCAGACGTTGGGTCGCAAGAATCATAGGACCCCACCCTCTTCTCGCACTGGTGTCAACTCACGACCACGAAAACGCGGCAGCGACCTGCAATGAGGCAGCTGCCGCGACATAACGCCCGTAACGTATTCAGCTTGGTTTCTTCCCCGGCTCGATCCGTGCGCTGATTTCGCGCCACGCGGACTCGGCGGCGATCTGTTCAGCTTCCTTTTTGCTACCGCCGGCGCCCTGACCGAATTCCTCACCGTTGACCACGGCCCAGGCAGTGAACTCCTTGGCATGGTCGGGCCCAGACTCCGAAATCCGGTAATCGGGAACACCTAGACCCGCTCCGGAGGTCAGCTCCTGCAGGCTCGTCTTCCAGTCGAGAGCGGCGCCACGCTTCGCCGCGACATCAAGCAACGGGTCGAACAGCTGGTGCACGACATCGCCGGCCGCCTCAATACCGTGGTCGAGGAAGATGGCGCCAAGCAGCGCCTCGACGGCGTCCGCCAAAATGCTGTTCTTATCGCGTCCGCCTGAAGACTCCTCGCCTTTACCCAGTAGCAGGTGTGGGCCCACACCGCCGTCACCGAGTTTGCGGGCCACGCCAGCCAGCGCACGCATGTTCACAACGCTGGCGCGCAACCGCGCGAGCTGGCCCTCGGGAAGGTCCGGATAATTGCGGTACAAGGTCGACGTAACGATCACGCCGAGTACGGAATCACCCAGGAATTCGAGGCGTTCATTAGTGGGCAGGCCACCGCGTTCATACGCGTAAGAGCGATGCGTCAATGCGAGCCGAAGCAAATCGGCGTCAATCTCCACACCGAACGCGCCGGCGAAATGCGCGACGCTTTCCTCTATGGGGAATGGCCCACCCCGTCTGTCATGGCCGTTTGGCATGTTGCCTGCCCGGACCAGGATCAGACGTCGATGATCTGGCGGCCCTTATAGGTACCGCATACTCCACACGCGGCGTGTGGCAACGTTTTGGAACGGCAACGCGAACAAGTGGTGAGAGCCGGTGCCGTGGCCTTCCACTGGGCACGGCGGCTACGCGTGTTGGCCCGCGACATACGGCGCTTGGGAACGGCCACGTTTCTACTCCGATGTTTCTCACAGCCGGCCACGATCCTCGCGAAGCGAGACCACATTCCGGCCTAGGGTTTACTACAACAGTTTCTTCAGTTCAGCCCATCGCGGATCCAAGCTCTCGTGAGCATGATCCGCGGGCAGGTCGTCCCACTTCTCGCCACAGTCGGCGCACAAGCCGGGACAGTCGGCGCGACACAGCGGCGTGCTCGGCATCGCGAACACAAGACCGTCTCGCACCACCGGTTCCAGGTCAAGCAAGTCGCCTTGCAAGCGCGGCACTTCCTCGTCGTCTGTCGTTTCGGCAGTGGTGCTGTCCGGGTAGGCGTACAGCTCCGAAACTTCGACAGTCAACGGCTCGTTTATAGCCGTCAGGCAGCGACCGCATTCACCCTTAACCGTCGTGCTGACATTACCGGTGACCAAAACACCTTCCGACACCGACGTCAGGTTTACGTCGACATGCACAGGCTCACCGGCCGGGACCCCGATCAGCTCAAGACCCAGCGCTTCGTCGAACGAAGCCTGCGTCGCCCACTCCATAGCCGAGCCCGGGGACCGCGGAAGGGTACGGGTATCCGCAACCAGCGGTTCTCGTGGGTCCAGTTGAGGTGTCGTTTGCATCGTCATCACTATAGGTTTCGTCCCGTGCGGGTCGACATTCAAGGCTACCGCGCCCTCCGGATCACCCGCGACAGGGGCTAAATGCTCGGTAGCGGATTCTCCTCGGAGACTTCCTCCTCGGAGGGGGCGCTCGGGCCGGAACTGAACGTCCCGATCTCACGCAAGGCGTGCATCTTGTCGCGGCCCCGCTCCACACCCGCGAGCGAACGCTGCAGGAACTGCTCGAAGTTCGCCAGCGTCGTGTCGACATACTCGTCGACCTCGTCGCGCAGGCGCTGCGCCTCGTTGCGGGACTCGGTGATGATGCGGTTGCCTTCGTGCTCCGCCGAAACCGTCACCTCGTGCTCGGATACCAAGCGGGCATGCTCGGCTTCCGCCTCCGCGATGATGCGTTCAGACTCTCGCTGCCCCGCGTCGATGATCTTGTCGCGCTCAGCCAGCATTGCGTCAGCGCGACGCAATTCGCCCGGCAGTTCGCCGCGCAGTTCCTCCAGCATGCCGATCAGCTCGGCACGATCGACCTTGCAGCTTCGGGACATCGGGACGGCCTTGGCGGCCTCCACATAACTCACGATGTCTTCAATACGGTCCAAGGGCCCCACCCGATACTCCATTCCACTCGGTGCGGAAATCAACGTTCCGCGTTGTCCATAAGTGTGCGCTATGCATCGCGCAGTCGTGCCATGAGCCTAGCCACTACCTGTTGCGGAACGTGGCCGCTAATGTCGCCACCCCACTTGGCGACATCCTTCACCAAGCTAGAAGACAAGAACGAGTACAGCGGATTCGTCGGCAAAAAGAAGGTTTCCACGCCAGCCAAACCGTAATTCATTTGCGCCATTTGTAGCTCATAGTCAAAGTCCGACACTGCTCTCACGCCCTTAACGATGACGCCCACGTCATGGGTACGGCAGAAGTCGACGGTGAGTCCTTGAAATGACGAAACGGTGACGTTGGGCAGGTGCGCGCACACGTCCCGCAACATTTCCATGCGCTCATCGAGATCGAAGAGGCCGGGCTTCGACGGATTCACGAACACAGCGACGAAGAGTTCGTCGTACAGGCGCGCGGCTCGGTTGATGATATCCAGGTGCCCATTGGTGACAGGGTCGAACGAGCCCGGGCACAGGGCTCGACGTGCGAAGTCGCGTTCACCGGCGGGGGCTTCGGGGCGTTGTGTCAGGTCCACAAGCGGCGACCGTACCAAAGCATCGATTCGCCATACCGGCGACTACGCATTTCTGTGAGCCCTTCGGGCCAGGTGAGGGCATCGTCACGAGCAGAACGCTCCACAATGACATCGGCGTCCTCGCTCAGCCAGCCGTGCGCCAACAGCAGGTTCAGCATCGACCCGATCCGGTCGGTGTCCAGGGAATACGGCGGGTCGGCGAACACGACATCGAATGGGTCATCAGCACCCTCGGCCAAAATCGACGGAACCGAAGCCGCCACCACTTTCGCCCGATCAGAAACGCCAAGACCGGCCAGGTTGCGGCGCAGCAAACCGGCCGTCTTCGGGTGTGACTCGATAAACATCGCGTACGCTGCACCGCGCGAGATTGCTTCCACCCCAACGGCTCCGCTCCCCGCGTACAGATCCAGTACGCGGGTCTGGCTCAAATCGCGCGCCGCTGACAACGCTCCGAACAGGGCTTCGCGCACTCGGTCAGATGTCGGTCGGGTGCGGTCGCCCGGCGGCGTCGCGAGCCTGCGGCCGCCCAGTTCTCCGGCAATGATTCGCGTCATATCGACACGGTAGACGCGCGCGCAGGACCGACCGAACACTGGCCATCATCGAGCACGAAGCTTTAGCTCTTCTCCAGATATTGCGCGTTGTCCTCCGGCACCAGCTGCGTCAACGCCGCCGCCAACTGTGGATGGTCGGCCAGAGACGGATCCGCCATCACCAGGGGCATCGCCTCTTCTCTGGCGGCAGTGATCACGTCTGCATCGCGAAGCAGCGACAGCAGACGCACCTGCGATTTCGCTCCGGACTGGCTGTCGCCCAACACATCACCTTCACGTCGCTGCTCCAAGTCGAGCTCCGCGAGTCTAAAACCATCGGTCGTGGACGCGACCGCGGCAAGCCGTTCTCCCGACGGTCCAGCCGCGGGGACTTCCGATACCAGCAAGCACAGCCCACCGGCACTGCCACGTCCAATACGGCCCCGCAACTGATGCAACTGCGACACCCCGAACCGTTCCGCGTCGAGGATCACCATCATCGTGGCGTTGGGGACGTTGACTCCGACCTCGATCACGGTCGTCGACACCAGCACATCGATTTTGCCGGCCGCGAAAGCACGCATCAGTGCGTCCTTATCGTCGGCCGGGAGCCGACCGTGCAAGGTCCCGATCCGCAAACCGTTGAGCGGGCCCGACTCGAGTTCGCGGGCGACGTCGACGACCGCCAACGGCGGCCGCCGTTTCGTCTCGTCATGGGGTGCGCCGTCATCATCGTCCCCACCAATGCGGGGGCACACCACATAAGACTGATGGCCTTTGCCGGCCTCCTCCCGCAGACGCTGCCACATCCGCGCCACCCAACGCTGGTCCTGGGCGGGAACGACATGGGTGTCGATCGGTTTTCGTCCCGCAGGCAACTCGGTGAGCCGGCTGGTGTCGAGGTCCCCGTACACCGTCATCGCGACGGTGCGGGGGATCGGGGTCGCCGTCATGACCAGAACATGTGGCGGTTGGGACGCCTTAGCCCGCAACGCATCGCGCTGTTCCACCCCGAAGCGATGCTGCTCGTCGACGACGACCAGGCCGAGGTCGGCGAACTCGACGCCTTCGTAAAGCAACGCATGTGTGCCGACCACGACTCCGGCTGTACCGTCGACGACTCTTGCCAGCGTGTCGCGGCGCGCCGCGGCCGGCAAAGACCCGGTCAACAGGGCGACACCGGTGGCAGTTTCGGGTGCGCCAAGCTCGCCGCGGCGCCCCAGGTCGCCCAGCTGTTCGACGATAGTGAGGTAGTGCTGGGTAGCCAACACCTCCGTAGGCGCCAGGAGCACCGCCTGCCCACCCGAGTCAATGACCTGCAGCATCGCCCGCAACGAGACAAGCGTCTTCCCGCTGCCGACGTCGCCTTGGAGCAGGCGATGCATCGGGTGTGTCTGCGCCAGACCATCGCGGATCTCCGCGCCGACATCGCGCTGTCCCTGCGTCAGGGTGAACGGCAGCTTCGCATCAAAGGAATCCAAGATTCCGCCCTCGCGGGCCGGTCGCGCCACGGCAGGGCTGTCGACCGCAGCGGCCCGTCGCTGGCCGAGGGCGACTTGAAGGAAGAACGCCTCCTGCCATTTCAAGCGTTTGCGGGCCGCGGCCAGGTCCTGTTCCGATTCGGGCCGGTGAATCGCCTGCAGCGCCTTGCGGTAATCGGTCAGACCCATCCGGGACCGCAGTTGCACCGGCAACGGGTCCGGGGGCGGTTCCAGTACGTCCAGGGTGATCCGAATGCACCGGGCGATGATCCAGGTCGCGACCTTCCCGGTGGCCCGATAAACGGGGATCAAGGCGCCTGCGAACTCTTCAATCATGTCGCTGTCGTCATCGTCGCCATCGGCCAGCATCCGAAACTCGGGCCCGTTCAGCTGCCGTCTACCGCGGAACTCCGTGACTTTGCCGGAGAACAACCCCCACCTTCCGGCTCGCAGATACCGGGTTTGCCATGGTTGGTTGAAGAATGTCAGTGTGAGGCTGTCGCCATGATCGTCGGAGACGATGACTTCGAGCATGCTGCCTCTGCGGTTACGCATCGGTTTATTCGTCACGGCCCGCACCTGGGCGACCACAGTGGCGTGTTCACCGATCTCCAGCGCGTCCAGATCGGTGCGTTCCCCGCGCTTGGCATACCGGAACGGATAATGATGCAGCAGGTCGAAAACCGTTGACAGGCCCAGGTTCTTCGACAGGGCGGAGGCCGTCTTCGCCCCGACCACTTTGCTCAAACGGGTATCGAAATTGGCCATCACTCCGCCCCGATCCACACAAGCTGCTGCTGTCCACCGGAGAAATTCTGCATATCGACCATCGGCCAACGCTGATCTATATGCCGTTCCAGCTTTGCGACCTGGTCGTCCGGCAAATCCCGGCCGCCCACCACGGTTATCAATTCGGCGCCCGCACCGCACAGACGATCCACGAGGTCACACAGGACCATAGAGAGCTCGGCACCGATCACGATGACGTCGCCATCAACCAGACCAAGATAATAGCCAGGTTCGCAACGCCCCGCACTCGTCAACGCGGCGCGGGTCGCGACGCTCACCTCGGCATGCCGGCACGCTCCCGCCGCCTCCGCCATCGCGATGACATCGTCGTCGAAGCGGCGTGCTGAGTCCCCAACCGCAAGGGCGGCCAGCCCCTGGACCGGATGCCGCAATGGAATCACGGCAACACGACGCTTCGAGCCCCTCACCGTGGCTGCAGCCTCTTCGGCCGCCACGAGCGAAACGGCTTCAATGAGCAACACGATCTCGTCGGCGTCGACACCCCGCAAGACCACACCGATATCGTCAGCCGTACGGCAGTTGCGCGGCATCGGGTGCGCCCCTTCGGCACGCAGTAGCTCGCAGAGCCCCTCCCCCGATGCCCCGACCACCACCGCACGCTGTCGCGACTGCGGTGGTGGCTCCGGTACCTCATCGGCGAACCTGGTGACCGATAGCCGGTACAGCCGGCCACGTTCGATACCAGATTCGATCGCGGCCCCCACATCATTCACGTGGGCGTGGACGTTCCACGTGGACGTATCCGCCTGGGAAGCCGCACCCACGATCACGACGGAATCGCCCAGGTCGCACAAGCGCGTACGCAGCGCCTCCACCGCGTCGACATCGGCATCCAGAAGGTACTGGACTTCGTAGGCGTACTGCGGGGACCCGGATTCCCGCGCCACATGCTCGCGCGAATCCGAGCGAGCGAGTCCAGCCCCGGAGCGCGCGGCACGCAACGCCTCGACCGGGCGATCGCCGGTCACCACTTCGCGCAGCGCATCGCACAGCAATGCGAGCCCGAGGCCACCCGCATCGACGACACCGGCGCGACGCAACGCGGGCAACTGGCTGACCGTGGCCGCAAGCGCTTCAGCCGCCGCGCGACTCACCTCGCGGACGCACTGTGGCAGCCCCGACGGGCTGGATTCCCGCGCGGCCAATGCGGCAGCCTCCGCGACCGTCAAAATCGTGCCCCTCGTCGGCGCGCCGACCGCGTCGGTGGCGCTGGCTGTCGCGCGCGAAAGACCGTCCGCTAGGGACGGGGCGTCCACGGCTTCTGAGTCCCAGGCGGAGGCGAAACCGCCAAGCATCTGCGCCAAAATCACCCCGGAGTTGCCGCGGGCACCCAGCAGCGCTCCCCTCGCGGCCATACGCGCCGCGACCGACAGGCTCGCGTCCGGACCGGCCTCCTCGAGACCGTTACATGCCGCCCGCATCGTCGCGGCCATGTTGGTGCCAGTGTCACCGTCCGGAACCGGGAACACGTTCAGTTCGTCCACGGTGCGCCGGTTCACGGTCAAGGCACCCAAGACTGCGTTGTACCACCGGCGCAAAGCGGCGGCGTCCAACGACATCAGTTCCTGTCGGCCGCTGTAACGTTCGGCGTCACGTTCATGCACCAAATGAGCTTAACCAGCGCTAGGTGCACGCGAGGTCGAGGCGTCGCGTCATTCGTATTGCAGGCTCAGCATCGCGTCTTCGGCGACCTTGCTTTGGTCGGCGGCCAGCGAATCCGGGACGACAGTCATGAATCCGGATGCGTGGCCGTCACCTTGGTCTATGACGACCAGGTACACGCTCGCACCCGTTTCATTGGTGGATTTGGACTTCCACGTCACGTGGTAGGAACCCGTGACCGCACGACGCCCATCGACACGAAGATTCGCCAGCTCGAGGGTTTCGTCGCGTTCGACCTTGAGTACCTTTTCCTCGTCCGCGGGGTTTTTCCAATGTTTCGCGTCTATGACGTCTGCCCAGGATTCGGTCGACGACGCCAGTGAGTCCACGTTCTTGTAGTCGACCGCTGATGAGTCGAGCTGTCCTACGGCGATCACGCCCAGACTGCCGAGGTCACCGGAGTCATCGACGTAGCTTTGGCCAGTCTCGCTGGCGAACCCGCTCACACCGGGGAAGCCCTCGATGTCGGAGAACGAGGTCCACGGTTCCGGCATCGACATGTAGGTGAGCCCGGATTCCGAGTCCGTCACCGGTTTCGGTTCATGCTTGGTTTCTTCCTCGGTCGATTGGGACTTGTCCGCCGTCGGTTTTTCCTCGCTGTCGAACACGCCGAAGTAGAACGCGCCGCCCGCGGCCAGCGCGAGAACGATGACGACCGCCCCGACGATGTATGCCCAGCCGGGAACCCCGCGGCTCGGCTTCTGCTTCGGGGTGAACTGCGGTATTTGATTCGAGCCCCATGGCTCACCCGAGGTCGGCGAGGCACTGACTGGGGCCGGCAGATGTTTCGGAGTTGGCGCGGCCGCGAATGGCGATTCGGGGACACCCGATGTCGGCCCTGAGACCGGGCTTGCCGAGTAAGGCTGTGCCGAGGACGGACTCGCCGACGTGGGTGCGTCGGTCTGGCCGAAGTTGACGGGACGGGTCTCCGGCTCGGCCGGTTGGTACACGTTCGGAGGACCGAAGGGCTGTTGCTGCGCTTGCGGCTGTTCATTCGCAGGCTGCTGCTGTTGGTATGGGTCCTGCTGTTGGTACGGATTCGCCTGCTGGTAACCGCCCTGCTGTTGCTGGAACGGGTCGGCCTGCTGCTGCTGTTGGTACGGATCCTGCTGCTGGTACGGATTCGCCTGCTGGTAACCGCCCTGCTGCTGAGCCTGATACGGGTCCGCCTGCTGTTGCTGCTGGAACGGGTCATACGCCTGCTGCTCAGCCGGCTGCTGATACTGCTGATACGGATCGGCGGGTTGCTGCGGGATCTGTTGCCCGTCTTGGTAAGCCTGCCCCTGCGGCTGCTGGTACTGCTGCTGATATGGATTCGCGTGCGGTTGCACCTGGATTGCCTGAGTCTGATCTGTCTCAGGTTCCTGGTATTGCGGTGCCTGCCCCTGATGCTGCTGGGCCCCGTACTGCCCGGCTTGATCGGCACCACCGGATCCGTAAGCGTCTGCGGACTGGTCCGGCTGATTAGACCAGCCGTTCTCCGGCTGTTGAGGAGGGTAGGTCATCGATCAACTTTCGAGCACACGTGAACAGGGAACAGTGGAAAAGTACCTGTGGCCGACCAAGGCGTCTAGGCACAACTACATCACGATCATTACCGTCAGACGGTACGGCGGGATTCGGCCGATCTGGCAATCATCCGATCGGACGACCATACCATCAGTCCATTATGGCCTTTCATGTGGAGCAGGAATGGTCATTTGAACTCGAACGAGTCCAAAGCATCCTTGACCGGATTCTCGACGTCGTCATACACCGATCCCGGTATCGCGACCTGGAAACCCGCGAGTTTTCCGGAACCGTCATCGAGAATACCGAGGAAGACATATTCGGTGGATTCGCTCAGACTCGAGTCATCCCACTGCAAGTGGTAGCCGACGACCATGCCATCCCAGCCTCCGACGGCGACCTTGTTGAATTCGGGATCGTCCGAACGCTCCAAGCCGTCGACCGGCTCACCGTCATAGCTGTAGTTCTGCTCATCCACCATGTCGGCCAGCGTGGCAAGCGAGTCCTCCATCGAATCCAGCGATTCGTAATCCAGCTGAGCGCCGTCGATCTCTCCGATCGCGAACTGCGCTATCCAGCCGTCCTCCACGACATATTGCTCGCCGTATGTGGATCCTGTCCCGGCGACCAGCCGCAACGTCGAGGACTCCTCCCATGGCGAGCCGAGCTTTTCGTAGGTCAGGCCAGTACTGCTGTCCGTGATGTACCCAGAACCGGGCGAATCCGCCGTCGTCTCCGTCGTTTCGGTCGGCTTCGGGTCCTTGGACTCCGACTGGCCGGCCACGGGCTCCTCGGGAGAGTCTGCGGTCAGGTTCCACACGAAGAACCCGCTCGCGACCACCGCCAACAACACGATGACCCCGGCCACCACGAAAAGCCACACGGGAGTCTTCGACTGGGGCGGCGGAGGTGGAGCAGCAGGCGGTTGCGGCGTCGGCTGCATGTATTGCTGTTGCTGCCACGGGGGACCGCTGTCGGGGACGCCGCTCATAGGGGGAGCCGAATACGGGTCGTACGCCGGCGGTGACGAATTTTGACCGTATCCCGAGTTGGGGGCTCCCGTGTCATAGCCGTACGGGTCTGGTTGCTGGCCCCACCCTTGATCCGGGTACCCCGACTGCGGGCCAATCGATTGATCGCCCCAACCGTTGCTGGGAGGCGGTTGCGGGGGGTAAGTCATGTCGCCACTCTCGCTGTACGCGTTTCGGAGGAAGTCCCCGGCAAGTTTACGGTGCGCCCGCGAATGCGCTCATCCCCGTGTGACTGGCCTGGACCACGCGGCTGGCGCCACCCGTTACAACGCCCCCAGGTCACGTCGGGTAGGCTTGCCCGGCTGTCCGCGGATCATGCGACAGATCAAGAACATCATTTTCCAGGAGTGCGAGCATCATGTCCCGCAAGTGCGACGTCTGCGGCAAGGGCCCAGGTTTCGGCCACAACGTTCCGTGGTCGAAGAAGAAGACCAACCGTCGGTGGAACCCGAACCTGCAAAGTGTACGCACCTCAAGCGGTTCCGGTGACAACGTGAAACGGGTCAAGGCCTGCACCTCTTGCCTTCGGGCCGGCAAGGTCCACAGCTAGGTCCTAGCTGAACATTCCCGCCCCGCTTCATCCGCGAGGCGGCACATACTTTAACCGCCGGGTTTCAACGACCCGGCGGTTACTCGTGTCACGAGGATCGAAAATGGTCCCAACCGACGGGTCCGTCACCGTACGGACGACCGTCGACGGTGACGCCCGTACCCGCCCGCACGTGACCGATGACGTGCCAATCGCCGGTCAATTGTGCATCGCGGGGGAACGTAGCGACCAGGGCGTGGTCTTCGCCGCCCGTCAACACCCACTGCATCGGCTCCACCCCCATGGCCTTACCGGCGTTGCGCATCGCATCCGGCACGGACAACCGCGTCGAGTCGATATCGATAGCCACCCCGGATTCCTGGCCGAGGTGCCCCACGTCGGCCAGCAAGCCATCGGACACGTCGATCATCGCGGTCGCACCCAGTGCCGGGGCCGCAAGCCCCGCGGAGTAGGAAACAATGGGGCGGCGGTGCGCCGAGACCAGAGAACCGGGCGACCGGAAACCGCGCGACAGGATCGTGTATCCGGCTGCCGCCCAACCCAAGCGCCCGGCGTAGGCGACGAGGTCACCGGCCTGCGCCCCGCTGCGCCTGACCGCTTCGCCGCCGCGGAGATCGCCCAGCGCGGTGATGCTGATCGTCAAGGTCGGGGACGACACCGTGTCGCCACCGACCACGGCCGCTGCGGTCATACGGGCCTCGGCCTCGATGCCGTCCGCCAGCTCCTGCAGCCACGTCAACGGAGTTTCGCGTGGGGCCGCCAATCCCAGCAGTAGCGCGGTCGGACTCGCGCCCATCGCGGCGATGTCAGCCATATTGGCGGCTGCCGCCCGATGCCCCACATCACTTGCGCTCGACCAATCCCGTCGGAAATGCCTGCCTTCCACCAAGACGTCTGTGCACGCCACGACCCGCCGGTCCGGGGCCATCACTACGGCCGAATCGTCGCCTGGCCCCACCACGACGTTGTCCACGCTGCTGAAGCGTTGTGTCAGGGCCGAGATGATCCCGAATTCGTTTGGTCGGTGCGTTTCGTGTCCATGAGTTCCCACCGCATAAGTTTCACCCACGGCCTCTTCGCGATGTGGGAGGCGCCCAAAGGAAGTAACGAAAAGTGCCGCCCCCGTTTCCGCATGTGATGATGGAGCAAAGGCAAGGCGTGAGGAGTTGGCGATGGTCCAGGCATACATACTGATTCAGACCGAGGTCGGTAAAGCTCGCGAAGTTGCGCTAGCCACCTTGGAGATCCACGGCGTGGTCAAGGTCGACGCAGTCACCGGGCCCTACGACGTCGTCGTACTGACGGAAGCCAACACGGTCGATGAACTCGGCAAAATGGTGGTCAGTAAGGTGCAACAAATACAGGGCATAACCCGAACGTTGACCTGCTCGGTCGTGAACTTGTAAGGAGCACGTTGGTGGCCTCTGACGACGATTCGAAGGCCGAAAGCGGCACCGAGAAACCGAAAGAAAGCGAATCGGACCGGATCAACCAGTCGGATCGTCGCCGAGCCGCAGGCATCGCCACCTTGGTGGCGGTGCCCGTGACGATACTGGCGGCGATCGGTGCCTTCGCCGTCGTGGGCAACGCCACTGAGAACGAGCAACCGGACGAGGACCACGCCGTGCCGAGCGAAGCCGTCACGGTCGACGTCCCCGAACTCAGCGACGAGCAATACGAATACTGCCGCGCGCTGATCTCGGTGCTGCCCGATGAGTTGGCGGACGAACCCCGCCGCACCGTCACCGGCGACGCGGGTGCCGCCGAGATCGCCGCGGCCTGGGGAGACCCCGCAATCACGTTGCACTGTGGCGTTTCCGAGGTCGAGGTGGAAGACACCGCCAACGTGTACCGTCTCGACGCCACGTGCTGGTATGCGGAAGAATCCGAGGAATCCACCACGTGGTCTACCGTCGACCGCGAACTTCCGGTGAAACTGGAGGTTCCGGCGGACTACACCGAGTCCGGTCAGTTGGCACAGGCCGTTTCGTCCTCCGTCGCCGAGAAACTCCCAGCGATCAAGGACGTGCCGAGCGGCTGCAGCGCCTGATTCGGCTCAGCGAAGCCCAGTGCCTCGCGCGAGCGCACCGTTGACGAGCCGGGCAATCAACGAGTCGTAGTCGAGGCCAGCGGCCTGCCACGCAAGCGGTACACCGGATTTGGGAGTCAACCCTGGCATGGTGTTGATCTCGTTGACATAGACTTCGCCGTCCGGCGCCAGGAACAGGTCTATTCGCGCCAGGTCCGAGCAATCCAGCAGGGTGAACACCTGCGCCGACAGTTCTCGGATCCGCTCGTTCACGCCTTCGGGCAGGTCGGGCGCGAGATCGTAGGGCTGGTCGCTACCGAGGTACTTCGAATCGAAATCGAACCAGCCTTCCTCTCCCACTTCCAACACCTCCAGCGGGCCGCTGGTCTCGGGTGCGGCGCCATCGGCGCCCCCCAACACGGCGCACTCGATCTCGCGCACGCCCGTGAAGGCCGACTCCACGAGCGCTTTCGGGTCGATGTCATGCGCGACCTCGAGCGCCTTGGGCAGCTGCGACCACGCCGTTACCCTCGTGACCCCGAGGCTGGACCCGGAACGCGAAGGCTTGACGAAAACGGGAAGCCCGAGGCGATCCATCTGGCCCTGAGTGAGTTCCTCGCCGGCACGCACGACCTCGTACGGACCTATCGGGATACCGGCGTTCGCGAGGAGACGCTTGGTGAAGACCTTGTCCATGCATACCGCGGACGACAACACACCGGAGCCGACGTACGGCACGCCGGCCATCTCCAAGAGACCTTGGACCGTGCCGTCTTCGCCCCAGGACCCGTGTAGGACGGGGAAGGCAACGTCCACGTCCGACAATGCGAACCGCATTCCGTCGGCCGCGTCCACTGTCGGCGCGGGCGTCGGGTCGGCGGACGGGACGACGCGGTCCCCAGCGTCTGCGCTGATCTGCGGCATACTGTCGGCACCGATGCTCTGTTTGCTGGCTTCGTGCCCCAACATCGCCCACCGGCCATCTTGAGTAATGCCGATCGGCACCGCCTCGAACGGCAGGTTTTGCAACGCCGACAAGACGCCGGCGCCGCTCGCCGTGGACACGGCATGTTCCACACTTCTTCCGCCCAAGATGACGGCCACCCTGATGTTTGTCATTGGCATTGACCCTAACGCAGCCTTGGCGTATCCGCGCTCATGCAGCCGAACAGCGACACTCACTCGGATTTGGTGTCGCGCGACATCAGGTTGGCGACGGCTTGGCGCGGCGGCATGCCTTCGTAGCAAACCTTTTCCACCTGTTCCGTCACGGGCATTTCGACGCCGTGCTGGTTGGCCAGTTCCCGGATCGAACGACAGCTTTTGACACCCTCGGCCGTTTGTTTCGTGACTTCCTGCGCCTCAGCCAGCGATTTGCCCCGGCCGAGTTGTTCGCCGAAAGTGCGGTTACGCGACAGCGGCGACACGCAAGTCGCGACGAGGTCGCCGAGACCCGCCAGACCCGAAAACGTCAGGGGGTCCGCACCCAGTTCGATGCCCAGTCGCGACGTCTCAGCGAGCCCGCGCGTGATCAAAGTCGCCTTGGTGTTGTCGCCGAAACCCATGCCTGTCGCCATGCCGTAGGCCAGGCCGATGGCGTTCTTGACGGCACCGCCGAGCTCACAGCCGATCATGTCTGGGTTCGTGTATGGACGGAAGTACGGCGTCGTGATCGCCGACTGGACGGCCAGCGCGCGTTCTTGGTCTTCGCAGGCGACGACCGCACCGGTCGGTTCTTCGCGCGCCACCTCCAGGGCGAGGTTCGGTCCGGTCACGACGGCTACCCGATCGGTCGGCACCTGCGCGGCTTCGCAGATCACTTGACTCATGCGCCGCGTCGTGCCCAGTTCGATGCCTTTCATCAAACTGATGAGCGTCATGTCCTCGCGTAGCCATTTAGCCCACCCTCCGAGGTTTTCGCGCAGGGTTTGACTGGGCACGGCCAACACCACGAAACGTGCACCATCGAGGGCTTCGGCCGGGTCGTCGGTAGCGGTGACATTGGATGGCAGCAGGACGTCAGGAAGATAGGACGGATTCGTGTGGTCCGTGTTGATCGCGTCGACGACTTCGGGGCGTCGTGCCCACAGTCGAACGGGAGTGCCGGCGTCGGCAAGTATCTTCGCGAAACTGGTACCCCAGGAACCGGCCGCCAAAACCGCAGCGTGAGACACGCTACGCCTCCTTCCTGCTGGACTTGTGTGCCTTGTAGTCGTACAACGGTGGCGGTGTCTCCTCGCGGATCTCAGCGAGTTGGTCGCGCACTCGCAGCATGATCGTCTCGGTGACTTCTTCGAGGGTCTGCAGTGTCGGTTCGCCTTCACCTTCCCATTTCGACAGGTCCACCGGGGCGCCCGCCGCAATCCGCACCTTTGTGCGCAGGCGGGGACGCCACTTCTTCGTGATCGGGTTGAACAAGCGATGGGGGCCCCACACCGAGACCGGAATGACCTGGGCACCGGTCTCCAAAGCGAGCCGCGCTACTCCGGTCCGGCCGCGCATTGGCCAGTGCTCCGGCTGCTTGCTGGTGGTCCCTTCGGGATAAAAAATGATGCTCTGGCCCGCGTCGACGGCTTCGATCGCCGCATGCAAAGACTTGATGGCGTCGGACCCACCCCGATAGACGGGGATCTGGCCGGTCCATCCGATGAGTTTGCCCAACACGGGGATCCGGAACACGCCGTCCTTCGCGAGGAAATGCGGGTTACGCCCGCTGTTGTAGACGTAGTGGGCGACCGGCAACGGGTCCGTCTGGGAAATGTGGTTGACCGCAAAGATCACGCCCCCAGAACGAGGCACGTGACGCATGCCGGACCAATGGCGCCGAAACATCACCATCATTGTTGGTTTGACGACGGCCACCGCCACCATCAACCAGAACGTACGACGCTCATTATCGGGGCGCCGACCGAAATACCAGGCGTCGTACCGCTTCGAACTGCCAGTCACGTCAACCTCCATCGCCGTCGCATCACTTTACTGCTTGGGCGTTGACGGTGGCGATCGGCTGTTTTACCCACCCGTACGGTGAAGCCGGCGATACTGCCCGAAGTCGGGGTTTTCCCCCATGGCATAGGACTTGCACCTGGTGTCATCATGGAGTCAGACCTACAGTCACCCGCGCACCTAAGGAGTGCCCCGTGAACCTTAAGCTACTGGCCTGGATCGCCCTTCCATTCATCGGCTTGATTGTGGTCGGCTGGCTAGTGGCGTGGCTGATCGGAGCGATCCTCAATGCGATCTCCTGGGTATTGGGTGCGGTCTTCTACCTTGTGTTGGCCATTGCCATCGTCGCGGCGCTGTGCTGGGTCTGGTCGAAGGTCCGCACGAAGCTCTCAAGACGGGCCACCTCGTAACTGCCGATGCCCCACTCTCATTGGACCGTGGTCGTTCCGGTGAAGCGACTGGACGACGCCAAAACCAGACTTCAGTCCACCCGGGAAGGGACCGCCGGCCGTGAGCTCGCATTGGCGTTCGCGTGCGACACGGTCGCCTCGGTCCTGGCATGTCCGTCCGTGGCCATGGTTGCGGTCGTTACGCCGGACGAGACTGTCCATTCGGCATTGCCGGACGGGGTGCGGCGCATCGGTGAACCCGGCGACGAAGGGCTCAACGCGGCCATCTCGCATGCCTGCACCGCGCTGCCGCCCCGCCCGGTCGCGGTCATAGTGTCCGATCTGCCCTCGCTCCACGCGGACGAACTGTCGGCCGCCCTCGACACGGCCGCCAGCAACGACTTCAGCTTCGTCCCCGACTCGGACGGGACAGGTACGGTCCTACTGGCCTCGAAAAGGCCGGACCTGCTGCGGCCCCAGTTCGGGGAGGGTTCGGCCTCGGTGCACGAATCCGCCGGGGCCGCACGCCTCGACGGCGACTGGCCGACGCTGCGAAACGACGTCGACACCCGTGCCGACCTCAAGGATGCGCTGGCTATGGGCGCCGGCAGGCACACCGTCTCCGCGCTGCACGCGATGAACGATGACGACCTCGCCCATGTCGAGCATTGACCGCATCGCCGTTATCCTGGGCGGATGCAGGCAACCGTAGCGGCCTTCGACCCCGATACGCACAGGGGCAAGGTTCTGTTGGACAGCGGGTATTCGAAAGAGTTCGACTCCGATGCGTTCGCCGTCTCCGGGCTCAGGCTGCTTCGGCTCGGGCAACGAGTCGCGCTCGACCTGACTCCCGAAGGACGCGTCGCGGGACTGTGGATCCCGACCATGCCGGCCCCTTAGCGTGAACAGGAAATCGGGGGGTGCTTCGCACCCCTAAACCCGCTACGGTGTTTCTGTGATAAACCGCCACGCCGAAACGGGCCCGGCGACACAAGCATCACAGTCGCCGGCACGTCCCGTTGCTGCTCAATCGATGGATCGAATCCTGGCCGCAGGCGGTGTGCTGTGGCGGTATGGGCTCACCGGAAGCGTCGAAGTCGCCGGCATCTACCGGCCGGCTTGTGACAACTGGTCGCTGCCGAAAGGCAAACTCGACCCGGGCGAGCCGACGCTGTCGGCAGCGTGCCGGGAAGTCTACGAGGAAACCGGCCATCGCGCCCAGCCGCAGGCTTTTCTCACTTCGGCCCGCTACGAACTGAGCCGCGCCGGCGGCAGTGTCACGAAGATCGTCGACTATTGGGCGATGCGTGCCCTCGAACCGACCGCCCCCTTCGTCCCGAACGAGGAAGTGACGGCGCACCGGTGGTTGTCGTTCGATGAAGCCACCGAAGTACTGGATCGTCCCCGGGACCAAGAGGCACTGCAACGGTTCGGCGCGCTGCCCACAATCACTGCGACCATGATCCTGGTGCGCCATGCGCAGGCCGTCACCCGCGCCAGTACCGATGTCGCCCGTCCGCTCAACGCCGCTGGCGAGGAGCGACTCACGAAGTTGACTCCTCTGCTGGAGCTGTATCGTCCGGCGAAGATCGTGTCGGCGACGCCGCGGCGTTGCGTCCAAACGATCTCGCCCCTTGCTGACGTGTCCGGCTTGTCGATCAGTCCCGACGAGATCTTCGACGAGGACATCCACCTGCGCAATCCGGAACGCACCACCCATCGGGTGAGACAGTTGGCGGGCACCCATTCCACGACTGTGGTGTGCACGCATGCTCCCGTCATCAGCGACACGATCGCGATTCTGGCCGACACCGATGGCGTCGACGTCTGCAACGTCGATACCGATCCGGGCGATGCGTGGGTCCTGTCGTTCACGAACAGGGCTTTGGTCGCGGTCGAGAGACTGTGACCGGTACACCTCCGGGCGAGGCGCGGCGAGACCGGTAAGGTCGGCGCCGCAGGGCAGCATGACGAATCTTGTCTGCCGTTCCTCTGCCGCCCACAACCCCCTAAGGACTTTCGGTAATGAGATCCGTACTGGTCGCGTCCATAGCCGCCTTTGCCATCGCCGTCATCGCGACACCATTGGCGATCAAGCTTTTGACGCGCGCCCATCAACCGGTTCGTAACGAGCTGGGGCTGGCGAGCAACGCGGGAAAGCAGAAGACCCCAACCATGGGCGGCCTCGTCTTCATCGGCGCCACCATCTTGGCGTACGGGATCGGCCATCTTGCTTTGCTTCCGTTGACTGGACGACCGCACCTACCGACCGCGACCGGGCTGGTGCTTCTCGGCTTGTTCGCCGGGGGCGGCATCATCGGCCTGCTCGACGACGTCCTCAAGGTCGTCAAGAAAAATTCCGGCGGGCTGGCGGGACGCTACAAGATTCTCGGACAGATCATCGTCGGCGCCGGTTTCGGCGCGTTGGCGATGTATCTTCCCAACCCGCAGGGCTTCACGATCGGCAGCGATAAGTTGTCGCTGGTGCGAGACATTCCCTGGGCCCACATCGGAAAGGTCGCGGCCATCGGGGTGTTCGTCATCATGGTGATGGCCACATCCAACGCGGTGAACCTGACGGACGGTCTCGATGGTTTGGCGACAGGTTCGTCCGCGATCGTGTTGACGGGGTATGTGATCATCGGCTTCTGGCAGTACCGGCATTGGTGCGCAGAACACCCGAATATGGACGCTTGCTATGCGATCCGTGACCCTCTCGAAATCGCGTTGGTCTGCGCAGCCGCAGCGGGGGCGTTGATCGGGTTCCTGTGGTGGAACACGTCTCCGGCACGGATATTCATGGGCGACGTCGGATCGCTCGGTTTGGGGAGCTTGATCGCCGGTGTAGCCCTCGCGACCCACACCATGCTGCTGCTGCCGATCGTATGTGGCCTGTTCGTTTTTGTGACGTCGTCGCGCATCATCCAGTACGTATCGTTCAAGACGACCGGTAAGCGGGTCTTTCGGATGTCGCCGATACATCACCACTTCGAGATGGCGGGGTGGAGCGAGGTCACGATCGTGGTGCGTTTTTGGCTCCTGGCCGCAATCAGCGCGTGTCTCGCGCTGGGCTTGTTCTTTTCGGACTTCCTGCGCCTCGCGGGGTGGTGACGCTCCTTCCTCCCCCGCCTCGCGGCTCGGCTTCGTGCGACGTATCGCCGGAGACGGGCCGCGTTTGCGTGTTCATGCCGCGGCCCGCAGTGTCGAAGCTGCACGGTGCTTTTCGGCCGTTCAAGAACGAATGGTCGGATCTGCAAACATTGAGCAACGAATCACACAGAAAAAAGTTACGGGACTGCGAAAACTCATTTACGTAATGTCAGCGGACATTCGATACATAACCAGTTATTGACGGCCACTAATTGCATTCCTCAATCCAAGGCATCGGCCTCGGTTACGAAGCGTGGATTCATTCGAAGGAATTACCTCAATGATCACGGATTGAACCTTCATGATCACTCGAAAGATAGAAACATGAAACGACGAAGGGGAACGGTTTCATATTTATGAACCGTTCCCCTTCGAATGAGCCGCTGGTCATCCGAACAGCCACCCGATATCGGACACGCGAATTAGCGCTTGCGTGTCGCCTTCTTCGCGGTCTTCTTCGCTGCCGACTTCGCACCGCTGACCTGGCGAGTCACCGGCTTGGCGGCCGACTTACTCGCCGTGCGCACGGTCTTCTTCGTGGCCGCCTTGCGCGTCGCCGCCTTCTTGGCCGGCGCTGTTTTATTCGCAGTGGTCTTGCGGGCAGTCGTCTTCTTCCCAACCGTCCGCTTCGGCATTTTCTTCTGTCCCGTTACAAGTTCCTTGAAGCCCTGGCCTGGGCGGAAGGCTGGGACTACGGTCTTCTTGACCCGCACGGCCTCCCCGGTGCGCGGGTTGCGCGCCATGCGCGCGGCACGTTGACGTTTTTCAAAAACGCCGAATCCAGCGAACGAGACCTTTTCCCCCTTGGACACAGCACGCTGGATTTCTTCCAGAGTCGCGTCGAGCGCTTTGAGAGCCGTTTTTCGGTCTCCCAAGTGCTCAACGAGCGCATCGACGAACTCGGCTTTATTCACGAGATTTCCCTCCCGACAACATATATCGAATGGTTCGGATGAACCGTAAACGCACGGTATGCCGTTTAGATGGCGCGCGCAACCATATCAGAGCGAAAAAACGTTGTGTCGCAAAGATTTTTAGTTATACCGACCAAGGGAATCGTGTCGGGCCAACGATATGGGTTCAATTCTGCACCGGCAGTGTCACGGGTAGCCACTGGGGACGCTTTTCCTCATAGCCGGTGATCTGCGACTCTTGACGCAGGGTCATATCAATATCGTCAAGGCCCTCAATCAATCGCCATCTGTTGTGGTCATTAATCGGAAATTTCCATTCCTGTTGTGCCACTTGAATTATACGGTGCTCAACGTCTATTGTGATTTCCGTTTTTGGATTCGATTCGATCGTTGCCCAGAGCCATTCGACCCGCTGCGGTTCGAGCTCGACGGGCAGCAGCCCGCGCTTCAACGCGTTGCCGGCGAAGATATCCCCGAAGCGAGGGGCGATGACCGCGACGAACCCATAGTCCTGCAGCGCCCAGACCGCATGCTCGCGTGACGAACCGGTGCCGAACTCCGTGCCCGCGACGAGAATTCCCGCGCCCCGATAACGCTCGTCGTTCAGCACGAAGTCGGTGTCCTCCCGCCACCCGGCGAACAAGCCGTCCCCGAAGCCTGTGCGCGACACCCGTTTGAGGAAACGCGCCGGAATGATCTGGTCGGTGTCGACGTTGGTCCGCCGCAGAGGCATACCGGTGCCTGTACGTCGTGTGAATGGTTCCATGTGCACTTCACTCCCTCTAGTTCAGTTGCGCGGGATCGCTCAGCCGGCCCGCGACGGCCGTGGCCGCTGCGACGCGCGGAGACACCAAGTGCGTGCGGCCCCCACGCCCCTGCCGCCCCTCGAAGTTGCGGTTCGATGTGGAGGCAGCCCGCTGGCCCGGGGAGAGTTGATCGGGATTCATGCCCAGACACATCGAGCAACCCGCGAAACGCCACTCGGCCCCCGCATCGGTGAAGACCTCGTTCAGGCCCTCCTGTTCGGCTTGCAGCCTGACTTTGGCCGAACCGGGCACCACGAGCATGCGGACATCATCGTGGACGCGGCGGTCCCGCAAGACTTCGGCTGCGTCCCGCAGGTCCTCGATGCGTCCGTTTGTGCAGGAGCCCAGGAACACGACATCAATGTCGATGTCGCACATGGGCGTGCCCGGCTCCAGATCCATGTAATCGAGTGCGGCTCGGGCCGAGCGTTGCTGCACCGGATCGGAGAATTCCTCGGGCACGGGCACGCGACCGTCCAAAGCGACCCCCTGGCCCGGGTTCGTTCCCCACGTGACAAATGGACGCACCTGGCTGGCGTCGATGTGTATCTCGGCGTCGAACTCCGCGCCCTCGTCCGTCGACAATGACCGCCAGGCGTCCACGGCAGCGTCCCAGTCGGCTCCGGCCGGGGCATGCGCACGGTGACGAAGGAATTCGAACGTCGTTTCGTCAGGAGCGATCATTCCGGCCTTGGCACCCCATTCGATCGACATGTTGCAAATGGTCATGCGAGATTCCATGGACAGCGCACGTATCGCGGGCCCGCGATACTCGACGATGTGGCCGCGTCCACCTCCGGTGCCGACCTCGGCGATGATCGCCAGGATGAGGTCTTTTGCGCTCACGTCTGGGCTCAACTCGCCGTCGATGGTCACCGCCATCGTCTTGGGGCGTTGCTGCGGCAACGTCTGGGTAGCCAACACATGTTCCACCTCGCTGGTGCCTATGCCGAACGCCAAGGCGCCGAAAGCACCGTGGGTACTGGTATGCGAGTCACCGCACACGATGGTCATGCCTGGTTGCGTCAAGCCGAGCTGGGGCCCGACAACGTGCACAATGCCTTGTTCGGCGTCGCCGAGCGGGTGTAGCCGGATCCCGTATTCCCGGCAGTTGCGGCGCAATGTCTCGATCTGGGTCCGCGACACCGGGTCGACGATCGTGTCGAGGTTGTCGGTCGGGGTGTTGTGGTCCTCTGTCGCGATCGTGAGGTCTGGCCGCCGCACGACGCGGTCGGCTTCGCGCAGCCCCTCGAAGGCCTGGGGGCTGGTGACCTCATGCAACAGATGAAGATCGATGTACAGCAGTTCAGGCTCGCCGTCTGCGGCGCGGACCGTGTGAGCAGCCCACACCTTTTCGGCCATGGTTGACGGTGTTCTAGATGACATCGCATCCACCCCTCTTGGATTCCCGAATTATGGGAGGTAGATTTCAGCTCATGGGAAACAGTATCAGTGGTGTGGGCGTACTGGATAAGGCCGTGGTGATCCTCACCTCGTGTGTTGACGGAGCAAGCCTCGCCGAACTCGTCGAGAAGACATCGCTACCCCGCGCGACCGCCCACCGGCTCGCGCAGGCACTGGAGACGCACGGCCTACTCGTACGCGACGACGAGAACCGCTGGCGGCCAGGACCACGACTCGCCGAGCTCGCGGATTCCGCCCCCGATGTGCTGCTACGCGCCGCCGAACCAATCTTGCGACTACTGCGCGACCAGACCGGCGAAAGCGCGCAGCTGTACCGACGACGCGGCGACGAACGCCTCTGCGTCGCCGCCGCCGAACGTCACAGTGGCCTGCGTGACACCGTCCCGGTCGGCGCCGTACTGCCGATGTCCGCCGGGTCCGCGGCACAAGTGTTGCTGGCCTGGGAACCCCCGGAGGCCGTCGTGCCGTTGCTGCCGAAATGCCGATTCAGTGCACAGACACTCACCGAGGTGCGCCGACGCGGGTACGCGCAAAGCGTCGCCGAACGAGAGCCCGGAGTCGCCTCGGTTTCGGCCCCCGTCCGCGACCGCACCGGTCGCGTGGTCGCCGCGATCTCGGTGTCGGGGCCGATCGAACGCCTCGGACGCCGCCCCGGTGAACGCTTTGCGATGCCGCTCATCCGCGCGGGTCAGCGGCTATCCGGACGCTGACCCTGCGGGTCGAGCAGTTCCGCGGCATCCCCTCCGCGGATCGAGACGTCGAGAACTTCGGCGATATGAGCCACCGGAATCGGGCTCCCGTTGCGGCGCATAGCGGCCGCGATCTGCATGGCACAGCCCGGGTTCGCCGAGACGAGCAGCCGGGCATCGGTCTGCGCGATCTTGGCGGCCTTGCGGTCGCCAAGGTCACGCGCCGTTTTCGGCTCCAGAATGTTGTAAATGCCGGCCGAACCGCAACAGTCGCCGGCGTTGGGAATCTCGCGCACCGTCAGGTCAGGCACGGCCGCGAGCAAAGATCGGGGTTCCTGCCACAGTCGCTGCGCATGCCCCAGGTGACACGCATCGTGATAGGCCACCGTGAGCGCGACCGGGTGGCGCGGACCCGTCGGCCCGAGCTCGGCGAGATACTGCGTCAGATCGCGGACACGATCCGAACATCGCTGCGCACGCCGACGCCAGTTCGCATCATCGGCGAGAAGCGAGGCGTACTCCTTCATCGCCGAACCACAGCCGGCAGAGTTCACCACAATCGCGTCCACATCGTGTGCTTCGAATGCGGCTATCATGCGCTTCGCGTGCCGACGCGCCTCATCGCTGCGTCCGCTATGCGCAGACAGGGCGCCGCAACAGCCTTGCCCCTTCGGCGCGATGACCTCGCACCCGTATGAGTTCAATACCCGCACAGTAGCGTCGTTGACCTGCGGGAAGCATTCACGCTGCACGCAACCCAAGAGCATGCCCACAACGGCGCGCCGCTTCCCCTGCGCCGGATACCGGCCTGCCGGTCCACGCGTCATCGCCGCCGGCGGCGACAGCGACGCCATCGCCGCCAACCGCGGAGCGAACCGGGACAACAGCGCGCTGCGACTGGCCCAACGGTCCACTCCCAGGCGACGCATAACCGCCAACGGCCTCATCAACAGTCGCAGACGCCGCGGATGCGGGAACGTCGAGAAGATGAACCAGCGCGCGAGACGCTGCGGCAGCGAGCGTTTCGCAGATGCATCGACCTCGTCTCGAGCGTGCGCAAGTAGGGCATCGTATTGCACACCGGACGGACAGGCGGTCACGCAAGCCATACAGCCCAGACACCGATCGATGTGAGTGGCTGCGGCCTCGGTGACCTCACCACCCTGCAGGCTCAGCTTCATGAGGTCGATGCGGCCGCGAGGCGAATCCATCTCCTGCCCCCACAGTTGATAGGTGGGACAGACGGGCAGACAGAAGCCGCAATGGACACACGTGTTGGCTATCTCGTTCAGTTCCTCGAGCCGAGACTTCGCGGGTTGGTCCATATCAGATCCCTCCCACGAAGCGGCCGGGCGAGAGCCGATGCCCGGGGTCGAATTGGTCCTTCACGCGACGCATGAGCCGCAAGACCGCCGGCTGGATCGCGCCCCAACGCGGCTGCTCCAGCACCACGCCCTCCGGGACTCGCACCACGACCGCCCTGGCACCCAACGGTTCGAGAGCGCGCCGCAAACCGGCCAGGAAAAGGTCGTGCCCCCGCTGCGTGCCTGACGACACCGCTAGCAGGAAACTACCGATGGCCGCGGCCCCGGTCGCGACCGTGCGCGCCTCGGTATCGTCCCCGACCGTCCCTACTGCGCGCAGCACGTCGGCCAACCGAGACGGGGGACACGAGACACGCACCACCAGCGCTCCTGTGTCACCGGGCCAAGCGCCGAACCATGCGGGCGCCGACGAATCGCAATTACCACCTCCGACCCGCGCAACACGATCTGCGCGCGCGGCCACCCCGACCGGCGTTCCCTCAAGCATCGTGCACAACTCGAACCGATCACCGTCATAACGGAACTCGACCGCGCTGGGCGCCCACGCGCCGCCCGCGATCGCGCAAGCCGCTTCACAACCGGCATCTATGTCGGGGAGGTCCGACGTGACCCACGCCGTCGCGGCAGCGAGCGGGTGCAGCCGAAAGGTCGCCTCCGCAACGATTCCGAGCGTGCCGTATGCACCGGTGAACAACTTCGCAAGGTCATACCCGGCCACGTTCTTCACGACCTTGCTGCCCGATACGGCGCTGACACCATCGGCACGCACCACTGTCATGCCCAGCAACAGGTCGGAGACGGTGCCGTAGCGCAGACGGCGTGGACCGGCGTGACCGGTCGCGATCGCACCGCCGACAGTGGACACGCAGTCGGGATCGTCCGCGAACGTCGCGTCCAGCGCCAGATTCTGGTTCGCCCCACTCAAGGTCGCGGCCAGCCGCGCCAAGGAAGCGCCAGCCTGTACCCGCACGATCATGTCATCGGGCGCGTGTTCGACGATGGAATCCATACCGCGCATATCTACGACGAGATCGCAGTCACGCACCGGGCCCGACCACTCGAGCTTGCTCCCGCCGCCGCGTGGCACCACCGACCAATGCTGAGCCGCGGCGAACCGCATCACGGCTTTCAGTTGCGGCAGCGACGAAACCGGGGCCACGTACGCCGGGACCACGCCGCCGAGTCGATCTCGTGGCTCGCCGGGGCGCGCATACGGTCCGCAAATGTCGTGCAAAGTGGAAAGTTCGTGCGGGATAGCGGTCACCATAGATCCGCCCGCCCCGATTCCACGAGCGGATGCACACCCTTCCGCGGTCCGGGAGCCTCACCGCATAGACGCGGCGTAGGGAAAATCTTGCCCGGATTACACAGTCCAGTCGGGTCGAACGCGGCGCGCACGAACTGCATCGTGTCCAGATCGTCGGCAGAGAACATCGCGGACATGTAACGCGCCTTATCAACCCCGACACCGTGTTCTCCGGTGATCGAACCACCGTATTCGAGACACAGGTTCATGATCGATGCCGACACCGCCTCGGCGCGCTGCCGTTGCTGCTGGCTGCTGTCGTCGTAGAGAACCAGCGGGTGCAAGTTGCCGTCTCCGGCGTGAAACACGTTGGCGACCGATATGCCATACGCGCGTGACAGTTCGGCGATCGCCGCCAGAATCTGCGGTAGCCGGCTTCGCGGCACGACCCCGTCCTGAACGATGTATGCGGGCGCCAGCCGACCGACCGCCGCGAACGCCGACTTCCGTCCCTTCCAGATCGCGGCACGCTCCGCGGCGTCGGCGGCTTCCCTGATCTCGAAGGCCCCGCAGTCGCGCGCCAGCTTCGCCACCGCCGCGTTCTCGTTTTCGACCTCGACGGCCGGACCATCCACTTCGACGATCAACACCGCTTCCGCGCCTGCTGGGTAGTCGCAAGCGACCGCGGCCTCAGCCGCCTCGATCGCCAAGGCGTCCATCATCTCCATGGCCGCGGGGACAAGCCCCTCGGCGATGATCCGCGAGACGCATTCGGCGGCGGCATCGACCGTCGCGAACGCCGCCAGGCTTGTCACGACCGTCTCCGGAGCCGGCGTCAACCGGACCGTAACTTTCGTGGCGATCCCAAGCGTCCCTTCGGAACCGATGAAGACGCCGCGCAGGTCGTAGCCGAGCGGGTCGGCAAGGTCGCCGCCGAGGTTGACGACGTCGCCGTCCGCCGTCACGACCTCGACCGCCCGGACATGGTTGACCGTGAACCCATATTTCAGGCAGTGTGCTCCCCCGGAGTTTTCCGCGACATTGCCGCCGATCGAGCAGATCTGTTGACTCGACGGATCTGGGGCATAGAAGAATCCTTTCGCCGCGCC
This sequence comes from Candidatus Stackebrandtia faecavium, assembly GCA_019112895.1. GTDB lineage: Bacteria > Actinomycetota > Actinomycetes > Mycobacteriales > Micromonosporaceae > Stackebrandtia > Stackebrandtia faecavium. Next base: position 88,951 of record DXIM01000143.1, read on the forward strand.
GGCCGCCGAAATGTCCGCGTTGATGACCCCGGGCTCGACCGTGGCCAAGCGCTCGTCGATGTCGACGTCGATGATGCGGCGCATCTTGCTGGTCACGATCAACACCCCGTCGCTGCGTGGCAATGCCCCACCCGACAGGCCAGTGCCGGATCCGCGCGCGACATACGGCAGCTCGTGCTGCACACAGGTACGCACGACCTGCGCCACCTGCTGCGCGGTTTCGGGGAGCACGACGATGCCCGGGATCGCGGCATGAGCGGTCAATCCGTCGCAGGCGTAAGTGTGCAACCGGCTGGGGTCGGTGATGACATTGTCGGCACCGAGGCACGCGATGAACGCGGACATGAGTCGCTGTGGGTCCATCGGGCACCTCCGAGGCGCTCGTGTATTACGGCATCAGTTCGTACCCGGGAATGGTGAGGTACTCGAGGTACTGCTCCTTCAGACAGACTTCGCGAAACAGCCGCGTCGCCTGGTCGTAGTAACTGCACGCGAGGGCCGCGGCGGTGTCCGACTTGATCATGGCCAGTTCCGCGGCTATCAGGGTCTCCACATAGTCGACGTCGACCTTCGTCCCATCGTGCAGCACAACACCATTATGGAGCCACTGCCAGACTTGGGAGCGACAGATCTCGGCGGTGGCGGCATCCTCCATGAGGTTGAAGATGGTGACCGCGCCCGTGCCGGTCATCCAGGCCGCGAGGTACCGCAGCGCCACATTGATGTTATGGCTGAGACCTGTGCCGGTGAACTGCTCCGGCGTCGCCGTCACATTCAAGAGGTCGGCGGCGCTGATGTCCGCACCTTCCGACGGCAGGCGGTCGCATTGATGGTCGGATTCGCCCAGAATCGAGTCGAAGATCTCCCGGCAGACGGGAACGAGATCCGGGTGAGCCACCCAACTACCGTCGAATCCGTCCTTCGATTCGCGCTGCTTGTCCTGCCGGACTTTTTCGAAAGCAGCCTCGTTGACCTCGGGGTCGCGCCGGTTCGGCACGAACGCCGACATGCCCCCGATCGCGTGCGCCCGGCGCTTATGGCACGTGTGCACCAGCAGCTGCGTGTAGGCACGCATGAAAGGAGCCGTCATCGTGACGGTGTTGCGCTCCCCCATCAAGAATCTGTCGCCCTGGTTGCGGAACTTCTTGATGATGCTGAACAGGTAATCCCAGCGTCCAGCGTTCAAACCAGAGCTGTGATCGCGCAATTCGTAAAGGATCTCGTCCATCTCGAAGGCGGCCGGGATCGTTTCGAGAAGAACGGTCGCACGAATCGTGCCCTGCGGGATCCCGAGCAGGTCCTGCGCGAGCACGAACACGTCGTTCCACAGCCGGGCCTCGAGATGGCTCTCGAGTTTCGGCAGGTAAAAATATGGCCCCAGGCCGCGGTCGAGTTGTCGCTTCGCGCAATGGAAGAAGTAGAGACCGAAATCGAATAGCGAAGCGCTGCAGCGTTCGGCGTCAACGAGGAAATGTTTCTCGTCGAGGTGCCAACCGCGTGGCCGGACCACCATCGTGGCCTGTTCGGATGCCGGAACGAGCCGGTACTGCTTCCCCGAATCTTCGAAGTCGATACGCCCGTCGAGCGCATCGATCAGGTTGAGCTGGCCACCGACCATGTTCTCCCACAATGGGGTGTTGGCGTCTTCGAGGTCTGCCAGCCACACGTTCGCGCCCGAGTTGAGCGCGTTGATCGTCATTTTGCGGCTCGTCGGCCCGGTGATTTCGACTCGCCGGTTCGACAGGCCCGGGGCGGGCGGGGCCACGGTCCAGGACTCGTCGTTGCGTATGTCGGCCGTATTGGGGAGGAAGTCGTATCGTTCGCCGCGGTCAAGTTCGGCCTGCCTCGTATCGCGCGCGGCGAGTATCTCGCGCCGGCGTCCTTCGAAACGCCGGTGCAGCTGCGCCACGAAGTCGCAGGCCTCGGGGGTGAGCACTTCGGCGAACCGCCCCTGGACTGACGCTGTGACCGTCACTCCGCTTGGTAGATCCATGCGTCTCACCTTCCGGCTCAGTAAAGCGTGATCCAGCCAACACGCCAAGTAAGGTTATGCGACCACTCAATTACAGGTCAACACTTCGTGTCGACCACAGTACTTTTCGTGGTGCCGCCGGGGAGGATCCCACACACATGTGACCAGGCCCTCAACCCGGAATGAGGACACAAAAAAGCGGGAGCTCCATGATTGAAGCCACCGCTGCGATCTGCTGGGCTGATCGAGTCTTACTCGCACACATATCCGCAAACAAAAGCACTAGCTGAACAGCCCATCGGGGCTACCGACCACACCTCGCCGGCCATGCCGGCCGCACGGCTCGAGCCGGTACTCGGTGCTGCCAAGCCCGAGTCCTCATTGCGATTCGGGCGCGG
>DXIM01000144.1 GCA_019112895.1 Candidatus Stackebrandtia faecavium
GACTTTCCCGCGCCGTTGCGGCCAACCACCGCTACACGTTCGCCGTGCCGGATCACCAGCTCATCGACCTTCAAAGCCGGCGCTGTCGCCCCCGGATACCGGTATTCGAGACCATGGCAGGTGATCGCCGAGCCGTCGATACCGTCCTGGACAGAGGATGCAGCAACGTCCGATGAGGTTTCGGCCGCTTCGGCCAGTTCCCGTTCGGTTGCCGCCGCTTGGCGAAACATGACCGCGGTGTCGCCGGCCGGACCGAGGTCCAGCATGAGCAGCGCACCCTGAACACCGAGCATGAGTCCGGCAACCCCAAGATTCAGCGACCATGCTTGCGTCACCAGCCACGCGATACTGCCCAAGAGGGCCACGGCGCACAACACGGCGTAGCCGATCACCGCTCGCACATGGCTTTGCCGCTGCCGGAACGCTTGTGCACGTCCCGTATCGGACAGGGCGGTGAATTTGCGTACTAGCCATGGCAATGCGCCGAATGTTCTCAGTTCGCCCGCGATCCCGGGCTCGAAATGCAGCGCCCGGACGTAACGCGCCTGCCGTGTCGCCAATGGGCCCTCGCTGGCGAGTCCCGACAGGACGTCGTCGAGGAACGATGTGAACGCGCGTCCGTACGCAATGATCGACACGGCAAGGATCACGGCGGAGATGGGCGATACCACGCCCAAGACGACGACTCCGGCCCAACCTCGACACCGGGAACTCAAAAGATCGGTACTCGCACCGAGCGCTTCCTTATGTGGCACACCGACGACACGCTCGAGCAGCGCCCCCATCCGTCGAGTATCTCCTCCTTCGACAGTGGAGTACTCTGTGCGCTCGATCACAGTCAAGGCGTCGTCGGTCTGCTGCATGATGATTGTGCGTTGAAGCCGCACGAACGCGGGACGAAGCCCACAAGTGCACGCAGCGGCGGCGAGCAGCGTGGCGACAAGGATGATCAGCAGCGGCATGACATCGGCGCCCGCGTCGTCCGTGACCGCCTCAACCGTGCGTGAGACCATGATGGAACTCAGTACGAACAGGGCAGTATTGGCGACGGCAAGGACGGCCACGGTAGTGCTCAGTGCCGGTGCCGCTGACAGGGCACGGCGCCAGACCGGCCACGATCGCATCATCAGGTTTCCTTAATTTTTAGCCGTTAACTGCGCATTCAAGGGCTTGACGAAGAAGCAGGTTGCGCGGCTTCCGTGATGTGGGCGAAGCCCCGAATCTATGTCAACGCGGCAATAGCGGCAACGAGATTTCGGGGCTTTCGCGCGCGGCGGCGACGCACTGGGGCACTGGTTCCCAAGTGCCGACAACACACCGATCTCCACACATCAGACACCGCATGATAGGCCACATTGGAGTTTACTGGTTTCGTATGCGGCGACTGGCAGCACGCGTCTTTCCGAAATCCCGGCGGCCGTCTCGAGCATTACTTCTACGACGACGATAAGCCCGACGGCGGAGCCTGAAAGGCGGCGCTTGTTGTGGACCCCACAGTGAGTTCGTCCGAAGTGGCTGGTTGCTGCATTAGCTCGGTCATCCTGGTCGGTCGCGCCCAGACCCCAAGTGCCGAGTCGTCGCTGGTCGACTGGTCGCCGATGGCTTCGGTGGGGTTGCGGGGTAAGAAATCCCGCATTCCGGCAGGGGGCAGGAAAAACCCAGAGTGTGCCCGGATCGTTCCGTGTAGGACCTCAGGTCGACGGCACAAAAACTCCCCGCATCACGTGAGCGAAACGGGGAGTGCTGAACGCGTGTGCCACAACGTTCCAGTAAGGAATGGTCAGCTTTGCTGTTCCCACGGGGGCGTCGTCGTCAACAGCACGACCTCGCTGATGCTGGTGTCGGGCGGCTGCAGCAAGACGTAACGCACGACATCCGAGACATCTTTGGGCCGCAACGCTTCTGCCTTCTCATTGCCTTCGGCGCTGTCGGAACTCACCGCCTGCGTCTCCGGAGTGTCCACATAACCGGGGGAGATGTGGGCGACCCGCAAGCCACGTTGTTGAAACCGCGAACGGACACCGTTCATGAACCGGCCGATAGCCGCCGCCGCGGCCGCGAACACTGACGAATCCGTGTAGTCAGCTTCGCTGGCGATCGCGCCAATCACGATCAGATCGGCCGCTTTACCGGCGTCGGCCGCGGCCAACAGGTCCGGCAGGAACACGCGGACGCTGTTGACGACGCTGCGGCCGGTGCTGTCGAACAGGTCATCCCAGTTGATGTCGTCGTCGATGTCGAACGTGTCCGGTTTGAACACTCCGGCGTTGATGACAACCAGATCCGGCGTCGGCCACTGTTCCAACAGTTCGTTGCGGCACGACCTGACCTCGTCGCGTTCGCGTACGTCCCTCGTCACCGTTTGCAAACGGTCGTTGCCGTTGTATTCGCGCGCCAACTCCGCCTGGCCCTGCTCGTCCGTGTCGACAGCGAGCACGCGCGAACCGGCGTCGATCAGCATGTGACAGACCGCGTTACCGAGACCGGATCCGCTTCCGGTCACGACTGCGGTGCGGTGCGAAATGCCCTGCGGGACAAGCTCCTCAGGCGAGGTGCTGGGGCTGGGGGTGCCGTTCATTGGCTGTGTCCTGTCATCGCTTCTACTGTCTCTTCGGATCCGGCCACCTCATCGAGAGCTGCTTCGATGGCCGCGGCCAGGCCTTCGTAACTGATCGGGCCGTCGTAATTTTCCCCATTGATGAAGAAATGCGGCGTCGACCTCAACTCCATTGTCTTAGCGTCCAGCACGTCGCGCTCGACCCGGTTCGCGGTTTCGCCGCGCCGAACCGTCTCCTCCATCCGAGTCAAGTGCGCGCCGACCGTGACCGCGGCCCGACGAATCTCGTGAGCGTCCAAGTCTTCCTCGGCATTGATCTTGACGAGCTCACGGTGCATCCGCCAAAACAGCCGCTGCGACTGCAAAGCAACGGCTTCGAGCGCTTCAGCCGCTTGAATCGCGACGAGGTTCTCGCGCGGGTTATGCCGGAACACGTACGAAATGTCTTCCTCGAAACGGCTGTACAGCCGTTCCACGAGCTCGGAGGTGAGGTCGTCGTCGGTACCGCCGAGCTTGTCGTAGTTGACGATCTGCACGGGAGCGTGCACGGGACCGAGAATGTGGTCCTCGGCCGGGTCGACCGGACGCACCAGCTTCTTGCGTGCGGGTGCGCGGGCGCGATCGTACCGCGTGACGATGTAAAACGCCCCCAGGCCGAACATCGCGGCCAGGAAAGAGGCCACCAGCACACCGATTCGAGCGATCGACTGCTGGAGCGGATCCGAGATCGCCAGATCGACGATGAACAGCGAAATAGTGAACCCGATACCCGTCAACATCGCACCGCCAGCGATATGCCGGTACCGGATACCGGGCGGCATCTCGGCAATACGCATCTTCGTGATGGCGATGGTCGCGCCCAAGATCCCGCCGAATTTACCGATCACGAGACCACCGAGGATCCCCCAAAACAGCGGCGACACGATCGCGTGAGACAAGACCTCGCCGTTGATCGGGACGCCCGCGTTAGCGAGCGCGAAAATCGGAACGATCAACAAGACGACGTACAGGTGCAGCATTTTCTGCATGCGCGCGTTCATCGAGATGGAACGTGCGATCCCGACCACGGCCGCGCGCCCGGTCGCTACCGTCGGCGTCCGGCGGAACGTTTGAGTCAGCGACTCGGCTTCCTTCACCGTCTGGCGGTGCGGCTGATAGATCGGAACAAGGAGGCCCACGATGACCCCGGCGACCGTCGCGTGAACACCGGAGGCGTAGACGGCCAACCAGATGACGATGCCGATGATCATGTAGAAACTGATCCGCCACACCTGGGCCCGCTGCATGAAGAACAAGACCGCACCGAGTGCCAACGCCACCAGTAGCGGCGTTAGCGCCAGGTTCTCGGTGTACACGACCGCGATGACAGCCAGTGCACCGACGTCGTCGGCGACGGCCAGAGTCAACAGGAACGCGCGCAGCGGTCCCGGGATCTTCGACCCGAATAGCGCCAGCAGCGCCACGACGAACGCGGTGTCGGTCGAGATGACGACGCCCCAGGCGTGAGTGGTTTCGCTTCCGGGGTTGATCAACACGAATAGGGCGGCCGGAATGAGTAGGCCCGCCACGGCGCCGATCAACGGCAAGGTGGCTTTCTTCGGGTCACGCAGGTCGCCGACGACGAGATCATGCTTCACTTCGAGGCTAACCAGGAGGAAGAACCCGGCCATCAGGAAGTCGTTGACCCAATGCTGTAGGTCGAGGTCGAGTTTTACGTCGCCGAAGTGGACGGCGAAAGTGGTGCCCCAGAAATCGTCATAGCTTGTGCCGCCGAAATTGGCCCAGGCCAAGGCGATAAGAGTGGCCACAACCAGCAGGCAGGCGCTGGATAGTTCGGATGATGTGAATTGCCGCCATCGAAGTGCGACTCGTTGTTTAACCGCGCCCATCGATCTATTTGATAACGGTGGGTCGGATGACGGCCTCGGCGAGATTGATGTGCCTGGGAAGTGCGCACGTTTTCGCGACGAGATTGGCAACGCGCGGCGGAGAAGTCGTTTCGGTCTCTTCCGGTTCGAAATCCCAGTCGGCTTCTTGTTCACCCAAATCGGAGCCGAGATGGGTGTGCGCGTAGTACGGCGAAATCATGTGAACCCGTACGCCCCGGGCGCCCAATTCTGTGCGCAGGTGGCGCGACAGCTGCGCGACGAGCGCGTAAACCGACGAGTAGACGGCGAAATGGCGTTGCCGGTGGCGGGCGCCGACGGAGCCCATCATGACGAGGTCGGCCGGTTCGCCATCGGCTGCCGCGGCGAGGAGGTCGTGCGAGAACGTCTGGGCGGTTTGCAATAGCCCGCGCGCGTTGATGTCGATCATGGCGTTCCATTTCGCCGGGATCGCTTCTTCGAAAGGAGCGCTCGACATGATCCCGGCGGTGACGACGACGAGGTTCACGCGGCCGTAAGCGTCGTGGATTTGGTCGCGCGCTTCGACAAGGTCGAACGGGTCGACGACGTCGGCGCGGATCGGTAGCAGTCTCTTGTCGTCTCCACAGCGTTTCTTGAGACGTTCGAGCCGTCGGCCGCGACGACCCAGCATGGCGACTTGTGCGCCGTCTTCGTGTAGGTC
>DXIM01000145.1 GCA_019112895.1 Candidatus Stackebrandtia faecavium
GGGTATCTGCGGGAGAGCGTCGACTCCAAATGGTTCGGTTTCTCCATGTCTACTCCAGACAATCAACATTACGGCGGCAATACTCGGATCTCACCGAGCCTGGCGCAGCGCGTCAAAGAGGCGGAACTGACTCTGAGGGCCCTACCGAACGGTTGGGAGTCGTGGCCGCGCCGAGACGTCGAGACGGCGTGAACTTCAAGTAGGAAACCAGCGGTTGCCGTGTTTGGGGCATGTTACGGACATGGCGTTGGTGTTCGCCGGTTGGTTTTCCGCGGGTGTGCATGTTCCGGATATGACCGGTCCGAGGCAGGACGTCCGGCTTGTCGTAGGGCACAGATGTCGCGGACATGACTGGCCGGGGCAGGAGGACCGACTTACTCATCTTGGGCCGCAGAAGTTACGGACATGACCGCTACGGCGGCTCGCGAACCGCGCGGGCTTAGACCTCGTAGACCTACTAAGGCACCCGGCTCGGGGAGGTCTAGGCCCGAGCCGGGTGCGTGTGTGGTGGTGCGGGTTAAGGATTGAGGTACCAGGCGACGGCACCATTTGTCGGCAGTGGACCCTGCGTCGGAGCGCGTCCCGGTGCTGGCGTCGATGCCCGGTACTGTCCTGGTGCGACCGCCGGTGCTGCTTTCGGTGTGACGGCCGGTGACAGCTCGGGTCTGGCCGCCTTCGTCGGGCCCGCACCCGGTGTTCGCGCGGCCGGTTCTTGCATGGTGTTCGTGGTGAGTCCCGCTGCAGGCACCCGCCCAGCCGAGTCTGTCAACGGTTCGCGCCAGCCCGTTTCGCGCCAGTCCGGTCCGGGCGAGCCGCATTCGCCCCGGCCGGGCTCGGTCCAATCCGACTCACGCTGGACCGTTTCATACTGGCCATACTCGGACCGAGCCGTTTCGTTCCGGCCCGGTTCGCCTCGGCCGGGTCTGTCCCACTGCGGTTCGCGCGGGTGGATTTCGGCGACCGCACTCGAACGCGCGCCGCGGTCCGGCCCCGGCGCGAAGTGTCGACGCGAGGTGGGACCGACGCCCGGTTGTGGGCCCCGATTCTCTTGCGGCTCGTCGTTTCGACGCGCACGCGCTTCACGTGTGCGATTCATGTCGGCTTTCACGGTTGCGATGGTCATGACGTTCGGTGGAATGGGATTCGTCCGCGCTTCGGCCGATTGGCGGCGTGCCGCCGTGGCTAGCCGCACCGGTTCGGCTTGGGCGGCGCGCATCAGCGCGAGTCTCGGCGCAGGCGCAGGCGCAGGCGCAGGCGCAGCCCCAGCCCCGGGCGCTGACGCAGCATGACGGACAGGCGAGGGCGTGCGGACGGCAGCACCACTGGCAGTGGCGCCGTCGGGTGGGTCTCCGTCGTGGGGAAGCCCCAACCCAGATGAATCCATTATGGTCTCTCCTGGTGTCGAGATTCGGTTCGTTTTCGGCTCGTATTCGTCGAGTTCTTCGGGTTGGAGGATTCCGGCGCGGCTGAGGGCCGCTTTTTCTGCTTCGCGTTCGATGTGCCGCGCGATCTCCATGACGCTGGGACGCGACGGTTTCGGCTCAACCGAAGCAGTATTCCCGGCGTGCGCGGGCACGGAAACCGTTGCGTGGTGGACCCTGCGCCGATGGTGGCTTTGTGTTTCGTTCGGGTTCTGATTCATGCGTTCTGCCTGGTGATAGTGGATGGTTTTGGGTCGTCGGCTGCTGTGGAGCGTTGGGTGCGGCGCGGGCCGGGCCGCTAGATCACCGGCGCTGGCGGTGGCGCGCGTCGCCGCTACCGCATAGGTCCCGCGGGCTGGCCCGGCGTTTTGCCGGTCGTGCACCGGCGCGCGTTCGCCCGGGCGTGTGGATCGTGAGTGGCCGTAGCTTCGTTGTTGCTGTGGTTGTTGCCGCGCAAACGATGTCGCTGACGCATCAGCCGTGACATACCTGGCTGGAGCCGTGTCGTGCGTGACCACTGTTTCGTCTATACCGCGCCGGCCGGAGGCGTCCGGACGCAGCGGGGCGCTTTCCAGTTGTGTCCGCACGGTCTCGGCGTGGTCGCGTAGTCGTCGCGTGTAGCTGGGACGATGCCGCCCCGATTTGGGACGCTGTGGACGGTCGGGCACGAGCAGTCTGGACAGGCTCGACAGATAGTCGGTTGCCCACAGGTACGGGCTGCAGCCGTATCGGCCCCAACGTGCGTGGCAGTGGCTACAGCGTTTACCTCGCCACGTGATGCGTGACGTGTGGCGGTCGCGCAGGTGGGACGCGATATCGATGCCCGTTTTGGTCCGTGCTGTTAGGACGCACCATGACATCTCGAACTCCTTCGATTCGGTGTGTCGCAAGAAGATGTGAATGCGCCGGCCGTTGCTCCGTGGCGCCGGCGCGAGGGAATGGGAGAGTCAGTCGCCGACTTCCCCGAGCCGTTCGGCCGGTTTGGGCGTGCGGCGGCTGGCGCCGGTGTCGGCCGGTCCTTGGAACGTTTCGTGCGGGTTTGTGCCTTCTCGGGCCCGTTCGGCCCGGTATGCCTCGCGGGCGCGTTGCCACAGCTGCGTGAGGCTGGCGAGTTCGTCGGTGAGGATCGTGGCGATGCGTGTCTTCGCCTTACTGGTGAGGCGCCCGGTGTGGTCGCGGTCGCGGCCGTATTCGAACTGCGCGATATCGCCCGGGGTGAATCGGTGTCCGTGAATCAATGCGGGCCCGTAATGGTCGATCCAGTCGACGTCGGCGGGCGTCACGGTTTTTGCGTCGATGTTT
>DXIM01000146.1 GCA_019112895.1 Candidatus Stackebrandtia faecavium
CGGCGAGGAACAGGTCGTGGCGGAAGCCGACGCACTCGTCGCGAACACGAGCATCGAGGCGCAAGAACTCATCGACCTGTATGGCGCCGACGCGGACAAGGTCACGGTCACCCCGCCGGGTGTCCACACCGAGACTTTCCATCCACGCGACTGTGCTGCGGCACGCGAGAAACTGGGACTGCCGCACGACGCGTACGTGCTCGGGTTCGCGGGCCGCATTCAAGCCCTGAAGGCCCCGGATCTCCTGGTGCGAGCGCTGGCGCGGCTGCGAGACGATAATCCGGCACTGGGGAAGCGCATACGGTTGCTCGTCGTGGGTGGACCGTCGGGTTCAGCAACGCAATACCCGCAACGTCTGCACGACCTCGTCGAGGAGTTGGGGCTTTCGGACGCGGTTCATTTCATGCCACCCCGGCACGGCGATGCCTTGGCCGAAGTGTTCGCCGCGTGCGATTTCGTGTGCATGCCCAGCCACAACGAAACGTTCGGGCTCGTCGCGTTGGAGGCGCAGGCATGCGGCACACCGGTCATCGCCGCAGCCGTGGGTGGGCTCGTGACGGCCGTCGACGACGGTCGCAGTGGGATTCTCGTCGACACCCATGACAGCCGAGATTGGGCGTCAGTCCTGGAACGCACGCTCGCGGACCCAGATATGCGATCGCGTTTGACGCGGGGCGCGCTATCGCATGCGCGCCGATTCACCTGGAACAACACCGCGGCGAACCTGCTTCGCACGTATCGGGCGAGTCTGCTGCGTCACAAGCAGCTGCGGGTCGCGCAGCGGCTGTTACCGTCAGCGCATGGAGGAAATGCTGCGGGATCTCGGCATCGAGTGGGATCGCACCGGCGACAATTCTTATGTCGCGGTGCTGCCCGGCGAGCATAAGCTGAAGACGCTGTGCAACCTCATCCTCGAGGATCACGCCTTGCGGATCGAGGCTTTTGTGGTGCGCTGTCCAGAGGAAAACCACGAGCGGCTTTGGCGCGTCTTGTTGCGGCGCAACGCGTCCATGTACGCCGTGGCGTATTCCATAGACGACAACGGCGACGTCTACCTTGTCGGTCGCGTACCGAAAACCGCTCTCGAGGCCAGCGAACTCGACCGCATCCTCGGCTCAGTACTAACCTATGCGGACGGCATCTTCGACGTCGCCCTCGACATCGGTTTCTCCACATCGATCAAACGTGAGTGGCGATGGCGCCTCGACAGGGGCGAGTCCACACGCAACCTCGCCGCGTTCCCACACCTGCGCCCGGAACGCGACTGATATCGCGCCTTGTGCGAGACATCCCCTCCGGTGCCTCGCACAAAGCCCAATTTTCATTCGTCGATGTTGCGCGGCTCTTCGACGCCATGTCCAAGCGTGCGCCACACATCGCTGACGTTTTCGTATAGCCCATCCGGTAGCTGTTCGAGCTCGTCGAGGACAGCATCCGGCGCGTTATGGGAGTACGCCATCCCGCGGATCGAGTCGGCGTTCGCCGGCAACTTGCCGGTGTCGAGAAACCGAGCGAGCTGCGACCGACCATCGACATCCCCTTTGCTCATTCCCTGCGGGGTGCCAATGTTCGAGGTCGGCATGTCGCCGCCCGCTTCGCCTTCGACCGGTATCTCCGGGTCGCGCCAGCTTTCTGCGCGCGGCGTCGTATTCGCGCCCATTTGACGCATTTCGGATGAAAGCTCGTCATCGACAGCGCGTCCGTGTCGGGATGTACCTCGTTGCACGATGTCACCTCCGCAGCTTCGTGTGCTTTACGCAGGATTACCCCCGCGGTCGTCATCGCAAACCCATTGATTTCCGTGCGTGACACGACATTTGCGCAATAACCGACCTATTCCGCCTATCGATACACGAACCGAGTCGAGGCGGGCGCGAACATATCGGATATCCCGGCACGAACGGGTCCGTGATGCGTTCATATCAACCGGCCACTGCCGGCTTAGCGCCACCAAAGATGGCGTGACCCGCACGCATCCAATAGACGTCCACCTCGACGAAACCGATGTCGCGTAGCCAGTCGAGCTGATCCGGCAACGGTGACGGCTGGTCCATCGGATCCGGGTACTCGAAGTTGCTCCACTTCATTTCGTGGAAGCTTTCGTACGCGGAAAGGTCTCCGGCCAGCCTCAGACTGCGTTCCCGAACAGCTTCGTCCCACATTCGCCGGCCGAGCTCATGCCCCAGCGGCCCGACAGGATCAATGATGTCCGCGATGACCATCCGACCGCCGGGAGCGAGCAAGTCATGCAAGTCGCGGTACAGAGTGCGCTTCTGGTGTCCATCAAGGTGATGCACCGCCAGCGAGGACACGATCGCCAGCGGCGGGTTCTCCCGCCTCCTCCACGCTGATTGCCCGATATCGAAGAGTTCGGTCCGGAACCGATCCCCATACGGTTTCAGGTCTTGCACGGCTTGGCGCAGCATTGTGCGGCTACCGTCCAGCCCGACGACGGTAGCGCCGGGGAATGTCCGCAGGATCGCCTCGCTTAGGTATCCCTGACCGCAACACAAATCGAGAACTTCGAATTTCGACGCGGGATCATGCGGCGCCATCATGGATGTGACGACGTCCGTCTGCATTTTCCGGTCGGGTACGAAGTATTCCCCGAGGGCGATGAAATCATCGGACGCCTCTTCGGTCCATTCTGCGTTCTGCGTCATCACCACTCCTTTCGTGCGCTGCTACTTCGGTCCGATGACGGGATCCCGGCGCGTCCTCGATCGCATCTACGTGGGCTATGGGATCGGTCCACCGGACACACGAAGCGGTTTCTACTGCTTCTTGCGCGTCACCCTGAAGTGACGGTTGAACAGCCAGCCCACACCGATGGCCATGACGATGGTGCCGACGATGACGCCGTGAAGGTCCGCCAGTGTCGCGGCGAACAGGAGCCCGCCGATGAGCGCCGTGATCTTGATCATCGTGGCGGGCGTGACCGGTTCCAGGGACGCCAACGGCCCCAAGGGCACCTCGGCCCACGGAACCCGCTTGATGCCGCGCATGATGAGGAGGCCGAAAATGATCCCGGCGGGCACGTCGGATAGCCAGTGTTGCCCGACATAGTTTTGAGCGAGGAACATGAGCGTCGGCGGTGCGATCAGGATCAGAAGCCGCACCCGCTTCGGCAGGTAATGCCCCACCAACATGATGAGGCACGCGTACCACACGATCGAGTTAGCCGCGTGGCCAGAAGGGTATGCGGTAGCGGTGCCGTAGTACTCGAACAGGACAGCGCCGGGTTGCCCTGCGGTGACGTCATGCAGGATGTATGGCCGGTGCGACAGCATGCGACCGAAGATGTGTTTCAGCCCCAGAATCAGGCCGAGGGGCAGGTAACACAGCGTGTAAAGAAGCATCGGCCTGACGCTGCCGTGCCGCAGGGCTAGCCAGATCGCGGCCAGGAGGACGAGGGGCGCAATGAAACGTCCCGACCCCAGGTAGGTGATGAGGTAAGCGAAGTCGTGGATCTGGTCGTTTTGGTTGGTGATGAAGAAGCGGCGCACCCACGTGTCGAAATGCACGACTGGGGACGGCCATGTCAACAGCCACGTGATCACCAGGATGCATGCGCCCAAGGCGATATCTGGCCCCCAGTTTGTGGGGACACGAACGAAGGGCGCCCAGGGCAGTATCTCGCGCGACTCGCTTTGGGTGGACGCGTCCGAAACCGGAGGCGGTTCGACGTCTGTGTTGGTCTCGGCAGACGCCACTCCTGCTGAATTCAGTTGGGGTGGCAAAGGCTTCTCCTCAGTATCTCTACCTACTGTCCAACGAGACGGAACGTGACCCGGTTTCTGCAATGTTCGAAGATACTTATGGCGCAGGCTTTAGGGCCATTTGCGGCAGGCATGAAAATAGAGTCATTGGTAACAGTTCGCATAAAGTGCACCCGTTGATACACTCTGGCTCCATCGCGCTTTAACGTCGCTCCATCGTCACAGCGATCACGCCACTCACGCTCGTCTTTCTTTCGGAACTGTGACTTCCCCACCCATGCACACGGTGACGTTTCCGTCGAGTGCTTAATGTGTCCGTTTGCTCCCTTTAGCTTCGCAACGTGGTGATATGAGGCGTATTGTGACTAGTTAGTCGGGAAAGAGCCCACACGCAAGTGCAGATAAATATTCGAATTCGGCTCTCACCTCCAAAAGCTCAGTAAAGCACAGTGCACCATTAGTCCTTTTGACCGACGGCGCGGTCAACTGGTCGCGACACGTATCGCTACTCAAATGTACCGGTTTGGTACTAATCAAGCGATAACTCGTAATGCGTCACCGACGCTGCGTGCGCATTGCCGCGCCGCTTAGTGTCGCCAGCGGGCCCCCAACGGCCCCTCAACCACATTGACGGCACTGGTCACAGCCGCAGCCATAATGCGAACCGGAACGGGCCGGATACAACTGGCAATAAATGATCGCCCCCTGGCCATGACCACATATCGCACCACGGGCGGCGACCGATATCGCCCACTGCGCATTACCTCGCGAAGCCACGCCGGAATCGACAAAACCTCGCACGAACGCGCAGCCACGTAACCCCATGCAAGTCACGAAGCTGACGTAGCCAACCGATACGCTGTGGGAGTCCACGAGGCGCAAGATCATCTGAATCAGAGGCGGGCCACATATGTCGGGTGTAACGGATCTCAAGGCGATCATGCGGATCCGTCCATTTCGGCGACTATGGATCACCTTCGGGCTGTCGGCCGTCGGAGACTGGCTCGGCCTGCTAGCCACCGCCCTGTTCGCATCCGTGCAGTTCGACGACGCCGCAGCGCAAGGCGCCGCATTCAGCGTCGTCATCGTCATGCGCCTATTCCCGTCGCTGGTGTTGGGGGCGCTGGCGGGAGTGCTCGCGGACCGTTGGGATCGCCGCGTCACGATGGCGGTGTGCGACGTCCTACGGTTCGTGCTGTTCGCGTCGATCCCGCTCGTCGCGCTGTGGACCGGCACCGGGCTCGGCGCAGCCGGATGGACCGCGATCGCGACCTTCCTGATCGAAGCGGTCAGCATGATCTGGATGCCGGCCAAAGAATCATCGGTGCCGAACCTGCTGCCGCGTGCCCGCCTCGAGACCGCCAACCAGCTGACGCTGTTCACCACCTACGGGATCGGTCCGGTCGTCGGTGCTGCAATCATGGCGTTCCTGCAGGCGCACTGGATGGCGCCAGCGCTCGAAAGCCTCGGCCAATGGGCCGAACCCGCCGCCCTCGGCCTGTACCTGAACGCGATCACATTCCTCGTCGCCGGCATCGTCGTCTACTTCATGATCCCCGAGATCAGCGAACGGCAAGCTGCGCACGCCCGCGCGGCCGCGGAGCCGCAGCGCAGCATGGTGCGCGACTTCATCGACGGCTGGCGATACATGGGCAGCGACAAGATGGTGCGAGGACTCGTCCTCGGGATCTTCGGCGCGTTCGCCGGGGCCGGCGTCATCATCGGCACCGGCCAGTTCTATGCGCGGTCACTCGGCGGCGGCAACTCCACTTTCACCGTCCTGTTCGCGACGGTGTTCATCGGCCTAGGCATCGGCATAGCCGCCGGCCCGCTCATGGTCGGCCAACTCAGTCGCCGGCGCTGGTTCGGTTACAGCATCGTCGTGGCTGGTGTCGGACTGCTCATCAACACGCTCGCGTTCGCGACCTGGCTAGCGATCGTCGGGACCCTGTTCGTCGGCTGTGCCGCCGGGATGGCGTTCCTCGCGGGCATCACGCTGCTTGGCCGGGAAGTCGAAGACACTCACCGCGGCCGCATGTTCGCGTTCATCGCGGTCGGCGCCAAGGTCATCCTGATGGTCGTCATCGCCGGCGCTGCCTATGTCGCCGGTTTCGGGGCCGCCAGGCGCGTCGACTTGGGCGCGTTCGTGCTGGACCTGTCCTTCAGCCGGCTGCTGCTGGCGGGCGCCGCCGTGATCGCGGTTGTCGCCGGCATCGTGGCGTTCAAACAGATGGACGACAAGCCCGGCGTGCCGATCTTCAGGGACCTGTGGAGCTCAATGCGTGGGCGGCCGCTGTCACCCGGTAAAGAAGCCGGCGGCTACTTCATCGTTTTCGAAGGCGGCGACGGATCAGGGAAATCGACGCAGGCGGTCAAGCTCGCCGCGACGTTGCGGCTGCGCGGCCTCGACGTCCTCATGACCCGCGAACCGGGCGCCACCGAACTGGGCAAACGAATCCGGTCGCTGCTGTTGAACCCCGAGGCGAACACCGAGCCCAGTCCCCGCACCGAGGCGCTGCTGTACGCCGCGGACCGGGCCCAGCACGTCGCCACAGTCCTGCGGCCCGCGCTCGACGAGGGCAAAATCGTGCTTTCCGACCGCTACGTGGATTCGTCGAAGGCCTATCAGGGCAGCGGCCGCGACCTGCCCGAAGAAGAGGTCGCCTGGTTGTCGAACTGGGCCACCGACGGCCTCAAGCCCGACCTCGTCGTCCTGATGGACATCGACCCGAAGGTCGGCATCGCACGCGCCACCCGAGGGGCCGAGGCCGACCGGCTCGAGAAGGAGTCGCAGAAGTTCCACGAAGAAGTCCGCTATAAGTTCCTCGACATCGCCGCGGAAGACCCGGCGCGTTACCTGGTCGTCGACGCCGCACAGGACGCCGACGCCATCGCTGGTCAGGTCCTTGAGCGGGTCGACACGCTACTGTCCGGCGCGACGGCCGAGACCGAAGCCGACGACGACACGGATACCGGAGCAACGGCGCAACAAACCGAGGAGCAGCCGACCACGCGTGGAACGGCGGCGCCGGCTACCCCAAGCGACACGTATGAAAACCCAGATACCGGCGACATCGACAACACCGAGTTCGACACTTCGGATGCGCCGGCAACCGACTACACGCCGGGGCATGCAGCGCGATGACCAGCTCCGTTTTCGATAACCTCGTCGGTCAGCAAGAAGCCGTCGACATCTTGCGTAAGGCGGTGACCGCGGCGCACACCCGCGGCGGCGCCGGTATGACCCATGCGTGGCTGTTCACGGGCCCTGCAGGCAGCGGGCGATCGGTCGCCGCGCGCGCGTTCGCAGCCGCGTTGCAATGCGACAACCAAGGCTGCGGCGACTGCAACACATGCCGCACGGCGTTGACGGGCACGCACGCGGACGTCACACAGCTCATTCCCGACGGCCTGACGATCGCGGTCGCGACGATGCGGGACCTCGTCTCGGCCGCGCAGCGCGCCCCCAGCACCGGGAAATGGCAGATTCTGCTCATCGAGGATGCCGACCGGTTGACCGAGGCGGCAGGCAACGCCCTGTTGAAATCGATCGAGGAACCGCCCGAACGGACCGTGTTCCTGTTGTGCGCGCCGTCAGCGAACCCCGCGGAGATATCGGTGACGATCCGTTCGCGTTGCCGGATCGTGGGGCTGCGTCAACCGTCGGCAGACGCCGTCACGCAGTTGTTGGTGTCGCGCGACGGTGTCGATCCGGCGATGGCGCGTCTGTGCGCGTCCGCAGCCCAGGGCCATGTTGGCCGGGCGAAGCGTTTGGCGACGGACCCGCAGGCGCGGGACCACCGAGACGCGATCTTGTCGGTGCCGCGGCAACTGTCGAGCATCAGCGCGTGTTTCGGTGCCGCCGATTCGCTTCTGGCGGCCGCCGAGTCGGAAGCGACCGAAGCCAACGAGGACGTGTCCCGTAAGGAACGCGAAGACTTGGAGACCGCGTTGGGGCGCGGCGGGACCGGCAAAGGCGCGGCCAAAGCCGCGCGCGGTAGCGCCGGTCAGCTCAAGGAACTGGAACGGCGCCAGAAGATGCGCAATACCCGTTCGCAACGCGACACGTTGGACCGCGCTCTCGTCGACCTCGCCGCCTTCTACCGCGACGCCCTCGTGCTGCGGCTCGGATCGAACGTGCCGCTGGTGCATCTCGACGTCGCCGATGACGCGCGCGCGGCCGCAACGAAATGGAGCCCGGAAAGCATCGTGCGTCGTATCGAGGCGATCCTGCAATGCCGCGAAGCCATCGACGCGAACGTGCGGCCGCGGATCGCCGTCGAAACGATGATGGTTCAACTGTGGAAAGGCTGAACCGTCACTGACCGGTCATGCGTTTCACGTCGAGCGCCTCATCGAGCTGCGCCTGCGTGATGTTTCCCTGGTCGACGTGCCCCCTATCGATGACGACGTCGCGGATCTTGCGCCGCGACGCAAGCGCCTCTTTGGCTACCGCGGCGGCTTCCTCGTAGCCGAGGTAGCGGTTGAGCGGTGTCACGATCGACGGTGACCCCTCCGCGTATTCGAGGCAGCGCTGCGAATTGGCCTCGAGCCCACCCACACAGTCCCGCGCGAACACGGTGGAGATGTTCGTCAACAGGCGGATCGATTCGAGGAGGTTGCGCGCGGTTACGGGCATCATGACGTTGAGTTCAAACTCGCCGCTCGCGCCGCTGTGGGCGATCGCGGCGTCGTTGCCGATGACTTGAGCCCCGACCATGCGCATCGATTCACATAGGACCGGGTTTACCTTGCCGGGCATGATGGACGATCCCGGCTGCAGGTCCGGCAGGCTCAGTTCCGACAGGCCCGCGCGGGGGCCGGAGCCCATCCACCGTATGTCGTTGGCGATCTTGATGAGGCTGACAGCGATCGTGCGCAACTGTCCCGAAAGCTCCACCAGCGGGTCGAGCGAGCTTTGCGCGACGAAATGGTTGCGGGCTTCGATGAGCGGCAAGCCCGTGACGTTCGCCAGCTCCGCAATGGCACCGGTGGCGAACCCTGGAGGAGTGTTGATGCCGGTGCCCACGGCAGTGCCGCCCAACGGGAGTTCCCCGACCCGCGGAAGCGTCGTCTCGATCCGTTCGGTGCCATGGCGGATCGCGGCCGCGTATCCGTCGAATTCTTGGCCGAGCGTGACGGGTGTGGCATCCATGAGGTGTGTGCGCCCCGCCTTGACGACATCGGCGAATTCGTCGGCTTTCGCCGACAGCGCACGCATCAACGTATCGAGCGCGGGCACGAGCCCGTTGACGACAGCGTCGGCTGCAGCTATGTGGATCGAAGACGGGAAGACATCGTTCGACGACTGCGAGGCGTTGACGTGGTCGTTCGGGTGGACCGCTACATTGCTTCGTGCGCTTGCGAGCGTCGCGATGACCTCGTTCATGTTCATGTTCGACGAGGTCCCGGAGCCGGTCTGAAAGATGTCGACCGGGAAATGCTCGTCGTAGGTGCCATCGACAATCTCCTTAACCACTTCCGATATGGAGTCGGCGATGCGTTTATCCATGACGCCCAGTTCGGCGTTGACGCGCGCGGCGGCCCCCTTGATCAAGGCGAGCGCCTTGATGTGGCCCCGCTCCAAGGTGACTCCCGATATCGGGAAGTTCTCCACTGCGCGTTGGGTCGACGCCCGCCACGCCGCCCACGCGGGGACGTGCACTTCGCCCATGGTGTCGTGCTCGATGCGTACCTCGTTGCTATTGCTCATGTCTCCATGGTGCGCTTGTTTGCGCAGATGTCAGTAACTTTTGCCACCTCGGCCGTGTTCCTCACGGCCCGCATCCCGCCCTGTCCACGCAGCGCCCGAGCGCCCGCCAGCTGCGTGACCGCGACGACCGGGCCCGTTCCGGCCGTCCCAAGCTGCAGCAATAACCTGGAGGTACGCGCAACGACTCGACGTGGTGCCCGACGCCCCACGGGATAAAGTCGCTGCGGCGAAATCGAACTAAGAGGTAGCTCACAACATGTCACGCACCGCCGTATCCGCGGAAGCTCAACGTCGACGCACTTTCGCGGTGATCTCCCACCCGGATGCCGGCAAATCCACGATCACGGAAGCGTTGGCGCTGCACGCGCACGTGATCGGCGAAGCCGGCGCCGTCCACGGAAAGGGCGGGCGTAAAGCGGTCGTCAGCGACTGGATGTCGATGGAGCAGCAGCGCGGTATCTCGATCACGTCTGCGGTTCTGCAGTTCTCCTACCGCGACATCGTGATCAATTTGCTCGACACTCCCGGTCACGCGGACTTCTCCGAAGACACCTACCGCGTGTTGACGGCGGTCGACTGCGCCGTCATGCTTTTGGACGCCGCGAAGGGGCTCGAACCTCAGACGCTGAAGCTTTTCGAAGTCTGCCGAGTGCGCCAAATCCCTGTTATCACCTTCATCAATAAATGGGACCGGCCCGGCATGGCCGCGCTCGAGCTGCTCGACGAGATCGAATCGCGCATCGGTATCCGACCGACCCCGTTGACATGGCCGGTCGGCGAAGCCGGCAATTTCCACGGCGTCATCGACACGACACTCGACGAACCGGCAATGGTCCATTTCGAACGCAGTCCGGGCGGCAGCCGTGCCGCCTCGGAGGAGGTCATCGCCGCCGACACCGCGCGTAAACGGTTCGGCGACGAGTACGAGCAGGCGGCCGAAGAATTGGAGCTGCTGGAAGCGTCCGGCTCGGTTCATGACCAGAAACTGTTCAACGACGCCGTCACCAGCCCGGTCCTTTTCGGGGCGGCCGTATCGAACTTCGGCGTGCGACAGCTGCTTGATGTGCTCGTCGACTACGCCCCCGCCCCGCAGGCGCGGCCCGACGAAGCAGGCGAACCGCGGGCCATCGACGCGCCGTTCTCCGGCTTCGTCTTCAAAATCCAGGCGAACATGAACCCCGCCCACCGCGACCAGGTCGCGTTCCTGCGGGTGTGTTCCGGCCGGTTCGAACGCGGCATGATCGCCACCCACGCCACGACGAAACGCCCGTTCACCACCAAATACGCGCAATCGATGTTCGGTGCATCCCGGGACACAATCGACGAAGCCTACCCCGGTGACGTGATCGGGCTCGTCAACGCGATGAACCTGAGCATGGGCGACACCCTCTACGTCGATTCCCCGGTCAAGTTCGCCGGCCTGCCGGCGTATGCGCCGGAACATTTCGCGCAGCTGCGCATCAACGACACGTCGAAGGCGAAACGGTTCCGGCGTGGCATCGCGCAACTCGACGCTGAAGGTGTCGTCCAGGTGCTGTATTCGCAGCAGCGCGGCGAGGGGCTCCCGGTTCTGGCCGCGGTGGGCCCGATGCAGTTCGAGGTCGCCACGACGCGACTGCAGGCGGAGTTCAATGTTCCCGTCGAGATCGACCATCTCGGTTACTCGCTTGCCCGCCGCACCGACGCGGCCGGCGCCGAGGCGCTGCGCACCGCCCCCGGTGTCGAGATCTTCAGGAGGGCGCGCGACGAGGAGATCCTGGCGGCCTTCCCGAATCGTTGGCGCTTGCAGACGGTCAGCGGCGACCATCCGAACGTCCTGCTTGAACCGTTGCTCGCGGACACCACATCGGTACCGCCACGCACCGCATAGCGTGCTGGCGGCACGGTTAGCCTTATTGGCCAACGCATCAGGAGGCCATGTGTCTGATTCGAACAGTTTTCAGTTTGAGTTCCCCGATCCGCCCCCGTGCGTGAAACCGGTCCCCGCAATCCAATGTTTCGACATCCGGGGTTCGCGCGTCATGATTGGTGCGGCCGGCAAGGGCTGGCGTGGCGATCTTCGTGCCGACAATCCGTTGATGCGGGACGGGGATCTCATGGTCCCGGTGCTGTGGGAGGCGGATTTTTACCATTCGCAGGACGACGGGGTCGAAGCAATCGCCATGCTCCACCCGGTGGAGAGCGTGTGGGTCGAGCAGACCGCCACCGATGATGAGCGGGTCACGGCTCCGCGTCACCTGTTCGAACGGATCATCGACATCGATGCGCCGGCTGTGCGTTACCCGTCGCCGGCCAGCGAGGTTCTGGGTCTGTCTGGCCGGCGCGTATGGCTGTGGTCGGGCGGCGATTTCAAGAAGGACCTACGTTGCGTCAGCGAGGCACACGAGAACGCCGCCGGCGATATCGTGATCAACGTCTGTGCCGAAGGGGACTGGTACCGCTGGGGCCGCACCGGGCAGGAACCGATCATCGACGAGGCGCCGATTCACCTCACCTGGGTCGAGGGTTAGGGGATGCCCAAACGCGCCACGCGGGTATTTTGTTAAATTTTTAACTATCGGCTCCATTTCGTAGCGCACACTCAAGATCACACGCTCGACAAATGGGACCCGTCTGTCCACATTCATTGATTCCGAGGGCCTCGAAACATCCGCCGTAGCCAGCAAACACTGCAAACCGTGGTCGCGCACGCACGCGATAGGGGCTACACTAAATCCCCTATGTATGCGGCATCCCTCACTCATCTTCGTGATCTGTGCCTGGCTCTGCCCGAGACCACTCAGGAGGGCGCAACCACAGACCCGTCCTTCAGGGTACGTGGACGCACCTTCGCGACCGGCCACCGCGTGAGCGGCCGCGAATCCGTGTGGTTCAAGGCTTCACCCAGTACGCGCAGACGACTTCTGAAAAACGGCGACAGCGGCCAGTTCTTCAAGCCGCCGTACGTCGGCGAACACGGCTGGGTCGGATCCTGGCTGGACGGACGTTGTGACTGGTCCGAACTTGACGGTCTCATTCGGGAGTCCTACCGAATGACCATGCCGGCCGAACCCATGCGTGAACCACAGAACGTGGGCTTAGCCGCCGCGGCTCAGCGCCCGTGGATCAGGCTCATCGCCTCCGCCCGCGACTTTGCGTTGCTCCGCAGCGTGCCACGCACCGCGGACGTGAACGTACGCGCGCCGGGTTTACGGATGCCGCGCATCGACATGCACATGTGTTCGCACTCGATGACCGCGATCACGCCGCTGGGTTTCAGGTCGTGCATCAACTGGTCCGCGATCTGGCTGGTCAAGCGCTCCTGCACCTGCGGCCGGCGCGCATACACCTCCACCAGCCGCGCCAGTTTGGACAGCCCCGTGATTCGACCGTCTTCCCCCGGGATGTAGCCGATGTGGGCGACGCCGGTAAACGGAAGCAAGTGGTGCTCGCAGAAACTGAAGACCTCGATGTCGCGGACCAGAACCAGCTCATCGTGCTCTTCGGCGAATCTGGTGGTCAACACGTCGGACGGGTCCACGCGAAGCCCCGCGAACAGCTCGGCGTAGGCGCGCGCCACTCGAGCCGGCGTCCCCAATAGGCCGTCGCGGTCCGGGTCCTCCCCCAGCACCGTCAAGATCTCTTTCACCGCGGCTTCGATGCGCTTCAAGTCAAGGCTGTCACCGACGGGATGGCCGCCGAGCCGACCGTTGACCATGCGGGCTGCTTCATGATCCAAATCAGTCACCGTCTAAGGGTATGCATGACACCGGACAAACCGGTATCGAAATCATGCGAGGAATATCACCTCTGACCTGTACACGAATGTGGGTGGACGTGAATCGTCCACCCACATTCACAAACCTACGGTCAGCTTTGCTCGTCCTGGCTTTCGTCCGCGCCCGGCGAAGCCGACGTCGTACCGTTGTCCGACGGCACATTCGAAATGGCTTCCGGGCCGCCACTGCTGGGCACCTCGACCGGCGGACGGTTCGACGGCCGCCGTTTACCGCTGCCGTTGAACGGCGACATCGGCGGACGCTTCTCCACGTCGGCGGCAATGCGTTCGAGGTCGTCCTTCGTGAGCGTCTCCTTCTCGAGAAGCTCGACGACCATGTTGTCCAGGACGTCGCGGTACGTATCGAGGATCTCGTAGGCCTCGTCGTGCGCCAGCTCGATCAGTCCACGCATCTCGGTGTCGATGACGGCGGCGATCTCGTCGGAGTACGCGGGTTCACTGGCCATATCGCGGCCGACGAACGGCTCCGACGCGGAACTGCCGTATTTGACCGCACCGAGCTTGGCACTCATGCCGTATTCGGTCACCATCGCGCGCGCCAACTGGGTCGCTTTCTGAATGTCGTCCACGGCTCCCGTCGTCGGGTCGTGATAGACGAGCTCCTCGGCGGCGCGACCGCCCAAAGCGTAGGCGAGCGTGTCGATCATTTCGGAACGGTTCTGCGAGAACTTGTCCTCCGTCGGCAGCACGAGCGTGTGCCCGAGCGAACGCCCTCGCGGCATGATCGTGAGTTTATGCACAGGGGCCGCGTGCGGCAGCGCCAACGCGACGAGTGCGTGGCCGCCCTCGTGGTAAGCGGTCGCCTTCTTTTCTTTATCGCTCATGATCCGGGTACGACGTTCGGGACCCGCCACGACACGGTCGATCGATTCCTCCAACGACTCGGCCGTGATCGCCTTCTCGTTGGCACGGGCGGTCAACAGCGCCGCCTCGTTGATGACGTTGGCCAGGTCGGCGCCGGAGAAACCGGGCGTGCGGCGCGCGATCGTTTCCATCTCGACGTTCGGGGCGAACGGCTTTCCGCGGGCATGCACCTGCAGGATCGCCTTGCGGCCATCCATATCGGGCGCGTCCACCGGAATCTGGCGGTCGAACCGTCCCGGACGCAGCAGCGCCGGGTCCAAAATGTCGGGACGGTTCGTGGCGGCGATCAGGATGACGCCACCCTTGTTGTCGAAACCGTCCATCTCCACCAGCAACTGGTTCAGGGTCTGTTCGCGCTCGTCGTGTCCACCGCCCATTCCGGCGCCACGGTGACGACCGACCGCATCGATCTCGTCGACGAACACAATCGCGGGGGCGTTCTCCTTGGCCTGTTGGAACAGGTCACGCACACGCGACGCACCGACACCCACGAACATTTCGACGAAGTCGGAACCGCTGATGGAGTAGAACGGCACGCCTGCCTCGCCGGCAACAGCCCGCGCCAACAGAGTCTTACCGGTACCGGGAGGCCCGAAGAGCAGAACGCCCTTGGGAATCTTCGCGCCCAACTCCTGGTACTTGGAGGGGGTCTCCAGGAAGTCCTTGATCTCCTGCAGCTCTTCGACGGCTTCGCTCGCGCCGGCGACATCA
The DNA here is from genome assembly GCA_019112895.1 of Candidatus Stackebrandtia faecavium. Lineage (GTDB taxonomy): Bacteria > Actinomycetota > Actinomycetes > Mycobacteriales > Micromonosporaceae > Stackebrandtia > Stackebrandtia faecavium. The sequence continues at coordinate 14,786 of DXIM01000146.1, forward strand.
TCAAACGTCGCCTTGGGCATGTCCTTGGTGATCTGTTTTGCTTTTGATTTGCCGAAGTTCAGGACTTTCGAACCGCCGCCTTGCATCTGCGACATGAACAGCAAAAGCAAGATCACGATGATCGCAATCGGAAGCAAGTTGATGAGGAAAGCCATCAACATGCTCTCTTGCGTCACTTCGATGTTGTAGTCATCGACGTTTTTAACGATGTTGTCGTAAACATCGTCCATCGTGTTTGCGGGGTAGAACGACTGGATCTTCTCCGTCGACTCGCCATCGTCGGCGGCTTCGCCCTCGCCGTTGACCTTGATCGGTTCCTTCAGGTCATATTCGACGACCTGCTCTTTGTCTTTGACCAAGGCTTTCGACACGTTGCCGTCGCTGATCTGCTTATTCGCGACAACGGTGTCGGCTTCGACATATTCGCTTCCGCCCGTGAACAGGCTGCCTGCGATGACGGCGCCGAGGATTATGAGGATGATCCAGACCAGTGGCCTGCGGAACAAACGCGTACGCTCCATACTGTTGCGGACGCTTGGCGGCGCCCGGCCCTCCTGCACTCGACAAATGGTTCGGTGGCGTGGCTTCAGGGCAGCACAGCCACCTGTGATGGTGGACTTCGAAGGTACACGGTACCGGGCGTGCACCAAGTCCTGAGAGGGGCGTTATTCTCAGCGAAATCTCAGGTAATACACGCCGATAATTTCCGGTTTTTACCCAGGGGCCCGCGATGTTTTCGGCGGGAGTGGGCTGGCAGGCTATGGGCCATGACTCCTTCCGCTGAGCATGAACCGCAATCGGCTGCCTGGTACGACGACGACATTGAACGGGTCATCATCACCGATACTCAGATCCGCGAAAGGACGGCGGAACTCGCCGAAAAGATCGACGCGGATTACGCCGACTCGGACGGTCTCCTATTGGTCGGGTTGTTTAAAGGGGCCGTGATGTTCATGGCCGACCTCGCCCGCGCGATATCGATCCCCCTCGAGCTAGATTTCATGGACTTGTCCTCGTACGGCTCTGCGACAACCTCGTCGGGGGTCGTGCGGGTGCTCAAAGACCTCGAGACCGACATCACGGGGCGCGACATCCTCGTAGTCGAAGACATCGTCGACTCCGGTCTGACGCTGACGTGGCTGCTGAAATACCTGCCGACTCGCGGACCCAAATCCGTCGAAGTGATCTCGATGGTCCGCAAACCGAAGGCCATGGACGCCGGCATCTCCGTGAAGTATCTCGGTTTCGACGTGCCGGACGAGTTCGTCGTCGGATACGGGATGGACTTTGCGGAACGCTACCGCGAGCTGCCGTTCATCGGCGTGCTGAAGCCGTCCGTCTACGGGTCGGCGTAACCGCTACCCCTCTGCCTGCGCGTACAGGACCCCACCGACGCGCGCGACGCTAACGCCTCCCGGCAACGCTGTGGCGCCCTGTCCGTGCCATGTCATCACGAGCGCGTCGACGGCACGGATGTGCGCGTACGACAGGTCATCCCCACGAGCCCCGTTTTCGATCGCCCACAAACGCAGTGCACGTGTACGCACTGCTTTGTGGGCCGACACAAGCGGCTCAACCGCTAGACGGTCCTTGCCCAAGGTTTCGCCCGCCGACTCGCGCAAGGTTTCCGCATACAAGTCGAGCGCATCGTTGTCATCGGCGACCAGATGTGCGGTGCGCGCGAGATTCCCAACCAGCCGCGGCCCCAAGGTCTCGGACAGCACCGGCATCGCGGCGCGCACCCGGGAACGCGTGTATGCCGGATCCCGATTGTGCGGGTCATGCCACACCGGTAGCCGCAGTTGCTCGCACGCATCGACCGTGTCTGCCCGCGACACCGCCAACAGCGGGCGCCACCACAGGTCACGGCGCCATCTCATCCCGGAGACACCGCGCGGGCCCGAACCGCGCGCCAGCGCCAGCAGTACCGTCTCCGCCTGATCGTCGCGGGTGTGTCCCAAGAGCACGGCCGAAGCATTACGCCGCTGCGCTGCTTTCCGCATCGCCGCGTAGCGTTGCGTTCGCGCGGCCGCCTCCGGCCCGCCGTCGCTGGGGTCGACATGCACCGTCGCGACCTCGACGAAATCGAACCCGGCGGCGTGCGCCCACGGTTCAAGCGCCCGTGCCCGTTCGGCCGAACCCTCCTGCAAACCGTGGTCGACCGTGATGAGACCGGCATGCACACTTTCGCGCGGCGCGACGAAGGCGCACGCGGCCGCCAGCGCCATCGAGTCCGGGCCACCCGAACACGCCACCATGACCGTCGCGCCCCGCGGCAAGGTACGGACCTGATCTTTAACGGCGTTGCGGACCGCCGCAACGCTTCGCGCTAGTCGAGCCATTCGTCGGCGGCTAAGACGTCACGCGCGCGATCCAGCGCTGAGGTTCGTTGATCTCTTCGAGCGTCGGCAAGTTCTGGGGGCTTTCCCATACGAGGTTGAACCCGTCCATGCCTCGCGCGTCTATGACGGTCTTAGCGAACTCTTTGCCCTGCACATACTGCTTGAGTTTGACGTCCATGCCCAGCAGGCGGCGCACGAGACGCTGCAGGAGCCCGCCCGCGTGACGGCGGCGGTCGAAGCGTTCCCGGATCACGTCCACGGACGGCACCACCTGCGGGCCGACACCGTCCATGACGTAGTCGGCGTGCCCTTCCAGCAGCGTCATCAGCGCGGTCAATCGGTCCATGACCTCTCGCTGCTTATCGGAGGTCATGAGATCGATGATGCTGGTGTCGCTGTCGGTGTCGCGCGTCGAATCGGCCAGCACGGAGGCGGTCTTGCGGACCTGTTCCACGAAACGGTATGCGGCACTGGCGACCGCTTCGGCAGCGTTCGGTCCTGGGTCGTCGGGGTGGCGTTTCGATGCGGTACCGAACGCGGCGACTTCGCTCATGAAGTGGTCACGCAGCCACGGCACGGCTCCGAACTGGGCGGAGTGCGCCGCCTCGTGAATGCACACCCACAGCCGGAAATCATCGGTGGAGACCTCGAGTTCGCGTTCGACCTCGACGACGTTGGGCGCGACGATCAGCAGTTGGCCTTTTTCGCGTCCGAAGACTTCGTATTGCCCCAGGACTTTGCTCGACAGATAGCCGAGTACGACTCCCGCTTGCGTCCCCGCAACGCGCGAACCCACCATTTTGGTCAAACGTCCGGGCTCTCCGGACATCTGTTCGGCGAGCGGACCCATGACGTCTTTGAGCCCCAAAATGTTGGCTTGCGCCCAGTCGCCACGGTCCACGACTCGGATCGGCGGCGGTTGCGATGGCCGCAGCCCCGTGTATTCGGCGACATGATCGGAGGCGTCGACCGCACGTTCGCGGAGCTGGTGCACGACCTCGGTGGCTTCGGCGAGGGAGATCGCCGGTCCTGAACGCCCCGTTGTGCGAGCGGTAGCCGCGGCAAGGTCCCAGTCCACAAACTCCGTCATACGTACCACGGTATGCGATGAACGCCCGTTTCGCCGACAGCAGGAAGCAGAAATCGCTGTGGCGCGAGTGGTCACAGTGCCATCGTCCGATGCGCACCCAGTGGGCCGTTGTCACCGAATCATGCGGTAGAAGCCGGGCAGCGCCCGCATCCGGTTACGTTTCAGCGTCCCCCGCACAACACGGTGGAAGCTCGGTCTTCGCAGCTGGTTCAGGAGAAACGGCGCCGGGGCCGATGGTAGGCGTACGTAATTCACGAGCGGAAATTGCGCGTTCCCGTCGCTGGCCCGCAACGCGGTCGAGTTATCGACGCGCATGGTGGCGGTGTACCAATTCGTTAGGCCGAGCCACGCTTCGACCGGATCCGCGTCCCCGTCGACCGTGAAGTGGTTGAGCAGGAAATGGGCATCGGGATCGCTTTCGGTATCGCCGATGCGTGCGGCATTCGCTCCGGCGAGCAGCTCGGTCCCGCCTAGGGCCCGGACTGTGGTGTTGGCGCGCACGGAGTCAAGCTGATCGATGCTCGGCGTCCGAATGAGCAAAGCCAGATCGTGCCTGGGAGCGCCCGGTATCGGCGGGACCAGCTGGGTACGAAAGACACGCACCGAAGCCACATCCGGCTGTTTTTCGAGCTGCTGTGCGGCCTCGATCAGCCGCGACTCGCCGCGCCGTCTCGTAGCGGTTTGACGATAGATCGGCATCTTCCCGGGTCGGCCGCATTGGATTGCGAGGTAGAGGAATCCGCAGGTTTCGGGTTCGGTCAAAGGGAGAGCATGTGCCATGACATATCCTCTAATCTGAGTGAGTGCTCACTCAGATTAGCATGAGTGAGCATTCGCTCAGATATGCTCGCCCGGTGCGTCAGACAACGACAATGCGCGGCCGAATCGCTGAAGCAACGCTGGAATGCATGCGCGAACATGGCGTTCGCGGTACGACGACGCGGGCCGTCGCCCGCCGAGCCGGCGTCGCCGAAGGCAGCATCTACAACCACTTCACCAACCGCTCCGAGCTCATCGTGAGCGCCTTCGAACTAGCCACACGGGAAATCCGCGCGCATGCGCACGCGCTCGACCAGCTGGTCGGCGCACACACCGTGACACAGAACCTGACGACCCTCATGGAAGCCGTCATCGAGTTCTTCGAAGAGATCTTCCCGATCGTGGGCGCGATACTCGGCGACACGCAGCTGCGATCCTGGTTCACAGAAGGCTCAGTTTCCGGGCCGGAAGGCCAAGACATAACCCCAATGACGGGCGCGGCCGAACTCAGCAAATACCTCGAGGCCGAACACCAGGAAGGCCGCATCCCGGCGCAAGAATCGTGGCAGGTCTGCGCCGGCATGCTCATAGGAACATGCCTGCACTATGTGTACCTGAAAATGCTGTCACCCCACGGCATGGCTGGCCTGACCGGCGGAACGGACCTTTCGACCCGCGCCTACGTGCGCACGGCGATACAGGCACTGTTGATCCCCAACGAACAGTGACGCACACGCGTAAGGCCGTTGGTGACCGCGCACAACCAGCCTCGACAGCCACCGGATGAAGGAACAGACATGCGCGAGCGGCGACGAATACGGGCACGCTACATCGGCATCGCGGCGGTGGCACCCGCGTTGACGACCGCCATAGGCCTCGGCTTCCAATACGCGTGGCTCGATGAACTGCCCGCACAGGTGGCGACCCACTGGTCCGGCGGAGGCCCGGACGGATTCGGCCCCGCCTGGCAGACAGTACTGGCGACCGCCGGCCTCGGTCTCGTGCTGCCGGCACTGCTGGCCGCCCTCATCGTGCCCGCCATCAATAACGGGACAGCCGGCACGGGAAAGGTGCGTTTCATGGCCGCCACGTGCCTATGGACGTCACTGTTCCTCGTCGGCCTGCTGACCTACACCCTGTGGATACAACGCGGACTGTCGGACCCCGCCCAGGCCTCCGCTGTCGGCGGTTGGCCAGTAGCGATTGCGATAGCTGCGGCGGCACTGTCGGCGGCCGCCGCGTTCGCGATCCCGAAGGTCAAAGCCACCGAAAACGGCGTCTAACGGCAAAAACGAGCTGCGAGAACACCGGCCCAGCGTCGCGCCGGCACCCGGGCGCACGAGCCCGTCCCACCTGGGTCTGTCGCGTCGCAAGCGGATGTGACAGGCTGTCAGGCGTGTCTAACCTGTACAACGACGATGTACCTGAGTCCTTCGAGCTATACAACCGCGCCACACGCGTCGTGCCGGGTGGAGTGAACTCCCCGGTACGGGCCTTCCGCAGCGTAGGGGGCACGCCAAGATTCATGGTGCGGGGAACCGGCTGTCACCTCTACGACGCCGACGGCAACCGTTACATCGACCTCGTCAACTCATGGGGCCCATTGCTACTGGGACACGCCCACCCGGCAGTGACCGCGGCGATCGCCGACGCGGCCCCGCTAGGCACCAGCTTCGGCACACCGACTCCCGACGAAGTCGCGCTGGCAGAAGAAATCGTGGCGCGCACGCCCGTCGAATCGGTCCGCCTGGTCAATTCCGGTACCGAAGCGACGATGAGCGCCGTTCGTTTGGCGCGCGGAGCCACCGGCCGCGACCTCGTCGTCAAGTTCGCCGGCTGCTACCACGGGCATGTCGACGGCCTCCTGGCATCGGCCGGATCCGGGGTCGCGACCCTCGGCCTGCCGGATTCGCCCGGTGTCACAAAAGGCACGACCGCCGACACGATCGTGGTCCCGTACAACGACATCGCTGCGGTCCGGGAAGTCTTCTCCCGGCACGGCGACACGATCGCGTGCGTCATCACCGAGGCGGCCGCCGGAAATATGGGTGTCATCGCCGGCCGGGACCAGTTCAACGCGAGCCTGTACGAGGAATGCCGCAAACACGGTGCCCTGCTGATCCTCGACGAAGTCATGACCGGTTTCCGGGTCGGCCGCGGCGGCGTCGCCGATGCCGCGGACCTGTACACCTACGGCAAAGTCATGGGCGGCGGCCTGCCGGCGGCAGCGTTCGGTGGCCGGGCCGATCTCATGGAACAACTCGCCCCCGCCGGGCCCGTCTACCAGGCGGGCACCCTGTCCGGTAACCCGCTGGCCTGCGCGGCCGGTTTGGCGACGCTGCGGCAATGCACGGACGAGGTTTATCAGCAGATCGACAACACATCGCGACAGCTGCAGCAGATGGCGAGCGAAGCCCTCGGCGAGGCCGGAGTGCCGCACCGCGTCTCCACTGCTGGGAACATGTTCAGCGTCTTCTTCACCGACGCCGATGTCTACGACTTCGAGACGGCATCGGGACAAAACACCGCCGCTTACGCCGCGTTCTTCAACGAGATGCTGCGACGAGGGGTGTATTTGCCTCCCAGCGCTTTCGAAGCCTGGTTCGTGTGTACCGCGCTGGATGACGAGGCCATGACCCACATTCACGATGCTCTGCCGTACGCGGCAGCGGCCGCGGCTAAGGTCGAAGCGTGAGTAATCCAAAAACCGTCGTGCACCTGCTGCGACACGGCGAAGTACACAACCCGGAACGTGTGCTTTACGGCCGGATGCCCGGTTTCGGCCTCTCCGAACTCGGGCATCACATGGCT
>DXIM01000147.1 GCA_019112895.1 Candidatus Stackebrandtia faecavium
GCGCTCATCAACGCGTTCAACAGGGTCAACATCATGACGCAACAACCGAACGTGAACCGCTGACCGCTCGACCATCGTCCTTCGACGCCGGTCGACAGCGACCGGCGTCGTTGCGTGTCGCAAGCAGGCCCGACGACGAGCGTGGCGACCCGCGAACGCCTCGACCTAAGCTTGAGGTCCGCGGTGAAAGAGGTACCACCATGTCGGGCACGGCCACGAACCCGGACGCGTTGAGCATGGACGACCCATTCACTGTCCCCACTTCGCATTGGCATGCGCTCGACGACGGCCGGGTGCAGTGCGATGTGTGTCCCCGCGCCTGCCGGCTGCGTGAGGGCCAGCGCGGTCTGTGTTTCGTGCGGGGACGCGTCGACGATCAGATCGTTTTGGCGTCGTACGGCCGTTCGTCGGGGTTTTGCGTCGACCCTGTCGAGAAGAAGCCGTTGAATCATTTTCTGCCTGGTACGCCGGTGTTGTCGTTCGGTACGGCTGGCTGCAATCTGGCGTGTCGGTTCTGTCAGAACTGGGATATTTCGAAGTCGCGCGAGATCGACACGTTGTCGGGTTCGGCGTCTCCGGACGCCCTGGCTGTCGCGGCCGAAAAGCTCGAGTGCAGCGCGATCGCGTTCACTTACAACGACCCGACGATCTTTTTCGAGTACGCCGCGGATGTCGCCGACGCGTGCGCCCAACGCGGCATCAAATCGATCGCCGTCAGTGCGGGGTTCATGAATGCGGAACCGCGCGCCGAGTTCTACCGGCATGTGGATGCGGCCAACATCGATTTGAAGGCGTTCACGGAGTCGTTCTATAAAAAGGTGGCGTTTGCGCAGCTCGGGGCCGTGTTGGACACGTTGAGGTATCTGCGTCACGAAACCTCGGTGTGGCTGGAGATCACGACGCTGCTCATTCCGGGGCACAACGATTCCGACGCCGAGATCGCCGATATGAGCACGTGGATCGCCGAGAATCTCGGTACGGATGTGCCGCTGCATTTCTCCGCGTTCCATCCCGATTTCAAGATGCGCGACATCCCACGGACCCCTCCCGCTACGTTGAGCCGGGCCCGCCGCGTGGCCTTGGATCACGGCTTGTCGTATGTCTACACCGGAAACGTCCATGACCGGGACGGCGGAACGACGTCCTGTCCAACCTGCCGTGAACCGGTCGTGGCGCGCGACTGGTACGAAATCACCGACTACCGGTTGACCGATACCGGCCACTGTCGCAAGTGCAACACCCGACTTCCCGGCGTTTATGATGGCCCGGCCGGAGACTGGGGCAGGAAGCGCCGACCGGTACGACTGCACGCCCCCACTATCCGGCCCGGCGCCCATGACCGTCGCGGCACGAAGACGATGAAAGGCCCGCAATGAGTCACCAGCGCCGCGCGGCGGTCGCGGGACGTTTCTACCTGAGCGACGCCGACCTGCTCCGTGCCGCCGTCAGTTCAATGCTGGACGCGGTCGAGGTGAACGAGGACGAACCCCTGGCGCGCGCCTATGTGGTCCCGCACGCCGGGCACCGCTTCTCGGGCTCGGTGGCCGCGCAGGTGTATGCGCGCCTGCGCAGGCATCGGGAGAAGATCCACCGAATCGTTTTGATCGGCCCATCGCATTTCGTGCGCCTGACGGGGATGGCCGCCAGTCCCGCCACGAGCTGGGACACGCCGCTGGGCACGGTCGCGGCGGAACGTGCGCACGGTTTGCAGGCTCACGCGCAGCCACATGAGCGGGAGCATTCGCTCGAGGTTCAGCTTCCGTTCCTGCAGGAATGTCTCGATGATTTCGTGATCGTGCCGGTAGCGGTGGGCAAGACCCCGACGGCCGGCATCGTCGGCGTCCTCGACCGGCTCGTCGATGATTCGTCCCTGTTGTTGTGCAGCACGGATCTGTCCCATTTTCACGAACTCGAAACCGCGAAGCAACTCGATGCGGCGACCGCCGACGCGGTCCTCGATGGCGATTCGGAACGAATCGGTCCCGGCGATGCGTGCGGGTTGTTCGCGCTGCGCGGCACGGTCGCGTGGGCGAAAGCCCACGGCGCGAAGGCGCGGCTCCTGCGGTTGGGGACGTCCGCGGACGCCGGGGCGGACCCGTCACGCGTCGTCGGATACCCAGCTTTCGCCTTCGGATAGGTCGCGCCGTCACGTATCGGTGGTCGTGCGCGTTGTCTTAGCTGAGGCCGGCTCGACCACATATTCACCGATCGGGTGCAACTTGACGTAATAGTGCCGCGTGATTACAGGTGTAGCCATCCTCCCGGATAGCGTGAAACGAGGTACAACGATGACGACTCAAGCGTGGTCACCGGAAGCGACGCGGATCCCCGCGCAGAAAACGACGTCGAGCTTGGATACCAAGCCGGCCCCCAAATCGTTGATGGCGGATCAGTACGAGATGCTGCATCTGCTCGCGAATGGACTATCGGACCAGGCAATCGGCCGCCGACTGGGCATGTCCCGACGCACCGTGCAACGACGCGTGAGGTCACTGATGGACTATTTCGGCGTCCAAACCCGATTCCAACTAGGCATGCGTGCCGCGCGCAAGCTCACAACGCTAGGCTAAAAGTCACACGCACTTCGGTAGTGTGATCATGACACCTCGTTGGGTAAGTTGATTGGGTGAATAAAGTCAATACCCCTCACCTTCACCAACTGAACGACATCAACGCGCGGTCCTTCGGCTCGGCCGCCGACGTGTACGACGCCGCGCGCCCCTCATACCCACCCGAGGCGCTGGCTTGGGCATTCGGAATAAAACCGGCCGATATCGTCGACCTCGGCGCTGGAACTGGAATCTTGACCCGGGGCCTGATCGCGGCCGGACACACAGTGACTGCGGTCGAGCCCGACGACAAGATGATGACGAAGCTTCTGCGCTCCACGCAGGGGCTCGCCGGGCATCACATCGGCGTGGCCGAAGAGCTACCACTGCCCGATAACAGTGTCGACGCCGTCGCGGCCGGCCAGTCGTACCACTGGTTCGACGCCCAGACGGTGCTGCCCGAGATCAAACGGATCCTGCGCCCGGGCGGCACGTTCACCCCCATCTGGAATGTGCGCGACGAAACCGTCGACTGGGTCAAAAAGCTCTCCCAAATCGTCGGCGCCTCCGATGCCGAGGTCACCGCGATGCATGCGCTGCGTCCCGGATATTTCGGCCCCCACTTCCGCGACGTCGAATCCCAGCTGTTCCACCACGAAAAACAGTTCAATGCGCAGGGCCTGCTGCGGCTCGTGCAGTCCCGCTCGTACTACATCACCGCCTCCGACAGCAGGAAACGCCACATCGAAGCGGCTGTCGACAGGCTCGTGTCGACCCACTCCGATCTCGCTGGCCGGGACACTTTCGCGATGCCGTACGTCACGCACGCGTTCCGAATGGCGAAGTAGACGACGCGCATTCGGCTTCGGCGCGGCGCACGCGGCACAACCTAGTCGCGACCGGCGAGTCCGAGCCTTTAGGCTTGAAGAGCTTCGTGCGGTGCACGGTCTCGCGCCGGTCGCGTTGCGCTTCGGATTCGCCGCAGTGTCGACCGGGCCGACTGCTGCGAAAAACCGCACCCGGCACATGCGCGAAGCACCAGCCGAATGCGACGTCTAGAAAGCAGCATTTTCGTGAACGACAATCCCAGCGCCTCGTCCGAAGACGACCTTCCCGAACAGATGCAAGTGCGCCGCCAAAAGCGCACCGAACTGCTCGCTGACGGACCCAATCCGTATCCGCTGGGGGTTACGCGCACCGACACGCTGAAACAACTGCGCGCGAAATACGCCGACCTTGAGGCGGGGGAAGCAACCGGCGACGTGGTTTCCGTCACCGGCCGCGTCATCTTCGTCCGCACCGCGGGCAAACTGTGCTTCGCCACAATCCGCGAAGGCGACGGTACACAGCTGCAGCTGATGCTGTCGCAGGCGAAGGTCGGTGCGGACGCGTTGGCGAAATGGAAGCAATACGTCGACATCGGCGACATCGTCGGCGTCGCCGGCGAGGTCGTCGCGTCGAAACGTGGCGAACTGTCGGTCATGGCCGACGAATGGGTCATGGCGTCGAAAGCGCTGCGGCCGCTGCCCGTCGACCACAAGCCGCTGGGCGAGGAGACCCGCGTACGCCAGCGTTACGTCGACATGATCGTGCGACCGCAGGCCCGCGAGAACGCGCGCAACCGCTCCCACGCGGTACTCGCTTTGCGCGACACCCTCCACGAGGCCGACTTCATCGAGGTGGAAACCCCGATGCTGCAGGTCGTGGCCTCGGGCGCCAGCGCACGTCCATTCGTCACGCATTCGAATGCTTTCGATATGGACTTGTTTTTGCGGATCGCGCCCGAGCTTTTCTTGAAGCGCTGCGTCGTCGGCGGTATCGAGAAAGTCTTCGAGATAAACCGCAATTTCCGTAACGAAGGCGCCGATTCTTCGCACTCGCCGGAATTCGCGATGCTTGAGGCGTATGAAGCCTACGGTGACTACCGTTCTATTGCAGCGCTCACGCAGAAGCTCATCCAAGAGGCCGCCAAAAAAGTCGCGGGCACTACTTCGGTAACGCACAGCGATGGACTCGAACTGGATCTGGGTGGAGAATGGCGTTCGATCACGCTGTTCGGTGCAATATCGGAAGCGCTCGGTGAGGAAGTCACGATTGACACACCATACGAGACATTGGTCTCGTATGCGCAGAAAGTGGAACTCGGTGTCGATCCGGTTTGGGGTGCGGGCAAACTCGCTGAAGAACTATTCGAACACCTGGTCACGGATTCGCTAGTCGAACCTACTTTCGTGTTCGATTACCCGGAAGAAACGTCGCCCTTGGTCGCGCCGCACCCGAATCAACCGGGCCTCACCGAAAAATGGGATCTTTACGTGCGCGGTGTCGAACTCGGGACCGGGTATACGGAACTTAATGACCCGATCGTGCAGCGCAACCGCTTCGAGCAGCAGGCGCGGCTCGCCGCCGGCGGCGACGACGAGGCCATGCCGATCGACGAGGATTTTCTTCGGGCAATGGAATACGGAATGCCGCCGCTGGGAGGAATGGGGATGGGTATCGATCGTCTCCTCATGGCGCTGACCGGTCTTGGCATCCGAGAGACCATCCTGTTCCCTCTTGTTAAGCCGGAGTAAAAGCAGCACGGTTTTTCAGATAGGCGCTATTTCCCAATCACCACAACTGTTTCTTCATCCTTCTACCGCGATGCACAAATGAATTGTGCCCTGCGTTAGAGTGGCGCACAAGTGGCACATAATTGTTTAACGGAGGTCTGCGGTGGCACAAAGAGTACAAGTAATCCTGGTGGACGACCTAGATGGTGGTCAAGCGGATGAGAGCGTCAAGTTTGGGCTAGATGGGTTCGCCTACGAGATTGACTTGTCTCACGAACACGCCGGCACGCTGCGCGAAGCACTCGCCGATTACGTCTCTGTCGCCCGTCGAATTGGCCGCTACACCACTAGTGCTAAAGGCGGTGCACCTACCTCTTCACGAGTGCGCACGCCCATCGATAGGGAACAAAATAAGGCGATTCGTGAATGGGCCGCTCGCGAGGGGAAGAAAGTTTCCGACCGCGGTCGAATTCCACAGCACATCATCGATGAATATCACGCCGGAGCGACGAATACGTCGAACGCCGGCTGAACATCCGTATCGCCACCGCGGGCCAGGGACTCTCACGTTCCTGGCCCGTCGTGTGTCCGGTGGGCCGCGAGCGTGTCCGGGTGACCTCAGGCGTGTTCGCCATTGGCGTACACGGCCCGTTTGTAGGAATCCGGACGCCCAGCGGTGGGTTGGGACATGACAACAGCGATAAGGTGGACCCTAATAAAGAGGAGTCATATCTGTCGGCACAGACGAGCTTGCTGGCCGGTGGGACCACTAAGAAATTTGCATCTGGTCAGTAAGACAGCCCGTAGCGGGGCGGACGCAAGGAGCACGTACTTATGTTTGAACGGTTTACCGACCGTGCGAGGCGAGTGGTGGTCCTGGCCCAAGAAGAGGCCAGGATGCTCAACCACAACTACATCGGCACCGAACACATCCTGCTCGGGCTGATTCACGAAGGTGAAGGCGTGGCAGCGAAGGCCTTGGAAAGCTTGGGCATCTCGCTGGAAGGCGTCCGCCAGCAGGTAGAGGAGATCATCGGTCAGGGCCAGCAGGCTCCCAGCGGACACATCCCCTTCACCCCGCGCGCCAAAAAAGTGCTCGAACTGAGTCTGCGTGAAGCACTTCAACTTGGTCACAACTACATCGGCACCGAACACATCCTGCTTGGGCTCATCCGTGAAGGCGAAGGGGTCGCCGCCCAGGTGCTCATCAAGCTGGGTGCGGACCTGAACCGGGTTAGGCAGCAGGTTCTGCAGTTGCTGTCCGGGTACCAGGGCAAAGAGCCCGCCGGCGCGACCGCGGGTGCCTCCGGAAGCGGCGAGCAGTCGCAGTCGGCTTCGCCCGTGTTGGACCAGTTCGGCCAGAACCTGACGCAGGCCGCGCGTGACGGCATGCTCGACCCCGTCATCGGGCGTGAGCAGGAAATCGAACGCGTCATGCAGGTGCTGTCGCGTCGCACCAAGAACAACCCCGTTCTCATCGGTGAACCCGGTGTCGGTAAGACCGCTGCCGTGGGTGGCCTCGCACAGGCCATCGTCAAGGGCGCGGTCCCGGAGACGTTGAAGGACAAGCACCTGTACACCCTCGACCTGGGTGCGCTGGTCGCGGGTTCCCGCTACCGCGGTGACTTCGAGGAACGGTTGAAGAAGGTCCTCAAGGAGATCAAGACCCGCGGCGACATCATCCTGTTCATCGAC
>DXIM01000148.1 GCA_019112895.1 Candidatus Stackebrandtia faecavium
ACGGTATCGGTTTCAAACTGACACGCAAAGGCGCCCAACACAAGTCATTAAAACTTGATGTTGGGCGCCTTAACTGTTGCCCGGCTCGCTCAGTCCTCTTCGTCGAGTTTCGCCCAGACCTCGTCGGGAACATCGGCATTCGACCATATGTTTTGGACGTCATCAGAGCTCGGAATGATGTCACCAACGTGGCGCTGTCCGGTATGCCAAAACTGCGACTAGATCCGCATCGCCCCAGTACCGATCGACGCACGGCGATCATCGTTGGGCCAGTAAAAATCGCCGGACGACGTGCCTCGTACCACGCCGCGCAATCATGAGTATTGCCTCGTCCTGCGGCGCGGTCACTGTGCCCGTCCCATATGGTCATCCACGTTTCGCCACGCCCGATGCAGGCCGGCGTAGACACTGTCGCGTGCCAGCAGCTCCTTGGGAGTACCGGATTCGACGATGTTGCCGCCGTCCATGACAATCACGCGGTCGGCGACCTGCGCAGACCACAGGTCGTGGGCGATCTGGATGACGGTGCTGTGCGGCAGCGCGGTCGTCAACGCGGACTCGAAACGATGAGACTCCGCATCGGATAGTCCGGCGGTCGCCTCATCGAGCAGCAGGACTTCCGGTTGATTCAGGAACAACCGAGCCAGGGCCAGCTGCCGGACCTGCGCGGGTGTGAGTTCGTGGGCGTCTTCACCGAGTGAAGTGTCCAATGTGTTGTCGAGACCGCGGACCCAACCATCACAGCCTGCCGCCGTCAATGCCGACCACAAGTCGACATCGGAGGCATCACCTCGAGCCAGCGTCAGATTGTCGCGCACGGTGCCGTGGAATACGTGATCCTCCTGCGCCAGCAACATCGCCCTGCCAGTCATGCGGACCGCACCAAAACGGGGGGTCAGGACTCCGGCTAGCAGCAACGCCAACGTCGTTTTGCCGGCGCCGGACGCTCCTACGACACATACACGCTCACCCTGACTCACTGTGAGGTCGATGTCAGTCAGCACGTTCGCCGCGTTCCCGTATCCGAACGACACTTTGTCCAGTTCAACCACGTGGTCAGGAGAGCGAGTCGGCCGCGTCGCGGCGGCCTCCGTGGGAATCGTCGTGACACCGAGGATGCGAGCCAGCGCTGCCGTGGCCGACTGGGACTCACCGAACCAGTACACGAGGTCGTCCAGCGGCGGAAGAATGGAACGCATATACAACGCGATCGCGGCCACACTGCCAACGGTGGTATGGCCGGTCCAGGTCAAATATGCACCCCACGCCAGCACTGCCAGCAGTGGGAGGTTATAACCGACCTGGACGACCGGGAACCACCGCTGTTCCAACGCGATCGGCACGCCACCCTTCTCCAAGGCACGCACCACGCTGCGGCGCATGATCTTCTCTCGGGAGTCGCCGAGACGGTGGACGTCGACGACGTCATGGCCCCGTATGGTCTCCGCGATATCACTGCCCACCGAGGCGCGCGTGGCCAACTGTTCGGCATATGCGGCGGTGGCGCGGCGGACATACCAGCGCGTCGACAAGATGACGAACGGAAATCCGACCAGGCAACCGATCGCGACCAGTGGGTCGAGCACGAAGGCGAACCCGATCGTCATTGCCACCGAAACGGTCCCCACCAGGACCTCCGGTATCCCGGTGCGGGATACCTCGGCGATCGCATCCATATCCGACGTGGACCGCGACAGCACTTCCCCCGAATCGACTGCCTCGACTTCGCGGATCGGCATGTCCAGCAGCCTCGATGAGAATTCCATCCGCAGTACCGAAAAGATCCGCTCACCGAGGGCGAACGCCCAATTGGTGGCGGTGAACGCGAGTATTGCGTTCACCGCCAGCGCGGCAAGGATCACGCCAACCGACTCCACAAGGGCGATCTGCTGGCTAGCCATGATCCGGTCGACGATCACGCCCAGGATGACAGGTGGAAGCAATCCACACACGACGGCCGCGGCATGCACGAGCACGACCGCGGCGATCCTGCCCCGGAACTGTCGCACCATCGCAACGGCACGACGCACAACCGTGGGGCGATCGGCAATCGGCAAGGTGTCTGCTGTGACTTCAGACATGGGTCGTCTCTTTCAATGTTATGACGTCATCAGCCACAGCACAAAACGCTCCGCCGCGCGCCAACACCACCGTTGTACGGCCGCGGCGATAATCGACGACCCGGCGGGCAACCTCAACCTCGGTCACGGCATCCAACGCAGTGGTGGGCTCGACGAGCACCAGGTAGGCGGGATCGCCGAGCAGGGATCGAGCCAGCGCAAGACGCTGTCGCTGACCACCAGACACGCTGCGGCCATCGGTGTGGATTCGCCCGTCGAGTCCACCATCCAAACGCGACAGAATATCGTCTGCAGCTGCGGCATGAAGCGCTGTCGCGATATCGGCATCATTGAACTGGCTCTTCGGATCGAGCATTTCACGCACCGTGCCGGAGAACATCGTTGAGCGCGCACCTTGATAACGCACCGCTGTCCGAAGCTCGGCCAGGGAATAACTCTTAAGAGACTGTCCATCGAGTTTGGCTGCCTTGCCCGATATCCCGGATAGACGCCGCCCCAGCGCTTCGGGGTCGTCGCAGGACACCACGCTCAAGGATCCCGCACACACCAAAGTCCCGGTGATGGAATCCACAATGTCGGCGGTAACGGGAACCGGTGTAACCGTGCCATGCCAAGGTTTCGCTGCCGTATCCAAGACAGAGAAGATCCGTTTGGCCGCGACGCGTGCCGCGCTGCGAGTGCGGTTGAAACCAGTCGCAGTCGAGATAGGTACCACCAGGTAGGCCGACGCAGCGTAGAAGGTCACCAGGCTCGTCGCCGGCAGCGCACCAGACGCCGCTAGGTGACCACCAAGCCAGACCAAACCGGCAAGGAAAAGACCAGGAAGTACCTGTCCCGAGATCAGCAAGGCGGCCTCTATCCGAGCCACGCGAACACCGGCCGCCTCGGTGGCTTCCGATGCCATCGTGAGTCGACCGCGTGCGATCGGCTCAGCACCGAGTCCACGCAGAATACGAAGGCCAAGGCCGATATCCCCGCTCAGAGCAGCCACCGTTCCCAGTTTGTCGCGGTGCAGATCCTGGCGTCCTTCCAGCGGCTTAGCAATCTGCGCGGTCAGCCACATGAACGTCGGTACGCCGACGAGAACGAGTAGCGCGATCGGCCACGAGATGACCAGCAGGTATGCCGAGACGACAAGCAGGCCTATCACGGACGCCACAAGGCGGATACGAGCTGCGGGATAGCTGGAGACTTTTTCGATGTCTCTCGTTACCATCGTCGCCACCTGTGACGACGAAAACTGGCCTGCGATTTCGGTTGTCGCATGGGCCGCTTTTCGGGCCACCTTCATCCGCAGATCTGCCGCCACCCGGAGCTTGAGTCTCTCCGCCACGACATGTCTGGACACATTGCACACGATCGCCACGCCAATGGCGGATGCCAACGCAGCGAGCAACCAGATTAGTTGGCTTGCATTGGTCCTTTGCGCGCTGAACAAAATAGATCCAGTCAGCCACGGAGTTATCGCGCCCGCGACGGCACTGATCAACGACAAGATCGCAAAGACCACCAGCGGTCGGCGCTCTGCCTTCGCACCACCGGCCAGGATCCTGCGCAGAGGTTCGGTTGACGAAGAAATAGTCACGGTAGCGGCACCGGTTCTACATTATGGGCCGCCTGCAACGCCTCCATTGCTGGATATTCGACCATCTCGGTCAGCAGATCGTCCAACGCGGTCAACGATGGACCACCGCGCGAACCGACAGACACCTTGAACAAGCCGTTCCCTTCCGATATTCGCCCGTTTCGCACACGCCACCGGTGGCGGAAGCCCGGAGGCGAGCTGGGCATTTACGCCGGAACACTTGACCGGCATGGCGCTTCGTCCGATTTGGTTCCTCACCGCCAGCTCCGGCACGCGCTTACGGTGACGCCCGCGAGTCCACACAAACATCGTGGGCAATCGCCCACAGATAGCAATTCCGTCCGTGCCACCCACCACCGAATGTGGGTCGTCCGGCCATGCAAGTAACAAGGCAGGCGACGGTATCGGTTTCAAACTGACACGCAAAGGCGCCCAACACAAGTCATTAAAACTTGATGTTGGGCGCCTTAACTGTTGCCCGGCTCGCTCAGTCCTCTTCGTCGAGTTTCGCCCAGACCTCGTCGGGAAC
>DXIM01000149.1 GCA_019112895.1 Candidatus Stackebrandtia faecavium
TCCGGACTGCTGGCCAAGGCAGCCGGCCACGCCTGGGCGCGCGTCTGCGAACACATGCTCATGCGACCGGAGGAACCGCAGGAGGTTAAGCACGCCGCCGAGCTGTTCTCGCAGAAGTTCGACGAACGCGCCCGCCTCAGTTAGGAACCATCACCCTTCAGGAGGATGGCAAGATCCATCGCCACGCTGAGATAGCCGCATCAACGACCGGATAGCGTACGTTATGTGACCGACGTCGAACCGAGCTCAGGTGTGTCCGCACCCCGCCGTGTCCGTGCATGGCTGGCGCGCCACACCCTGATCGCCGACGTCCTTTTCGCTGCCAGCATTGTGCTCGTCACTGCGTCGCTATGGCTGATCAGCTGGGTGGCGTCCACGCAGTCGGGCATCAAACCTCTGGCGTTGGGCGATCTCGCATTGTTGGCGGTGGGGTGCGCGCCGATAGCACTGCGCCGGTATCGCCTGTGGTGGTCGGTATTGGCGGTCATGGGTTTTGCATTCCTATCGGTGGAACTTCAGCCCATCGCGATGTCGACGGGTTTCACCAGCGCGATCATCACTTATACGGCCGCGGCATATCGGCCGATGAAACGCGCGGTGTTGTTCTCCGGCGGTATCTGGATGGCCACGACCGTCGCGACTTTCCTGCCCGGTTATGACGACCTCACACTGTTGGTTCTGGCGGTGAGTCTCCTCGTCACGTATGTCTTCTTGTCGCTGAGTTTCGCGGTCGGACGCGTGGTCCACACCCGACGCGTCAATTTCCATGAGCTTCAGGAGCGGGCGCGGCTGGCCGAGGAAAATCAGGCCGTGCAGGTCGCGCAGGCCGTGGACGACGAACGCCGCCGCATCGCACGCGAACTTCACGACGTCGTGGCGCACCACATTTCCGTCATGAATGTCATGGCCACTGGTGCTCGTCGCACGCTAACGAAGGATCCTCGCAGAGCCGATGAGGCACTTGCCACGATCGAAACGACCGGCCGCTCGACGCTGCGGGAGATGCGTCGACTGCTTGACGTGCTGCGCACGTCCGACGTCGACGAGAACGAGGATGAAATGACACCGCAGCCCAGTCTTGAGGCGGTACACGAGCTCGTGGCCCAGATCCGCGATGCGGGGCTCCCCATCGACCTCACCATCTCCGGCCACCAGCGCGCTTTGGACCCCGGCATCGCCTTGACCGTGTTTCGGATCGTGCAGGAATGCTTGACGAACACGCTGAAGCATGCGGGCCAGGCGAAAGCGGCTGTACTGATCACGTTCGGGCACGAGGACCTGTCCATCGAAGTGACTGACAACGGCCTCGGTCCCACCACTTTGGCGGCGAACCCAAGCCGCGTGGGCCATGGTCTGGTTGGCATGCGCGAACGCGTAGCCTTGTACGGTGGCCGCCTTCGTACCGGCCCGCGTCCCGGGGGCGGTTTTCGCGTGTATGCGCAAATACCCATTGATGATTCCAGCAGCGGAGGTATGGCGTGAACGCCGAATCAGCGCAGCGTCCCGTCAAAGTCATGCTCGTCGACGACCAACCGCTGCTGCGCACCGGTTTTCGTATGGTCCTCGAGGCCGAGCCGGACGTGACGATCGTGGCCGAAGCCAGCGACGGAGCCGAAGCGGTCGAGTTGGCCCGCCGCCTGCTCCCCGACGTGATTCTCATGGACATTCGCATGCCCAGGATGGACGGTGTGGCGGCAACGCAGGCTATCGTCGATGCGAAGCTGCCGGTGCGGGTGCTGATCCTGACGACTTTCGACCTCGACGAGTACGTGATCGGATCGTTGCGTGCCGGCGCCGCAGGTTTCCTCGCCAAGGACGTTCCGGCAGAGGACCTGGTCGCGGCCATACGATCCGTGGCGTCTGGTGACGCGATCGTGGCACCGAGGATTTTGCGGCGCCTGCTGGAGAAATTCGTCGACCGTCTGCCGGAACCGAACGAATCCACGCCGACCCATTTGGATTCGCTAACCGACCGCGAACGTGAAGTGCTCGCGCTGGTAGCTAAGGGCCTGTCCAACTCCGAGATCGCGAAAGAACTCACCGTGAGTGAAACGACCGTGAAAACTCATGTCGGCCACGTGTTGACGAAACTCGGGCTGCGTGACCGCGTTCAGGCGGTCGTCCTCGCGTACGAAACCGGCCTCGTCAAACCAAACCGCTGACAAGCGCTGTGTGACCTGCTCATTTACGCAACGTGAGCATGCGTCACGGCGGGCTTTATTAGCTCCTACCGGGGTCGTAGACGCGCTCCTACCAAGCGCCGAGCGAACCCCATCGGTCTACACCGAACACACCATTCAACGCCGACACTTGGCGGAGCCGTAAATCGTGCCGCTGTACGACGGTTTCCCGAAGCGATGGCTTTAGCGTTACTCATACCCGGCGGTCATAACGCCGACACTTCAATGGGAGGGAAATAAGACGATGACGAATGCGCCCGCGGCCGCTCGTGCCGACAACGTGTGGAAGGTGTACGGGCATGGGGAAACCCAGGTCGTAGCTTTGCACGGGGTCAGCACGACGTTCGAGAAAGGCAAATTCACCGCCATCATGGGGCCATCCGGTTCCGGCAAATCAACCCTCATGCACTGTTTGGCGGGGCTCGACACCATCAACCGCGGCACGATTCACATCGGCGACACCCAGGTCACGGGCCTGTCCGACCGCGGCTTGACGAAACTGCGCCGCACGAAAGTCGGCTTCATTTTTCAGCAGTTCAACTTGCTGCCGACGCTGACCGCTGAAGAGAACATTCTGTTGCCGCTGTCGATCGGTAAACGCAAGCCCGACATGGACTGGTTCAACAAAGTCGTCGACACCGTCGGGCTCCGCGATCGGCTCAGTCACAGGCCGACTCAGCTGTCCGGTGGCCAGCAGCAGCGAGTCGCGTGCGCCCGGGCGCTCGTGCAGCGTCCCGACGTGGTGTTCGCGGACGAACCGACTGGGAACCTCGATTCCCGTGCCGGCACCGAAGTGTTGCAGTTCCTGCGCGAATCGGTCGACGTGTTCCAGCAAACGATCGTGATGGTCACGCACGACCCCGTCGCGGCCTCATACGCCGACCGGGTGCTGTTCCTCGCAGACGGCCAGGTCGTCGACGAAATGGTCGACCCGACGGCCGACCGTGTCCTCGACGAACTCAAACGGTTCGACGAGATCGTGCAGTCCGCGACCCCCGAGGGGAGCGTCTAACCATGTTGCGCGCCACCCTCAAGAGTCTGCTCTCGCGCAAAGCACGCCTCCTACTGTCCAGCATTGCCGTGATCTTGGGTGTCACGTTCGTCTCGGCATCCTTGGTTTTGAATGCTTCGCTGGGCGCGAGCGTGCAATCGATGTTCACCACGATCTACGACGACATCGACATCGAGATCAACAGCGCCAAGACAACCCAGACCTACCTGGGCGAAGCTCCTGGAACGGTTCCGCAAGACGTCGTCGACGAAGTCGCCGATAACGCCGATGTGGACAGCGCCGAAGGAACTGTTCGTAATGACACCGGTCTCGTTCGCGTCCTCGACAAGAACGACAAGGTGCTGCCACAGATCACTGCACCGATAATCGGTCAAAACTGGGAAGAGCCGCAAGACCCCGTCGAGCTGCGCGAAGGTGACGGCCCTCAATCTGACGACGAGATCGTGGTTTCGCAGTCGCTGCTGAACGCGACCGGCTACGAGTTGGGCGACACCGTACCGATCATCACCGACTCCTCCGAAGCCGACGATTACGAGATAGCAGGCGTCGTGGGGTACAGCGGCGGACGCGACTCCGTCAGCGGCGAAATTCTGGTCATGTTCACCATGGACACCGCCCGCGAGAAGCTGATCGACGGCGAACCCGGTTACACGCACATCACCGTGACGTCGAAGTCCGGCGTCGACAACGACGAGCTACGTGACGATCTCGCCGCGAGCATCGGCGACGACTACAAGGTCAACACCGGTGAAGACCTGGCGGAAGACCAGGCAGAAAGCTTTCAGTCCATCTTGGATCTGTTCAACTATCTGTTGTTGGGCTTCGGCGGCGTCGCCCTCCTGGTCAGCGTCTTCCTCATCATCAACACGTTCTCGATCATCGTCGCGCAACGCACCCGGGAACTCGCGCTTTTCCGCGCGGTTGGTGCCAGCCGCAGCCAGATCCGCGGCTCCGTACTGCTCGAAGCCACCTTGATCGGTCTGCTTTCGGCCGTGGTCGGGCTCGGGCTCGGCATCGGCATCGGCCACCTCGGCAACATCATCGTGACCGGAACGATGGGCGAAGCGATGACGGCGACCTTGATCGTGCCGGTCTCCGCGATAATCGCGGCGTTCGCGATCGGCATCGGCGTCACGATCGTGGCCGCGATCCTGCCGGCGCTGCGCGCGTCGAGGATCCCGCCGATCGCCGCGCTACGGGATTCGAGCAACACCGTGCGTCCGGTGCGTTGGTTCGCGGTCTTCGGCAGTCTCTTCCTCGCCGCCGGCGGAGTCCTCCTGTGGGCGGGGTTGACCGAGAAGTTTGGTGACGGCGACCCGAGCCTGCTGGGTACGGTCGGCGCCGTCGGTCTGTTGTTCATCGGCGCATTGGTCATCATTCCGGCGATCGCCAGACCGCTAGTGTCGGCTATCGGCAGCCTCATGTCCTGGACGCTGGCCGGTAAGCTGGGCCGCCGTAATTCCTCACGTAACCCGCGTCGCACCGCGATCACGGCTTCGGCTCTGATGATTGGCGTCGCGATCGTCACCGGTGTCGGCGTGTTGTCGGCGTCGACCGAGGCGTCGATCCAGAAGTTCTTCGACAACTCGGTCCAGGCTGACATTGTGGTCGCGGCGGGTCAGCAGGGCGCGGTCATCCCGACCTACGACAAGTCGCTACTGACGGACATGAACGAGATGGACGACGTCGAAAAAATCGCGGGTATGTACCTGTCTTCGGCGAACATCGAGGGCCAAGACACGATGATCACGGCCACCGACGACTTCGCCAGCATGGCCGACCTTCTCGGCGACAACATCGTCGAAGGATCGCAAACCTTGGGCGACGACGAGGTCGCAGTGTACGAAAATCAGGCCGATAAGGACAAGCTTGAGCTCGGCGACACTGTTTCTGTCACGCTGCCTAAAGGCGAAGAACGCGAGATGACCATCGGGGCGATCCTGCAATCCGAAAGCGGCTCTACCGGATACGTCTTCAACGACCATTACTCCGACGAGTTCTCCGAATCCGAACCGGCCCAGGCTTACATCCAGGTGACCGACGGTGCGGATAAGGAGGCCGTCATCGAAGACATTCAGGAGCTGTTGAAGGACAACCCGCAGGTGTCTGCTTTCGACATGAGCCAACAGACGGAGCAGATCGGCCAGATCTTCGACGTCATCCTGCTCAGCGTGCAGATCCTGTTGGCCCTGGCCATGCTGATCGCCGTCATCGGCGTCGTCAACACCTTGACGCTGTCGGTTCTGGAACGTACCCGGGAGCTGGGTCTGGTTCGGGCAGTAGGCATGACGCGATGGCAGGTGACATCCATGGTGGCCGTGGAGGCCGTCGTGATCTCCGTGTTCGGCGCAGTCTTGGGAATCGGGATCGGTTCCGGACTCGGGATCGCGGTCCAACAGGCATTGAAGGATGACTTCGTCGATGTCTTGGCGATGCCGTGGGGGACCATGGTCACGTACCTGATCGCCGCCATTGTGATCGGCCTGTTCTCCGCCATAATCCCCGCGTACCGCGCGAATAAGCTCGACGTCTTGGAGGCCGTGTCCTCGGAGTGAGTCGAGTCCGCTTCACTGAGTGAAACGCCGGTGGGTCCCGCGATTGATTGTGGGGCCCACCGGTTTTCGCTTTGCAGCTTGGCGATTCGATGGGGGCGTTACGCCGGATGTGTCCCATCTGACATCATCGGGCACTTGCCGCGCAAGATGCGTGCGCATTGTGACCCAAAGCTATAAGGACAGCCCGTGCAGGAGACCGTTTCGACCTATGTGGGTCAACTCGGAGAAGATGGACTCATACGAATCAATGGCGTGCCCGCCACGAATTCACCCACATTCGACGTGTTCGCGGGTTCGCGTTTCTCGCAACCGCTTCACCGAGTCCTACCGATCGATCCCAAGGAGTTCAGGTCACGGGTGGGTACGTACACCGACAACGACATCACTGTCGTCGTCACAATGAACGCACAGCCGGCTTCCGGTGAGCCGTATGCGTTCTACGCCGACCTCGATCACAACGCCCTCGTGCGACTGTATTCCGTTTCGGATGATCGGATGCTGTCCGAACAGGGAGAGGAACTGAAGTTCCACGCCGACGGCACGTTGACTTTGGCCATCGACGGATGTCAAACATTGCTGCAGCCCGCGCAGTTGCCTGCTAGCGAAGCGGTGGAGTTCCCGGTCCCCGATAGCGGCGCGACCGCCGTGGGAACGCTGCTGCGTCCGGATGTCGATACCACCGTGCCCGCCGTGGTCATCGGACACAGCACCATAGCCGCCCAGCGCGACTTTTACCGTGGTTTCGCCGCATGTTTCCTGCGTGCGGGCATTGCCGTGCTGATGTTCGATCACACCGGGGACGCTCCACACGACACCTCGGATTCAGCGGGTCTGGTGGGCGCGCTTGATTATTTGGGGCAGCGCGACGACATCGGTCGACTCGGCATGTGGGGCTTGGGCGACGGCATGCGCGCCGTGTCAACCGTGGCCGCTAAACGCGATGAGCTGGCGTTCGTCGCCGGCATGTCGGCCCCGGGTGTCAGTGAGAGCCGCGGCAAGGAAAAACACGACCCGGCTGCGCCCTATAGCGACGTTTCGTGCCCAGTTCTACTCCAATACGGGGCCGTCGACAGCGTGATTTCGGCCGAGCGCTCGGCGAAACGCATCGCCGAAGCGCTCGCCAAGGGCGGCAACGATTCCCACACGATCACCACGTATGACGAGGCTGGATACCTGTTGGAGAGGGTTCCGACCGGTGTCGACGCCGATGCTTGGGCGAGGACCGCTGCGCGCCTGCACGGCATTCGCTTCCGTGCCGGAGCTTTGTCCGAACTGACCGACTGGGTCGCCTCAACGATCGAAGAGTCCGGCTAGCGCGGCCTTGATCCGGCCGAGAAAGCCTGCGTTGCCCGCATCGCCGGATGATGCATCGCCGGCGTCGTATCGCGCCTCGATGGTGACGGTGTGACTGAGCAACTTTTCATCATTGCGATAACCGGTGCCGGTCACGGATAGCCGCTTACCGTCATCCTTGACGGCCAGAATGCCGTATTGCCCCGTTCCCGGCAGTGTCGGTCCGAGGTCGTAGTGGTCTTCCAACGCCGGATCCTGGGGGTCCGAGTCCAGTGGCGCGAACTGGAACGTCGGTATGCCACCGGGCGCGTTTTTACCGGTATCGATCGCGATCGCATGCATGTCGCCGGACAGCACACACATGCGCTTGATCCATTTGGTTTCGGTGAACATGTCGATGAGCTGCTTGCGCTCGTCGGCGAAGGAATCCCAACTGTCGTCTGTCGTGTTGTCGAACCAGCGTGAACCGGTCACGAGGACAAGGAACGCGGCTTTCGATGATTCGAGGAGTTCGCGCAGCCACTTCTTCTGTGCCGTGCCGAGCATGGTCTTGTCTTTGCTGTCGTCGTCGTTGGGGCTTCGATACGCGCGCACGTCCAGCAGTACGAATAGAACGCGACCTATCTGCCACGACTGCCAGATTCCGTAGTCATCGTGCAGGCCGTAATGGGGCACCCTTTCTCGATACACCTGGCAGGCGTTTTCGCGCCCTTTCGATGTCGAGTCGCTGTTGTCGGGCCCGAAGTCGTGGTCGTCCCAGACGTAGGCGGTGGCGATGTCTCGGTAGAGGGCTTGTTGTTTGCTTTGCGCGAAGACGTCGTCGTAGGCGCGACGGAAGGTCGCCACGTCATGGTCGGGAACCTCGTCGCCGTCACCGATGTCGTAGTAGTGCAGGTCTCCGGTGTGGATGAACATGAGAGGTTGGCGGGCACGAATGGTGTCGAACACGGGATGGTTCGAGACTCGTTCGGGGACCACAGCGTCATCGTTTCCGGGGTGTTCGGGGCGCAGGCCCGCGCAGGAGGAGGACGCGATCGTGAAGTCCGCGGGCTCGCCGAGCGGTGAATGGGTGCGAAACGTGCCGGTGCGGTTGCTCGTTTGGCTGCCGAGCTTGATGCCGTAATGATATTCGGTGTCCGGTTCGAGATCGTCGATCTCGAACCGGTACACATGATCGTCGCTGCTGGTGGACGGTTGGTATTCGTGCGGATTGTCGAGCTCGGCGTTGGCGGACACCAAAAGGCAAACATCGTTGGCTTTCTCGCTCAGACGCGCACATACGGCCGCGCTGGAATCCGTCGTGCCGCCAACCCAGTAGTGGACCAGTCCCAATTTGCACACCTCGTTCGTCATGGATGTCGGTTTGTCCTATAACGAATTCTAAATGTCTAGATGCGCAAATTGTGACCCTCGTTACGGTATTATTCGGTCTGTTTCGACCTCCCCCAGCGACGCCACAACACGAACGAGGCCGCCAGCGCCGCCGCCGCGATCACCCCCACGACGACTCCCGTCGGGATCGATTCGTCGATACTTTGCACCCACGACTGCAGCGCAAACTGGGAGTCGGTACTCATAATCGAGCTCAACGCTCCAGTCCCTTCCGACAGCAGGAACAAGACGCCCAGCGCTATGAAAATCAGGCCCGCGATCAAGGTCGTACTGTGCACGTGTAGCGGACCCAGCGATAGCGGCCGTCCACGTAGCCAACGCTTGCGCCCCAGGTCAAAACGATCCCACAGGGCGGCCAGCAACCACAGCGGCACAGCCATGCCCAGCGCATAGACCGACAACAGAAGCGCGCCGTACACGGGACTGCCTCCGGTCATCGCCATCGTCAACACACCGCCCAACAGCGGGCCGGCACAAAACCCGGCCAGGCCGTAAACCGTCCCCAGCAGATAGACAGACAGGTTCGACGACACCCGGATCCTTCCCGACAAGGACTGCGCGGCAGTCGATCCGAATCCGAACCCAAGAATCTGCGCGATGCCCAAGGCGATGAGCAGCACGCCACCCACGATGATCACGGTGTCCCTGTGGCTGTTCAGCACGGCGCCGACCGAGCCTGCGGCGACCCCCATCGGCACGAAGGTCGTGAGGAGGCCGAGATAGAAAACACCGGTACGGGCCGCAAGCTTGACCCTGCTGGAGAAGGCGTAAGCGAAAAACGAGGGCACCAGCATTGCCGAGCACGGACTCAATAGGGAAAGGACACCGCCGACGAATGCTCCGAGGTAGCCGATACTCATGATTGGTCAAGCTCCGCCTCGATCGTTTCGGTGAACGTATCGAGCGGTTGGGCGCCAAGAACCGGGGTGGAGTTGATCAGGAACGCGGGAGTGCTGGATACCCCTATCTCGCTTCCTTCGGCGAAGTCCGCGTCGAGTTGTTCCTGCAGCTTGGGATCTTCACGGTCTTTCGCGAACTGATCCATATCCGAAACACCTACGTCCTTAGCGATCTGATTGATCGTCTCCTCCGGAAACGAGGTCTTCGTCTTGCCGTCACCCAGCGAATATGCTTCGTGGTTGAATTCCCAGAACTTCCCCTGTTGAGCGGCGGCGCGCGCGGCGACGGCGACCTTCTCCGATTCGACTCCGAAGATCGTCATGTCTCGCCACTCCAGGCGCAGCTTCCCGGCATCCACGTACTCATCGACCAGTTTCGGCTGGACTTCGGTGGCGAACTTCGCACAGAACGGACAACGGTAATCCTCGTACATGATCATCACGACCGGGGCGTCCACGTCCCCCAGCGCGTACGGGTCATCGGGCGATCTGCGGGCCAGTTCGCTTCCTCCGGCATCGGATTCGCTGGTCGCGCTAGGATCGCCGGATTCGCCCGATGAATCGTCCTGGCTCAGCCCGCCCCACACCATGAGTCCGGCTATGGCCAATACGGGGACGATCCACCAGACGTGGGCGAGTTTCTTTTCCGACGAGCTCATACTGACCCTTCACTTGTTCTATCCTCGATAGTAGCGTTACTATCGAGGATAGTAACATCGCAAACATCAGTGACAACCACCCGAAAAGAGGACCATGCGTTACTGGACTCGACGTCAATGGCTCACCGCTATCGGCGTCGCTATCGCTGCCTTCCTCGCGCTGGGCATCGCGACAGCACTCATCCCCAACCCCGTCTTCCAACGCATGATCGAAGCCCCATGGTGGACCTACCCGGTGTGGGTGGTTTCGTGCATCCTGACTGGACTATTGGTCGCGACCTACGTCTCTCCCGGCGACACACAATCGGAGTCGCAATCACAACCCCGTCAACGCAAGGGACTCGTCGGCGGCGTCCTGTCGTTCCTCGCCGTGGGGTGCCCCACCTGCAATAAGATCGTCGTCATCGCGTTGGGCACGAGCGGCGCCGTCACCTGGTTCGCCCCCGTCCAGCCTTTCCTCGCGCTGGGGGCTGTGGTGCTGTTGGCATTCGCGCTGAGATCTCGTCTACGCTCGGCAACAGCCTGCCGCGTGCCTGCAGGCGCTCAATCATCGTGACAAATCGCGGAGGTAAACCACGCATGCGTCGCCTTCTGGGATCGCTGGAATCCAGCGTCATGGAGTATCTGTGGCGTCAAACCGACGCCAAGAGCGTCCGTGACGTGGTCGATGGTTTGACCGAGCGCACGCACGCGTACACGACCATCGCCACGGTTCTGGAAAACCTGCGTCGCAAAGACTGGCTGGACCGAGAACGCGTCGGACGGATCTGGTTCTACAAGCCGAAGATCTCCGCCAGCGAAAACGCGGCGATACTCATGACGGACGCGTTCAGCGCCAGCGACAGTCCCCGCACAACCTTGCTCAAGTTCGTCGACGAAATCAGCGAACGTGAGACTGAACTGCTACGCGAACTGCTCGACCGGCAGCACGAACCGGAAATCGAGGAATCGTAATGTTGGCGTTCATGACGCTGGTGGTGTACAGCCTCGCGGCGGGCATCGTGGCGCCGAAACTCGTCAACGTGTGCCACCGCAACAGCGACAGTCCCCGATTCGAACTGGCCACCTGGCTCCTCCTAGTGGCCTCGTGGGTGATCTCCGTGGTCAGCGTCGGCCTCATCGTCGTGGCGGGCTCGTCGCAGGGGCACGGGCTCGCCGGCCTGCTGCATGCATGCAGGGTCGCGGTCACAGACTTGATCACCGTCCAGGACTGGAGCCAGCTTCCCGCAACAGTCGCGCTCGTTTACGTCTGTGCGTTCGTGCTGCGCATCATCGCGGTCACGATCGGCCAGGTGTGGCGGACACATCGCGACAGGCAAAGGTACCGACACATCATCCGTGGTCTGGCTGGGGCGCGCAGTATCGGCGGTTTCGACGTGTTCACCGTGCCATCGACACGAGTCGCAGCGTATTGCCTGCCAGGACGTCCCGCCGCCATCGTGCTCACCCGCGCAGCCGAAGAGCGCCTACCTCGACACGAACGCGTCGCCGTGCTCGCGCATGAGATGGCTCACCTCCACGGTCGGCATCACCTCTATGTCGCATTCGCGGTCACGATGCATCGTGCGTTCCCGTTCGTCCCCCTCCTGCGCCACGCCGCCACCGAAGTCAGTCGGCTCGTGGAACGCATCGCCGATGACCAGGCGGGGAAGCGCCACGGTCGGCGTACCGTCGCCGAAGCCATCACCACGATGGCCCTATCCGGCCACCGGTCCTCAGCCTCACCGGCGGCGCTGCACGCCACCGGTTCGGACGTACCGAACAGGGTCAAACGCCTGCTGCGCCCCGAAGATACGACTTCGGCCGCCGGATACCGGGCCATCCTGGCCGCGCTGATCCTCCCCATTCTCGCGCTCGGCGCGGCCGCCATCGCGATCGGACCGTCGGCCACCGCCGACCCACCGCCGGCATGCATGTCGACGGACACGGGCGTGTCCGACCGTTAAGCTGACCGAGATGCGCAGCCCGAGGTACGTCGTGGTCATGGGGGTATCCGGCTCCGGTAAATCTACGGTCGGTGAAGCGCTCGCCGAAGCCACCGGCTGGACCTTCATCGAAGGTGATGATTTCCATTCGGCAGCCGATAAAGAGAAGATGGCCGCCGGCATCTCCCTCAACGACGACGACCGGTGGCCCTGGCTGCTGGCGATACGTGAATGGATCGAGCGGCACCGGGCCGCCCGACAAAGCGCCATCATCAGTTGTTCGGCACTCACACGCTCATACCGCGATCTCCTGCGCGGCGACGCCATCGACGTGTGC
This sequence comes from Candidatus Stackebrandtia faecavium, assembly GCA_019112895.1. GTDB lineage: Bacteria > Actinomycetota > Actinomycetes > Mycobacteriales > Micromonosporaceae > Stackebrandtia > Stackebrandtia faecavium. Next base: position 12,253 of record DXIM01000149.1, read on the forward strand.
TTCTGCCATCTTGAGGCCGCGCCCGACATCCTCGCCGAACGCATCTCGCACCGGGTTGACCATTTCATGTCTCGCTCGCTACTTCGCAGCCAATTCGCCACGCTGGAGCCGTTGCAGGCGGACGAAAACGGCGTCACGGTATCGGCGCTCGGGTCGGTGGACCAGATAACAAGCCAGGTCATCACGAAGCTGAGCCTACCCACTCGCGACGCTTGAGGCTTTCGTTGCCGCCGCGCGGTTCGCGCCTTCGCTTTACGGTTTCGACCTGTACTCGTGGCCCGCGGGTGCGGTAGCCTCAAACGCCCCCTGCGCAAGTCCCCCGCAACTCAACGAGGTGCACTGTGTCCAAAGTCGTCATCATCGGAGCCGGGATCGGCGGTCTCACCACCGCCTTGAGCCTGCACGCCGCCGGGATGGAATGCACCGTCGTCGATAGGGTTCCACGGCTTTCCCCCCTGGGCGTCGGCATCAATCTGCAGCCGCATGCGGTACGGGAACTCACGGAGCTCGGACTGGGCGACGACCTCGACGCGATCGCCGTCCGCACCGCCATCATGGTCCATCTCGACAGATTCGGTAACCGCATCTGGTCGAAACCGTGCGGCCGCGGCGCCGGCTACAACTGGCCGCAATATTCCATTCATCGGGGCGAACTACAGATGCTATTGCTGCGGGCCGTGACGCAGCGGCTCGGCGACGACGCGGTACTCACCGGCCATGCGCTGGACAGTTTCGAGGAAGAAACCGACCGCGTCACCTTCACGCTTCGCAACAGCAGCGACGGCACCACCAGCACGCTCGACGCGGACGTGATGATCGGGGCCGATGGTCTGTATTCGACGGTGCGCAGCCAACTCCATCCCGGCGAAGGCGCGCCGATCGGTAACGGGATCCGCATGTGGCGCGGTATCGCGCAATGGCCGACCTTCGAGACCGGGGCCACGATGATCGCGGCCGGCAGCAACTCCGCCACGAAATTCGTGGCCTATCCGATAGCTCCGCCCACGGACGGATACAGCCTTACCAACTGGGTCGCCGAGGTACGTTCCAGCGACCCCCAGGCCGTTGCGGACTGGACCATGCCCGGCCGACTGTCGGATGCTCTGCCCCACTTCGAAGGCTGGGACTTCGGCTGGCTCAACGTTCCGGAATTGATCGCCGCCAGCGACCCGATACTGGAATACCCCATGGTCGACCGCGATCCGTTGCCGTATTGGAGCACCGACAAAGTCACGCTCGTGGGAGATGCCGCGCATCCCATGTACCCGATCGCGTCGAACGGTGGCTCACAGGCGATCATCGACGCGCGTGTGCTGGCGTACCGGCTACGTACCGAAAACGACACCGCCTCGGCGCTGAGACAGTATGAAAAGGACCGCCGCGAGCCCACCGCCGCCATCGTCGAAGCCACCCGCAACATGGGTCAGGACCGCATCCTGGCGCTGGTGGCCCAGCGGGCACCGGACGGCTTCGCGGATGTGCGGGACGTGTTGTCGGAAGAGGAACTCGCCGAGATCGAGGCATCCTATCGCCGCACCACGATGTACGACGTCGACTGGCTCAACGCGCGGGCATCGTGGGATTGAGACTGTCGGCCGTCACGGCGGCGGAAGGATCCCGCGCGCGATCGCGCGAGTCACTGCCGCGGTCCGGTCGTCGACGTCGAGCTTGACGAAAATCCGCATGACATGACTCTTGACGGTTGCCTCGCTGATGAATAGGGATGCCCCGATCTGCGGGTTCGACATCCCTTCCGCGATACGCTGCAACACCTCGGTCTCGCGGACGGTAAGACTCGGAGCCTTACCCGAAAGTTGATTAGCCAATTTGGACGCGATTGGCGTAGCCAACACAGTCTCACCCCTCGCCGCGGCACGGATTGCTCTGACGAGTTCATCGCGAGACAGGTCCTTGAGGAGATAGCCGGCCGCTCCTGCCGCGATCGCCCGAGTCACGTCGCCATCGGTGTCGTATGTGGTCAGTATCAATACCGGGCACGGCGACACCGCCATGATCTGCGTGACCGCAGTCACCCCGTCGGTCCCCGGCATTCGCAGATCCATCAGGACGACATCGGGCCGCAGCTGCGCGGTGAGCGCGATGGCTTCGGCGCCATCGGCGCATTCGGCGACAACCTCGATGTCGGGTTCCGCGGAGATGACGAATCTCAGCCCTTCCCGCACGATCAAATGGTCATCGGCCATCACGACGCGAATGGTCATGTCGCAAACTCCGCCTCAATCGTGACGCCGCTGCCCGTCGCCGCGTCGATCCGAAACCGACCGCCCGCCAGCGAAGCGCGCTGCCTCATGCCGGGTAGCCCATATCCTGCCAAAGCTTCGTCCGGTTCGAACCCTTGACCGTCGTCGCGGACCCGAAGCCGCACGCGCTGCGGTTCATACGTCAACGTGGCCCGCACGGTCTGGGCAGCCGAATGCTTACAACTGTTGGTTATTCCTTCTTGGACTATCCGCAGGATCGCCGTTTCATGTTCGCTCGACAACGGACGCGGTTCGCCCTCCACTGTCACCACGCAGGCGGGCCCCTGCGGGGTGTTCATCCGGTTCACGACCTGACGCAACGCATCCGGCAGCGAAGCCTGATGCAATGCCGGTGGAGTCAGGGTGGCGATCATCTCCCGGGCCTCGGCGAGGTTCTCCCTCGCGATCGCCGCCGCCCTGGTCAGATTTTCGCGCACCTGTTCGTCGGCACTGCCGATGTCGCGCTGCGACGAATCGATCAACAGCACCACACTGGCGAAACCCTGCGCGAGCGTGTCGTGGATGTCGCGCGCCAGACGTTCCCGTTCCGCAGACGCCCCGGCGCGACGTTCCGCTTCCGCCAACTCCGATTGCGCCTTCGACAACTGCTCCAACAGTTCCGCGCGCTGCGTACTCTGCTCGATGATGCGGGTGATCCACAAGCCCAACGCCAACGAGAACAGGATGGCGACCGCGGCGAGCAGCACGACCGCGAACACGCCCCCTTCGTCTGGGCCCTCCCAGTGCCAGAAAATGACCACCCCGGTCGCGCTGATCGACAACACCGTGCACACCATGGCCCAGCGCCGCGCCAGCAGCGCCCAAAAGTGCGGGTACAGGATGAAGAACATCACGGCGCCCATCGTCGATACCGCGTACATGGTGATGGTCAACACCATGGACACGATGACGAACAACACGCCTCGTGTGCTGGGGTCATGATGCAATGTGCGCGCGCCGATGAGGCAATACCAGACACACAGCAACGCGAGGATCGACAAGGCCAGGATCCGCAACGGCAAGGGATCCGTGTCGGCGATGACGAGAAGCGCAGTGATCGCCGCCAACATCCCAAAGGCAAGATGCCACCCGACAACGGTACGTTGCCACTCGTGTTGCTGCTGGGGACTGGGATCCTCACTGGCCATGCTGTACGGTATCGCTGCCAGGCATATTCGCAGTATCCAACTGTCGTTGGATACGAACTTCAGTCTGTCGTCGTCTAGCTTCGGACCGGGCCCGAAGGCATGGTCAGTGCATGGACAACATGACTTCGAAAATCTTGATCGCGCTTTCCATCCTCTACGGGATGGGGCTCGCCCTCATGAGCGTGTTCGACCTACCCGGCGTGAGCACAGTGGCGATCGTCGGTGCGCTCATGCTCGGGGCCGGATGGATAGCTCGGGCGCTGTTCAGCAAGCCGAAAGAAAACGCCCAAACTTCAGAATAATCATGGTGCCATCCACACAAGCTAAGAAGAAGCGGTTGTGGCTGGCACCGAGTGCCCGACATCTTTTGTGGTGGTGGTCGCCGTGGCCTGTGCCCGGCGACCACCACCATCTACCGGGGGAATCTTCATGAAGTTTCGCGGTGCCAATCGAGGATCTGGGATCCGGTCATGAACACCGAACGGTCGTCGGCACGGATGTGCGACAGCGCTTGATCGAAATAGGTCAGCCGGTGCGGCGCCGCCATGATGTACGGGTGGATCACGAGCGCCATGACTCGGGCCGAGTCATCGTCTTCCGCGTCCTGAGCGATCTGGTTGTACTGATCGGTGGCGCGTTGGAGATACTCGCGGGCCGGGTGATGCTGAATAAGCATCATGGCCACATCGTTACATTCCTGTGTATACGGAACGTTCGTGATATTGCCGCCCCCGCGTGTACGCAGTTCCACCGGCTGATCGTCGAGAACCCAGTCGCACACGTACTCGTATCCCTGTTCGGCAAGGATGTCGGGGGTTTCCCACGTCTCGGTCAACCCAGGACCGAGCCAACCACGCGGTGCCTTACCGGTCGCGGCACGAATGGCGTCAGTGGTCAACCGGATGTCTTCGGCCTCGTCCGGAACTTTCTGCATGTTCTTTTGAGTGAATCCATGGCCGATGAATTCCCAATCGCGCTCGATAGCGGCATCCGAGATGGCCGGATACGACGACACGGCCGTGCCGTTGATCGCCAGGACCACGGGGATCTGATGCTTGTCGAGAACCTTCAACAACCGCCAGAATCCGACCCGGTTGCCGTATTCGTGCCAACACCAGTTCGGTACGTCGGGCGAAGGAACGCCACCAGCGGGAGGACTGAGCACGGTGCGCGGCATCGGCGCTTCGTCGTTCCACTCCTCCACGTTGATGATCACCCACACGGCCACCTTCTTGCCGTCCGGTAGTGCGCGAGATGGTCGGGCGTTGATGGCGCTGTAGTCGAGCCGATCGCTGGGTTTCATGACTCCTCCTGCTGGTCAATGATCGTGATGGTCAGCGACGGCAAGCCGGTGATCTCCACCGTCACTGTGTCGTTGGGATGGATGGCGCCGACTCCGGCCGGCGTGCCAGTGAAAATGAGGTCTCCGGGTTGGAGGGTGTAGGCCTTACTGATCTGCGCGATGATCTCGGGAACAGACCAGATCATGAGCTCGAAGCGCGTGCGCTGGCGCACGTCACCGTTGACGCTCACGGTGAGGTCCCCGCCGTCGATGTCGCCGATGGTTTCGGCGGGCACGATGCGACCGCATGGCGCCGACTGATCGAACGACTTGCCCGGCTCCCACGGTCGAGAACGGGCGACCGATTCTTTCTGCAGGTCGCGACGGGTCAGGTCGATGCCGGTGGCGTAACCGTAGACGCATTCCAGGGCAGTGTCCGGTGTCCCGTTTCGGTACTTCGCGCCGACGGCCACGACGAGTTCGCCTTCGAACTGGAAGTCGTGTGTCGACTGCGGGTACGGGATGCGGGCCCCGTCGAGTTCCACCGCGTCGGTCGGTTTCTGGAAGAAGAACGGGTCGTCGCGTTCATCGCCTTCGCGCATTTCGCGGATGTGGTCGACATAGTTGCGGCCGACACAGTAGACACGACGGACCGGGAATCCCCGATCCTGGTCCTGAACAGGAACCAGTGGACGTTCCAATGACCATAGTGATTGCACGATTCACTCCTTAGAGGGCGATACGGGCGCGACACGGCTGAAGTCCGACATCTTCAATGCGAACGCCAGGACGACGCAGATGAACGACAAACCGGCGATCTGGATCATTCCGGCGGCCTGCCAGCCCGCGGCGTCGACGAGCATCCCGAAGACGAGCCCGGCGAAGCCCGCCCCCAGGTAGATGGAACTGGTGAACAAACCCGAGGCGCGCGAGGCGTAGCTCGATTCCATGCTCTTGACGAGGCAGGCAGCCAAACCGACGTAGAGTCCGGAGCTTGCGATCAGGCCGAACAGGAACGACCAGGTAGCCTGCCAAGGTAGGTTTCCGGGCCCGAAGAACAAGGCGACACCACACGCGGTCTGCGCGAGACTGAGCCACGCGATCGCGGCGCGCGGCGTGATCCGGTCGACGAGTATCCCGCCCAGCGGTGAAGCGAAGGCCGCGAGCCCGGCGAGGCCCACCGCGACCGCGGCGTCGGCCTGAGTGAAACCGAGGAAGTCACGCAGGTAGCTGGCGTACATGCCGATGAACCCGAAGTCGATCAGGCCGAACAGCAGGGTGATCACCGCGAGAATCAACGGGTTACGGCTGAAGAAGCTCGTGGCACCACCCACATAGGTCGTCGTGGTCTGCTGCCCGGCGTCTCGCTCGGTGAACGAAGAACGCACGGCCAACCACACCAGCAGGGCCGCGGCGAAGCCGATCAGCGCGAACGCGATCAGCGGTGCCCGCCAGGTACCGAACGCCGATTGGATCGCGACACCAAGGTTGGGCCCGAGCAAGGACCCTGCGGCAAACGCCATGTTGACGGAACCGATGGCCATGCCACGTCGTTTCGGAAACGCATGCGAGGCCACGGTCAGGATCGCCACCAGCTGCAGCGCTTCACCCACACCGGACAGTACGCGCCACAGCACCATGTCCCAGAATCCGAGGCTCACCACGGTCAAACCAGTCGCCACTGAAAAGACGATCGTGCCGATGATGATGACGTGCTTGCGGCTGAGTTTCCTCATCGCCATACCCGCAGGGATACCTGTCAGACCCATACCGAGCGCAAACAATGTCGATTGGAGGCCGGCGGCGGGAAGTCCGAAGCCGTACTCGGTGCGCACCTCCGTGAGCAGCACGGGGAACACCTGACGGTCCATGGCGTTGACCGAATATGCCACCAGGATCAGCAGAAACATCAATACCGCTGCGGCGGGCCCGGTCGAGTTGAAATCCCCTTTCGAGGACGGTGGTGGCTTATTGCTTGTAGTTCTACTTTGGCTCATCATCGTTGATCGCCTTTCTTATTTCAGCAGGGCTGATCCCACGTACCCCCGTCTCGGGCTCTGTGGATCAGATCGTCACGGCGTTCATTAGCGGTACTCAAGGCCAGACGCGCCGATTCCTGTGCGAGCTCTCCCTCACGCACGAGAACCCGTCCGTCGCATACGACGGTCGAGATTGCGTCGGAACTGCCGTGGTAAACGAGACCCTCGACGGGATCTCCTTGCGGGAGCAACGACGGGTGGGTCCGGTCTATGAAAACCAGGTCCGCGCGCTTACCGGGGCGCAGCGAGCCCGTGACGTCAGAAATGCCGAGTTCGCGCGCAGCCGTAATAGTGGCCATTTCCAAGGCCACTCGCGGGGTAACGGTTGCGCGTCCGGTTCGGGCGTGTTCGGCGGACATCAAGGCCCGAAGGGTTCCCAGGACATCGACGTTCGCCGGCATCGCCAAGGTGTCGGTCGACAGGGTGATCGTGGCACCGGCCTCGATGAACTCGGTGACGACGGGGAAGCCCATGGTACGCATCTCGGATAGTGGACTCACCGAGATCGTGGTGTTGGTGCGTGCGATCGCCGCTATGTCTTCGTCCGAGGCGTGGACCGCGTGCACGATCTGCACGTCGGGGCCGAGAAGGCCCTCATGGTCGAGGCGGGTCAAACCGCATGAACGACAGTCGGATTCGCGCAGACATCGGTCGCAGTGCATCGTGATCGGCAATTGGCGCCGGCGGGCCTGCGCCCATTCGGACTCCGCGATCGGCGTAGAGGTGCGGTACGGCCCGCGCAGGGCGACACCGAAATGGATACGCCCATCCAAACGCGGCTGGGGCCATCGTTGCTGCGCAGCGTCGACGCCGTCGAAGTCCATTTCCTCGTCGGCGTCCGCGGAGTCACGCGGACCGTACGAGAACCTGCCGCGCAGTCCCGAGTCGAGATGCGCTTGCAGGTTGGCGTCGACGTCCTCGGCCCCGCGAACATTGTGGTCCCAGTTGTGGACAGACGTGATCCCGTTGCGGGCGGCCATGGCCAGCGCGAACCGGGCGGCCCAGTAGAAGTCATCGGTCTCGAAGTGGGGAGCCAGTCCGCGTTTCACGGAGAAGTAGTCGTAACCGGGTGCGTCTGCAACCGTGCCTCGCAGCAGCGAGTTCCATAGGTGCCAATGAGTGTCGATGAATCCGGGCATCACGATCTGGTCGGTGGCGTCGATGACTTCAACGTCGACGGGTGCGTCGAGATCGGTGCCGATGGCTTCGATAACGCCCTCGCGGACGAGGAGGTCGGCGAGGCCTTCTTTCACGTCCGTGTCGAAAGGGAGCACGTAGGCGCTTTTCACCAGCAGGTCTTTACGTTCAGGAAGCATTGTCAATCCAAAGAACGACGAAGATTACGAGTCCGGCGGCCACGATCGCCCACCGCAGCGGGTCGGCTGGGATACGTCTGCCCAGCAGTGCGCCGAGCCAGCCCCCCAGCAAGGTCGCGCCTCCCATCACGAGGGCCGCTTTCCACGCGACGGTGGCGAAGATGCTGAAAAAGACGAGCGACACGATGCTGGCCACCGTCGATAGCCAGGTCTTGAGCGCGTTCAGCAGCTGGAATTCGGAGTCCATCGTGATGCCCAGCACCCCGAGGATCATTATTCCGAGCCCGGCGTTGAAGTAGCCTCCGTAGGCGGCGACTCCGAGCTGCCCCGCGGCCGCCCACCGTAGCCGTTCTGTGCGCTTGTCGGCCAGTTGTGCCTTGTCTTTGCTTCGGGTGACGATCTTGCCGATCAACGGCTGCGCCGCCAACAGCAGCGTGGACAGCAGAATGAGCCACGGAACGATCGTGACAAAAGTCGATTCGGAACCGGCCAGCAACAGCGCGGATCCTGCGACGGCGCCGGCGGCGGTCACAGTGCTGAGGATGATGACTCGTCTAGGCTGACGTGCGAGTTCGCGGCGATACCCCAGCGCGCCGCCCGCGTACCCGGGCAGGGAACCGACCGTGTTGGTGACGTTGGCGATCACGGGCGGATAGCCGACGGCGAGCAGGGCCGGGTACGTGATGAGCGACCCCCCGCCCGCAATCGTATTGACCGCTCCGGCGCCGGTTCCCGCCAACGCGATGAGCGCTACCGACCCTGTATCCACGTCAGGACCTCCTTGATCATGAAATGTACGCACTGTATGCAATGAATGCAACATGAATTTGTGTATACGTTGTATATTTATCCGCATGGACATGTTTGAGCGCGGCGAGAGTAAGTCGGCCCGATCGGTATACGAGGTGCTGTGGTCCCGTTTCCTCGACGGCACCTATAAGTCGGGCGACCGCCTACCCGAGGCGGCCATTGCCGAAGAGCTCGGAGTCAGTCGCACACCGGTCCGCGAGGCGCTCGGGAGCATGCTCGCCGAAGGGCTCGTCACGCCTGCCGCACGTGGCGTTGTGGTGTCCGGCCTCGATCACGAGGCTATGCGCAGGCTATTCGAATTCCGTGGCAATCTCGAAGGTTTCGCCACGGGGTTGACCGCCGCGCGTTCACGGGACGGCCTCATCGCTCCGGTGTGGTTCAACCACCTGAAGGAGTCCGCGAGCGAATTCACCACGGCGATCGAAAGTGGACATTCCGCGGACGCGGCCAAGTCCAATATGCGCTTCCATGAACTGATCGTTGAGGAAAGCGGCAACGAGTTCGCCACCAGCGCGCACCGCCGCGCCATCGCGCGACTCTCGGTGTCCACAGCCATCAACCTGGAGCACCGAGATTGGGCCCGCGAAGCCGCCCGGCAGCATGACCTACTCACCGAAGCCATCGGCGACGGCGACGTGGAAGCGGCACGGACCTTGGCCGAAGCCCATATCGCCGACGCCACCCGGGTATTCGACGAAATCGACTGACCGGTCTCGCGCCCCTGCGTGACGGCTGTCCTTCCACACCTCCACGACTACCTGGGCGACATCGCCTGTGGCCCCGGTCGCGGCCGGGGCCAAGCCAGCTACAGGTTGGCGCCCTTCCTCATGTTGCATCCCCGGCACAGCAACTGCAGATTATTGACCGACGTGGCGCCGCCTTTGCTTCGCGGGATGACATGATCGAATTCCAAGTAGGAGGCGCTCTGGCATTCCACGCACACTCCCCCATCCCGCTGCCACACCTGCGCCTTCACTTCCCGGGAAACCCGTGCAGTATCTCGCTGGCCGGGAGCAAGCACCTGGCGCCGATCGATGCGCGCGATCGCGCTAGCCACCGCGGTCACATACTCGGGATCCTCAACCACATACGGGCCCGAGCCCTTCTTCTGCGATGCGTTCACCTGTATCGAGTTACCACTATCAATGTTCAGGCTCAGAATCTTTTTCCAGGTCAGTTCGTGGGACCTCGACTGACCAAGAAATAGAAACCTCTTGTTCGTCATCACCAATCGACCTGAATGGACATCATCGGAATATTGCAGCCGGTGCACATATGTTCCGGGGACGTTGAGATGACAGCTTTCATCCAACTCGAGATAGACGCCGGTCGGATTCATTTTTGGAAGCCGACCATGTCTCACGTCAGCCAAGACTTTGCCTCGCTGCAGCTCATTCCACACAGGCGCAACGTCAGCTGATGCGAGTCCAAGCATTCGCACATAGCGATGGAAGGTCGCGATCTCGTCTTCGTCTACGACCCCATCGGCGACTGCATATGCCACATACCGACGCAGAAACCCGAGGGCTTCCGGACGCAGCACACGCAGTCCCTCATGGACCGGAACACCGAACGCTGTCAGACGATCGATCAAATCGGCAAATTGCGGATCGTCCGGTGACGACCTCGCCAGAAGCCAAGACGCCGAGGAATGAAAATCGCCGAGCGGGCCGTTCAATGGCCTACGGCAGTCCCCACATTCCCACGAACCCACCATTCCAGCCCAACCGACTGGGCCACCACAACGGTGACAACGACCCCTGGAAACCACGAAAGATCCTTCACTTTTTCGAGCATAGGCACTTCGAATGCTATCGGGGCGCGCACGTAATCCGTACAGCCCCAAGACATAGCCGCGTTCCGTGGGATCATCGTTGTCATGGCCAAACTCGTTCTCGATCTGCATGACATCTACAACAAGGGCGACCTGATCGATAAAGCCCTGCGCGACATCATCGATGAGGCCATCGAAAAAAAGATATCTACTGTAGAAATCATTCCGGGCAAAGGCTCGGGCCAGCTGAAGAAAAAGGTCCTGCGATTCCTGGAGCAAAAGGAGATCAAGCAGCTGTATCACCGCATCGATAAGGACTCCAAAAACCACGGTCGCCTGTTCGTCTACTTCCAGCACAAGGACGCCAAAGGTAAGAAACGTAAGCGATAAAAGCCTGGCATTCCGGATCGCCGCCTCACGAGAACCAGGTTGACGCCCTCACCTAGCTACGTCATCCCGCTGGCACATACATGCGTCATCGTTGGGGCCACGGACTTCGCACCATCGACCGGCTCGTTGTCCAGCGCTAACATTCCCGTGACCGCCAACATCCGCCTCGCCAAAGCTTCCTTGCCCACCCCGCGCAATACAGCGACGTAGTCAGGGCCCTGCTGGGAACGCCCAGCCTCACCGCCCTGCTGTACATCCTTCAAGTATCAACAACGATCTTTTGGATGCGCTCAAGTGTCGTGGCCATGTTCCTTCTGGTGCCCCGCGCCATGCGACGCACAATTGGTCGAGAAAATGCCGCTTCTTCCGAGATGTCCCAAGACTCGCTTATCAAGGTCCCGTTTGGCCGCGGTTCCAGGTCGAACCGCCAGATACGGCCCCCGATGAGCTTGCCGAAGACGCCGGGCGCGCGGGTCTGCCAGGCGATCAGGCGACCCTCCTCGTACTCGATGACCGTATTCATCATCGAGTACGGGACACCTGCTCGCATGGACATGCCGAACCTGCTGCCCAGCCGCAAATACCGCGAACCCCCGGAAGCGCTGCGGACGGTCCCTGAGCCGTCGAACTCGTGATGACGATCGGGGTCCGCCAACAGCGCGAAGATGGCTTCGGCTGGCGCGGCGACGACTCGCTCCACTGTCTCCATATTGGATCTATGGCTCATGGTATTGACTTTAGCAAATCACCCGAAAGGCCATCACAGGAACAGGTCACCGGAACTCGATATCGCTACCCAACTCCGCGGTCAGGAGCTTTCGCTCGCGCCAAACCTCCGGCGACAGGTCGTGGAACTTTCTCGTTCAATGAATGCGAACGCGGCGAATTGACTTTGGATCTGCGCTACATCAACAAAACACAGACATGCAACCATACTACACATTCAACTGTCCAGGAACGACTTTAGCAACATTGAGTGAGTATGACGAAGAGTGCGATTCCTCCGCTTATCGCCGAAACACCAACGCTTACTCACGACACTCACTGACCTCGCCACTACGTGCGACACCTTCGGCTCCGCCGAATCGGCGAGGCACCCGCACTACCGGTGTTAGCCTCCGAAATGTTCACCGGGGCGCGATGCTGGGTACATCCACCTCACACATTCAAGGGAGTCACGATCATGGCAACAGTTCGCACAGCAAACACCGTCTGGAACGGCGACCTGCCCGCAGGAAACGGCGTCGTCTCATTCGTGTCGTCGAAACGCGACGACGCCGACGTCACCTGGGCGGCACGTTCGCAAGAAGCCAACGGCAAGACCAGCCCCGAGGAGCTCATCGCGGCCGCTCACGCCACTTGTTTCTCGATGGCACTATCGGCGGGCCTCAGCAAGGCCGGCAATGCACCCGAACGGATCGAGACCACGGCCGACGTGACATTCGACCCTTCAGCGGGCGGCATCACCGCCATCGCGCTCACGGTGCGCGGCACCGTTCCGGGCATCAGCGCGGAGGACTTCAACGAGGCGGCCGCGGAGGCCAAGGCAGACTGCCCGGTCAGCAAGGCCCTGGCCGGCGTGGACAACATCAGCCTGGACGCATCCTTGGCCTGACACCGACTGGCCTTTCCCTCGGGAACGCACCAGTGCGTTCCCGAGTTTTTTCGTGCCTAAATGCGCACGTCATGACGCTGATACATCACTGAATGTAGATGCCATATGGCAATTTCTCGCTTCGCCGACCCCCATTCGGCGCGAGAGATAGTTACGCTAATGCCTAGAGACGGATTTTCCAATGCTCGCCAATCACGCTAGGCGATAGCGATTGCGCACCCGATAGAAGGAGGCGAAACACTTTGCCAGCAAACCTCGACCCGCCGGTGGGCCGCCGATTCCGCGCCTACACCACCCGCCACCTCGACGACCTACTCGCGCGAGCGGGGCTCGATGAGCGCGAACGACTCCGTACCCGCGCAGTAGCGACCGTGCTGCCATTCCGGACCAACGAATACGTCATCGACGAACTCATCGACTGGGACAACGCGCGCCACGACCCAATGTTCAGGCTCGTGTTCCCGCAAGAAGACATGCTTCCGGCCGCAGACGTCGACACACTCGCCGCGCTGATCGAAGAGGACAAACCGACCGGGAAAAAGGTCAAACAGTACGCCCACGACGTCCGGATGAAACTCAACCCGCATCCGGCCGGCCAGCTCGACCTGAACAAGCCCTCCCACGAAGAAGAAGACATCCCCGGGCTTCAACACAAATACCCCGAAACCGTCCTATTCTTCCCGCAACAGGGACAGACGTGCCACGCGTACTGCACCTACTGTTTCCGTTGGGCCCAGTTCGTCGGCGAACCCGACCTCAAAATGGCCACAAGCGACATCGACGCGTTGGTCAACTACGTCAAGGCGCATCCCGAAGTCACCAGTATCCTCATCACCGGCGGCGACGCCATGATCATGGGTTCCTCGGTCCTGCGCCGCTACATCGAGCCGCTGATCCAGCTCGACCAGCTGGAATCCATACGGATGGGAACCAAAGCCCTCGCCTACTGGCCGCAGCGGTTCGTCTCCGACCCCGACGCAGACGACACACTACGACTATTCGAAGAAGTCGTCGAAAGCGGTAAAAACCTCGCCTTCCAGGCGCACTTCACGCACCCCACAGAGCTCGCCCCCGACATCGTTAAGACCGCCGTCAAACGCATACAAGCCACCGGCGCAGTCATCCGCACGCAAGCGCCATTGATCAAGACGATCAACGACGCTCCGAACGTGTGGTCGCAGATGTGGCGCACACAGCACGTGATGGGCATGATCCCGTACTACATGTTCGTGGAACGCGACACCGGACCACAGGACTACTTCGCTGTACCGTTGGCGCGCGCCTACGAGATCTTCCAAGAGGCCTACTCCCAGGTATCCGGCCTGTGTCGGACCGTACGAGGGCCGTCCATGTCAGCCGAACCCGGCAAGGTCGCCGTCGACGGCGTCACCGAGATCAACGGCGAGAAAGTGTTCGTCCTACACATGATCCAGGCCCGCGACCCGAAACTCGTGGGCAAGCCGTTCTTCGCCCAATACGACCCGGAAGCGGTCTGGCTCAACCACCTCACCCCGGCTTTCGCATCGCAGTTCCCATTCGAATAGCGCCAATGCGGGTCGCGGCGTCAGCCGCGGCCCGCGTCGAACCAACGGCCATGCACGGTCCGCAAGGCCTCGACGTCGATATCGATCAGGTTCGGCGCCACGGTCACGTCGTCATCACCGTCAATCGCGACCTCGCTGGGAACCGCCAAAACCGGGCAACCGGCAGCGACCGCACTGGTCACACCCGTCTGCGAGTCCTCGATCGCGATGCATTCGCGCGCAGGCACCCCCAACTTGCGCATCGCCTCGGCATACGGCTGTGGGTCCGGCTTGTTATGGGCGACCTCATCGCCGCACACACTCACATCGAACTGATTGGGGTCGATGGTCGAGACGATGACGTCCACCAGCACGCGCTTGGTAGCCGTTACCAGTCCTGTCGCCAAGCCCGCTTCGCGGACCTGGTGCACCAGTTCCTGTGCCCCCGGCTGCCACACCACGCCTCCCCGAAACAACTCCCCCATGCGCTTTAGGAGCCATTCGGCGCTGTCGTGGACACCGTCTTGACCGATGCCCAATTCCGAATGCAGGCGACGCATCGACTGCATATGGTCCATACCGACCAGGCGGCCGCGCAGGGCCTCATCCATAGTGAAGCCCAAGCGCGCACACAGGTCGCTGAGACCCACCGCCCAT
>DXIM01000150.1 GCA_019112895.1 Candidatus Stackebrandtia faecavium
GACTCGTAGGCGATGATCACCAGCTGGGTGCGATCGCGGACCATCAACTTCGTCAACAAGTTACTGACATGTGTCTTGACCGTCGCCATACTGACCGTCAAGTGCCGCGATATCTCGCTATTGGACAGTCCCCGCGCAATCAGAATCAAGACCTCTCGTTCGCGATCGGTGATTCCGTCGAGGCCGCGACTCAATGTGGTCGGCGCCGCGGGGCGCCGCGTGAACTCGCTGATCAACCGCCGTGTGACGCTGGGAGCAAGCAGGCTCTCGCCTTCGGAGACGACCCTGATGGCGTGCAGCAGCTGAGTCGGCGGTGCATCCTTAAGCAGGAAACCGCTCGCACCTGCCCGCATGCTTGCCCAGACGTATTCGTCGAGGTCGAACGTCGTCAATATCAGTACCCGGGTATGACCGTGGGCGTCACAGATGCGTTGTGTCGCTTCGATACCGTCCATGCCTGGCATGCGCACGTCCATCAGTGCTACATCCGGGCGGTGTCGCCGGGCAAGCTCCACCGCGCTGCGACCGTCCCCAGCCTGGGCAACAACCGACATGTCTTTCTCGTAGTCGATCAGCATTGCGAAACTGCTACGCAGCAGCTCTTGATCGTCGGCGATCAACACCGTCGTCGTGCTGTTCACGCCATGCCCCTGGACAAGGGAATTACTGCGCGTACTTCGAAACCGGACCCGGACGCGCCCGCGTCGAGCTGGCCACCGAATGCGGCAACCCGTTCCGCCATCCCGGTGATCCCGTTGCCGGTGGATGGTACGGGTGCCCCTGCGGGAGGTTCGGCTACCCGCCCGGTATCGGTGATGTGCACGGTGAGCTGCTGCGCGTTTCGTTGCATCGTTATCTCACAACTGGTCGGCGCCGCATGTTTGATGACATTCGTGACTGCTTCGTGAATGATCCGGACAACGGCGAGTTGGACCTCGGCTGTCAAGTCGTCGATCGGTACGGGCACGAGCGTCATTTTCACACCCAGGTTTTCCGCCGCAGCGATAAGACCCGACAGGTCGGATTCAGTGTGGGTCGGTGGCGAACGCAGCACCCCAAGCGTCAACCGCATCTGCGTCAGCGAATCCTTCGCCACCGACTCGATGTCTGCCAGCGCCTCGGTAGGCGCCTGAGGCCGTTGATGCGCCACATGACTGGCTATCTGCGCTTTGACCGCAATCAGGCTCAATGTGTTGCCGACAACGTCGTGCAGTTCGCGCGCGATACGCAGCCGCTCATCGCTGACTTCGCGGTCGGCGAGCCGACGTGCAGCCTCCGCCACTGCGATGCGTCTGTCCCGCACAGCCTGACCCACGATCCACGAGACCCCGAGAACGGTCAGGCCCACGAGGATCGCTCCGATTCGCGCGCTGGTCGGGTTGGATGTCCCGGTCGTCAACAGGCACGGCAGCATGACGATCGCTGAAGCGGCAACGATGGTCGTGGGGCCGAGTGAGGCGCGGGCCCGTCGGGACGCAACGAGATAGAGCGTGAAACCGGCTGCGGCGAACCAGTCGTTGTGCCCGCCCAGCCATACCGAGGTGACGGTGGCGGACACACAGACCACGAAACTCCATAGCGGCCAGAACCGGCGGGTCGCCACGGGAATGCACATCGCGAACGCCAGCGCGATCAACAGCGCATATGGCGCATGACGTGGGGGTGTCGTCGACAGCAGGTTCACTGTCGCGATGAGGCCGAATCCACACATAGCGAACAGGTCGAATCCGACGAGGTAGCGCGGCCGCGACAGGACCGCGGACCATGACATAGCGGAGGAATCGGCCATGCAGCGACGTTAACCGGCGCTGTCGATTCCCGCCTCAACCGCGGGACCGTCATTCTCAGGGATGATGCGAGGGCACGAACGCGGGGTGTCCTCGGTCTCGGGACGGCCGGAAAGTAGCGCTGTGTACCGATGTGGATCGCCGGCGGAGGCGCGAGGCTTGCCGGGTGATTGAAATACAGGAACTCAGTAAGCGATACCGCGGTCAGACCGTGGTCGATCGATTGTCTTTTCGCGCCAAACCCGGAACCGTCACGGGATTCTTGGGGCCTAACGGTTCTGGGAAGACGACAACGCTGCGTATGGCGCTTGGGCTGGCCAGGCCTGATGGTGGCCACGCACGAATCAACGGGCGCCGATACTGCGATTTGAGCTACCCGCTACGCCATGTCGGGGCGGTGCTCGACGCCGGAGCGGTCCACTCAGGTCGGACAGCGAGGGCTCATTTGCGGGCACTCGCCCTCGCCAACGGGATCGCGCCCAGCCGGGTCCGTGACGTTCTCGGTGAAGTCGGCCTCGAATCGGTCCGTGGCGACCGGGCCGGCACCTTCTCGCTGGGGATGCGTCAACGTCTTGGCATCGCGGCCGCCCTACTGGGCGATCCGGAGGTGCTGATTCTCGACGAACCCATCAACGGCCTCGACCCGGACGGTGTCCGATGGATCCGAGAGCTGCTGAAATCACTGGCGGGCGAAGGCCGCACAGTCCTGCTGTCAAGTCACTTGATGAGCGAAATGGAGCTGACAGCGGAACGGATCGTCGTCATCGGCCGCGGCCGTCTCATCGCCGATACATCGGTAGCGGAACTCGCGGGCCGTTACAGCTCCGGTGTACGGGTGCGTTCGCCTCGGCCCGAAGCATTGGCGGCTGCCCTGGGTGAGGGCGGCGCTGAGGTGGCCGTAGAGCCTGACGGTGCTATGACGGTCACCGAAATGAGTATCGAAGACATCGCCGCAACGGCGGCCGCCCATGGCCACGTGCTGCACGAGGTCGCCCAGCGCGAGACGAGCCTCGAGGAGGCGTACATGCAGTTGACGGCCTCAACGGCGGAGTACAGGGGAGGTGTGCGTGATGAACACTAGAAGCTGGATCTTCGCGCTCCGCGGCGAATGGTGCAAACTCATCAGCCTGCGTTCCACATGGTGGACTCTGGCTGCGACCCTCGTGGTCGCCGTTGGAATGGCTTACCTGCAGGGCTGGTTGTTGCGCGACTACACGCCACCACCGGGGGCGCGACCTCTCGATCCGTTCTTCCCCGGTTCGCTGGGGCTGGTTCTCGCGCTACCTGCCTTGGCAGGGTTCGGGATAGTCTCGACGGCCGGCGAATACTCGGCGCGGACTTTGTCCTCGTCCCTGTTGGCGGTGCCGAACAGAAACGGCTTTTATCTGGCGAAGGTGGTGGCCGCGGCTGGCCTGTCGGTCGTGACCGTGCTGGTCGCGGTGCCGTTGGCGCATCTGGCTTGCCAGGCCGGATTGGGTGACGACGGCGTCAGACTGACCTCTCAGGACGCCCTCACGGTGCTGGCAGGGTCGGCGATTTTCATGGTTTCCATGGCGGTGTTCGCGATCGGCGTAGGTGCGGTGGCGCGCAATTCGGCCGTGGCGCTCGGCGTGATGCTGCCGTTGTTGTTTTTGAGTTCGCAGGGATTGGGAAACATTCCGGCTATTCAGGATTACGCCCAGTATCTGCCCGACCAGGGCGGACAAGTGATCATGAGGATTGTTCCCGCAGACGATCCGGCCTTCGCTAAGGATTACGGGCCGTGGCAAGGCCTCGGTTTGACCGGGACTTGGGCGGCGGCGTTGCTGGCCGCCGGCTGGTGGGTGACTAGACGCGCGGAACCGTGATCAGCGCTGGCGTCGGCCCGCGCTGACGCTTTCAGGTGGTGGGCTCCGTGTGCCGGGTTCGAAAGCGGAGCCACCGTCAGTGGAACTGCGCGGTATAGATCTTGCCGTCTTTGACCCATGCGGAACGGAGTGCATCGAGCATCGGGTCGATGATGTTCTCGTCCGGTACTCCGTAGGTCGTGTTTACGCGGCAACCGCGGAAGTGCCACAGGAGGCCGGCGCGAACGCTCTCACTGTCGGCGACATGCTCGCCGCAGGGGCTGCCGCAGCGGTACATCGTCTGGTCGTGGTTGGCGTTGTCGATGCCCATGGCGAGCCGACATTCGGAGTTCCATAGCTTTCCGGAAGCAGCTACCTCATAGAGGCTGCGCTGGTTCGGTTCGGTTACCTCAAACATGTGTGCCCCCGAGGCGAACGCCCGCGTCCGATGGGCCGACATTGCGTCTAACCGAACCGGGACCGAACGTTGTCAAACGGGTTCTAATCGCCGCGTTAGCTGCGATTTTATAGACGTTTTGTGCGTCGCGATCTTGCATTCGACTCATGTCTGCACCTCGGTTTGTGGGGACTCAACCAGGTTTTGGTGTGCATCGTCTCATTCATCATACCCTGCATTAGCACCGGGCATCTGCACGTGCATTTGGGTGTGCACCGGGTTGTGCATCGGCACGGTATTCTTGTGTAAGAATGTGATGGATTGAACTATGTGATGCCCGGGAGGTGGACACCGACAACCGTGCAAGAAGACCGAAATACACGAGGTCCCGAAACTCGGGTCCGTGTCGGAAGGGTTCACATGAACGAGATATACAATGGAATATCGGCCCGGGAGCTCCCCGCCAGTCTGATATGGAAAAAGAGCGAAAGAAGCAACCCGAGCGGCAACTGCGTCGAGCTGGCTAACCTGCCCGACGGCCAAGGGATCGCCATGCGAAACTCTCGCGATCCACAAGGACCTGTCCTCGTATACACAAAAGATGAAATAGACGCATTCGTTCGTGGCGCACAGGATGGCGACTTCAACCATCTTATTGCGTGATCTGAACGATTTGTAGGCAATCACCGTCGACGTCGCTCTCGAAGCAGGGCTACAGTCATTGCACTAGTACCAAGACACTTGCCCATGTTTCGGAGGTTGCACGTGACCACACCGCTCCCGGGAGTCGGTTCGGCAGGAGGACCAACAGCTCTCAGGATGCTTCTGGGCGCGCATCTGCGTACGCTTCGAGAACAAGGTGGGTTCAGTCGAGCGGCGGCCGGTTGGGAGATTCGGGCATCCGAATCGAAGATCAGTCGGCTGGAACTTGGGCGAGTCAGCTTCAAAGAGCGCGACGTCAAGGATTTGCTTTCTCTATACGGAGTACCCAACGAGGAACGTGAACGCCTGCTTGACTTGGTACGAGAGGCGAACACCCCGGGTTGGTGGCACCGTTTCGGAGACGTCCTTCCTAGTTGGTTCCAGTCCTACTTGGGTCTGGAGACGACCGCATCACTCATCCGCAGTTACGAAGTTCAATTTGTCCCGGGTCTGCTTCAGACCCGAAACTATGCCCGAGCCGTCATCATGCTCGGGCATAGTCATGACAGTCCCAAGGAGATCGATCAGCGTGTCGATCTGCGCATGAGCCGCCAAAGGACACTGACTTCGGACAATCCGCCCTGGTATTGGGTCGTCATCGACGAGTCCGTCCTGCGCCGCCCCATTGGTGGTCGCGAAGTCATGCGCGAACAGATCCGGGCCCTCATAGAGGCGTGTGCGCGGCCCAACGTGCAGTTGCAGATCGTGCCGTTCGACGTCGGCGGACACTCTGGTGCGGGCGGTGCCTTCACGATCCTGCGCTTCCCCGATCAGGAACTTCCCGACATCGTCTATATCGAACACTTGACCAGTGCGCTCTACCTGGATAAGCGGGACGACGTCGACCTGTACACCGAGTGCATCGAGAACCTGTGCGTCTCGGCCGAGCCACCGGACCGCTCGGTCGAGATCCTGGAACGTATCCTCAAGGAATTCGGCGACGACTGAATCGTCAGCCGTGCAGCGCCAAGTACGGCGCCAAGACGAGCAGGGCGATGACCAGGGCCCGCTGCAGGACACGCGTGGGAAGCATGCGCGCCAGTTTCCAGCCCAGGAGCACACCAATTAGCTCCGGAACACCGACCAGTACGGCCAAGGGCCAGTCGATGGCGCCGGCGGACATGTAGCCGACCGTGCCGACCCCAGCGATCACGATCGACTGCACTTGGGCCGCAGCCAATGATTCGAGTACGCCGACCCCCAGCGCGATGAGGATCGGCACCGTCAGCATGGGCCCGCCGACTCCGACGAGCCCACTGGCGCAAGCCACGGCGAAACCGACGAGCGCGACCGTCAATTGCTTGGGATGTGTGGTCGAGGCGGGTTGTTGGGTGCGGCGTTGCCGGTACCACACCAGCCCGGCCACGACGACGAGCAGCACCGCGAGCGCTTGGCCGAAACCGCTGGGGGAGACCAGATCGTTGATGCCGACGCCGACGGGAGTGCCCAGGACCGCGGATCCCGCGAGGATGGCGGCGGTGCGGCGCGTGGCGGGGGCACGTAGATGGCCGGAGCGCCAATATGCGGCGGTCGCGACGACCCCCGTGGCGATGTGGGTGACGATTGCGGTCCCGGCGACTTGCGCGGGCGTCAGGTCGGTGAGGGCGAACAGGCCGATCGTGGGGAGCACGCCCCCCGGGCCGATGGCGGTGATCCCGATTCCGCCGACGAGGCCAATCAGGGCGAGCGCGGCAAGGATCGGAAGCGATAGAGCGGTCATGGGGCCGTTCGCGTGTGTGGGTGCGGCATAAACTGGGGGGTGTTTCGGGGTTGCGGTTGTACAGCTTAGCGCGAGGCCGAGAGCGTTCCTTCGCGCGTGAGGACGTATTCGTGTGAGGTTTGCCGTGGCGGATTCAAGAATCCCGTTTCCTACCGCCGGGTAAGCAGGGGCGTGCGGCGGAATCGGGCCAGGGGTGTCTGGATTCTTTATGGAGTTAATGCAATTCGTGCCCGGTCATGATCGCTTTCCATTGCAGGCCAACTATATCGGCATGAATCAATTTAATTGCGTCATTCGCATAAGGATCATTAAGGTGTTTTTCGGCTGTAAACAACATGTCACGAGAGTGCTCAATTAGGTAGCAAATCTACATGGTGTGGTTGTTGACCTGCGCAAACTACGCTACTCTTGTTACTTAAGTGACACATTTACCACTCTCATATGAGGGGATGAATGTGGATCGCCTACCGGCCCAAGATATCCCTCGCGCCGTGGCGCGAAAATGCAAAGTGAGGTTCGGTCATGTTGACTCTTATTGACCAGCCAGTGCTGATATCGGAGCTGCCGCAGGATGCCCGTGGCTTGAAACAATGGCTAATAGACGTACTTGCGACCGCTCCGGCCGGCACAATGGCACAAGCCGCCCAAGAAGCCGAAGAAATAGCCACACAGCGTTTCCCCGCGAAACTGGTCGTGCATCTACTTCGACAGGTCCTGTCCGAAGAACTCATAGGTCGCAGGTAACCACTGCGGAACATCCGCATTCGACGAACACGAAACAGCGCGTGACTGAAAACAAGACGCAGTCGCGTCACATTCGCGCCTGCAACGCCGCCGAAAGGCCACAAAAAATCGGTCCTCCCGGTTTCGGGAGGACCGATCACAACCAGACGAATCCTAGTAAGGCTGCGGCTTCACCACGAACGGCTCCTGGTCGACAGTGTCGCCCGGTGCCTCGCAGGTAGCGCCCTCCTTCGGTTCCTTCAACGTCAGTATGTAGTCCTCGACGGCGCTGTTGATGCAGTCGGACGCGCCACCGTAAATCGTGTGGCCGTAACCGTCGTACGTCAACAACGAAGCGCCCGTCTGCTCCTGCACCGACTCTGACCACGGGTAAACCGTCGCGAAGTCGTGAGTGTTGCCGATCAACAGCATCGACGGGTCGCCTTCGATATCCAACGGACGCTGCGGGTTCGTCGTGACCGTGTCGTAGCCGACACAGTCCAACAGCATCGAGTTGTACGGCGTCCACTGGACATTCGGGTAATCCTCGGCCAGCTTCTTCTCGTACGACTTGAACTGGTCGTACGACTCGATCGGCAGATCCCAGTCCTGACAGAAAATCGACGTGACCGGCGCATTCTCCAGCTCAGCGACACCGATGTCGGCGGTCGTGGCGCCATCGGAAAGCTCGCCCTCGTCGGAGTCCAGCGCGGCCAAATTGCTGCCCAACTCTTCCCAGCGGTCCGGGAAACTGGAGTCGAAAGCCATCGCGGCAAGATCATAGAAGTTGATCTTCACGCCGGTCGCCGGGTCGGCGAGCTTGCCGTCTCGCGCGAGTTCTCGCAGTTCACCGTAGATGTCCAGGACGTCCTCGCCCGCCAAAGCGCAAGAATCGTCGCCCTCGCACCATTGTGCGAAAGCCGTGAAATTGTCCTCGACCGCCTTGGTCTCGGTCGCCATGAACTCATACGTCGACGTGATGCTGTGGTCCATATTGCCGTCCAGCACCAGCGAGCGCACGTTTTGGGGGTAAGCCTCCGCGTACTGTTGGCCCATCAACGTTCCGTACGAGTAGCCAAGGAAGTTCAGCTCACCCTCGCCCAAAGCCTGGCGGATCTGCTCGATGTCTTCGACCGTGTGCAGATTGTCCAAATGGTCGTGCAGTTCGCCGGTGGACTCGCGGCACGAATCCGAAAACGCCTTATGCGCCTTCTTCATCGCCGCGAACTCTTCCTCGCTGGCTGGCGGCTGCGTGTTCGGGATGGAATCCGCTTCGCATTGGACCTGAGTGGAAGTGTTGATGCCGCGAGGATCGAAGCCGACGATGTCGTAGCTTTCGGCGACCTTATCGGTCAACACCTTGCCCGACTTGACCGTGTCGACGCCAGAACCGCCGGGGCCACCCGGGTCCATCAAAACGGTGCCCTGTTTATCGCCGGTAGCGGAACGCTTCGCCAAACCGATCTCGATCGTGGGGCCGTCCGGCTCGGCATACTGCAGCGGGACCTCGATCGTGGCACAGTCGACACCCTCGACATCCTCGCCGGTGCAGGGCTTCCAGTCGATTGAAGACTCGGTCTCTGCCGCCGTGGCAGTGACTGTGACGCCGGTGGCTGCCACCGCTACAGTCGCGGCCGCCGCGGCTACCAGCCAGCGTTTACGCGTTGCCATTTACAGTTTTCCCTTCACAGTGAAGTAACGGTGCCGGCTAATAAGGGGCTGGCTCGTTAAGGCCACTGGATGGTCTCAAGAGGGCCGGCAGGCGTCGTAAATTCGTTGAAATGCAACGCGCATAAGACTGTCATATCCGAATTCGTCATGTGAAACGGGAACACGCGGTTAACAGGAAACAGGCTCGGTGATCGTCAACACGATCACCGAGCGCAACGGTCCTATTTCTTCCACAGCGCGGCGACGGCCGCCAGCGACTCCGAGACGCGGGTGTGGAGCTCCTGTTGTTCCTCTTCGTCCAGGTCTTCGACACCGTCGTCGAGTTCGGTTACGACCGCAGATAGTTCCGCCAGCAACGGTCCGGCCGCGGCGCCTTCGTCGACCTTGCCGGCGGCGGTGGCCCAAATGAGACAGCACTGCGAGCGGGTCGAGACGTCGACCCCGGAAGCGGCCAACTGCCGGGCCTCCGTGATAGCCGGTTCGGCCTGGTCAGCCTCGAGCAGAGTGTTGGCAAGCATCAACCGGGCTTGCGTGTGCCGATCGCTGTCGGAATGGCCGATCCGCACGATTTCCTGCAGACAATTGGCTGCCTCATCGAGGCGGCCGCTGTCGCGCAACGCCTGCGCGGCGCTCCACAGCACCTCCGCCGAAGCCACCGGGTCGACCGCGGGCGCGGCAGCTTGCGGCGCTCCCGTGCCGTTCGGCGAAGCACCGGTTCGAGATGCCCGGACGCCACGGTTACCCGGTTGCGGGGCCTCGCCGACCATTCCCTGCTGGTCAGCGTCCGCGTGCCGCGCATTCTGCGGCACCGGGATAACAGTGGAAACCGTCTGAGCGGGACCGCCGTTGCGTGCGGCGCCGCTACCTGCGCGACGGGGCTGAGGTTCTAGATTTTCTCCGGCGGAGTGACGCGCCCGCTTACCCGCGGGGGCGGCACCGTTGAAAGAGGTTTCACCGCGCGCAGCATTACCGGAAGCGGTGTCGAAGTTGTGATCCATACTGTCCAATGTCTCGGCGAAAGCATCATTGCTTTCCTCCGGCAGCTCCCCGGCCGTGGCGATACTAGCCAGCGAAGTCAGGGTTGTGACGAGCTGCGGTGAAAGCGAGGTGGTGCTTTCGAGTAGTCGTGCAGTGTGTTCGCCGAAGCTGCTGAACAACTCCGTAACTTGTGCGGATTGTGGGGTTTTTCGGTATTCGTCGCAAAGTTCAAACCATATTGGCACAAGCCAAGCGCCGACTAGCTGTTCCCCCAGAGATACCAAGCCGCTGAAGGAAAGCGCCCACATGGCTTCGGTCAAGCACTGTAGCGCCTCCTCCCGCTCATCGTTGTGTCGATGGACGTCGGCGCGATACACGCATCCGTTGGCATGACCCCACAACACGGCAGGGTAAGCGCTACCGCCCGTCTCGAACACCGCGTGAGCGGCATCCGTGGCCTCGAAAATGTGCTCCGTGGCGCCTTCGTTGCCGAGTCGGTAATTTGCCACACCTGTTAGTTGCCGCGTCAACATGGACAACTGGTCATCCGACGCATCCGTGATATTCACCACGTGCATAGCTTGCTCGACATGCGTCGATGCCTCGGCGAACTCTTCGTGGACGATCCGCCCAGCCGCCAACACTGTATGAGCCGTCGCGAACGCGACCGGATGGTCCCGGGCGCCGTCCCCCAACGCCTCCAACGCTTCGTCCGCCAACAACACGGACTCGGCCACATCTCCCAAGTCCAAGGTGACCAGGGCCAACGTGGCCATGGCACGTCCGCGGGCGGGCTCGATGTCGATCAGATCCGCGGAAAGTTCGCTGGCGTCCAAGGCACGATGCAGCGCATCCCGCGCCTCGATGATCCGACCATCGAGACGATGCGCCCGCGCCAACGCGAACTCGATCTCGAAAACGGTGTCGTGCAGGATCGTCATCCCGTCCAGATACGCCCGCAACCCCAGTGCATGCCGCAAGACATCGACAGCGTTGCCGGTATCACCCAGCTCGACGAGGCAACAGCCCGCCACCGTCGTCAACGACAGCTGCAGGATCTCCCGCAAAGTGTTGTCCGGCAGATGAGCCTCAGATACGCGGCGCGCCGTATTCACTACGTCGATGCCGTCCGCGGCGCGGCCCGTGTCAGCGTGGGCCCGGGCCACCGCCAGCGCGGTCCCGACATATGCGTACGCCGTCTGCGGGTCGACAGCCACGTTCTCGATCAACTGCTGCTGTAGCTGATGCAGCTGCGTTTCACCCGCGGCGAGCTTATGCGGGTCGGCGTTATCGAGAGTGTGCGCTTGACGCAACACCCAGTCGAGAACATCGGCGGCATGATCCACCGACGCAGGCATGGGCGTGCCCGAAAAATCCTCCTCCGGGGCGGCCATCTGCGTGAACTCCTGAAACGCCATGGCCTTCTCGAGGCGTGGAATGTACACGCGGTCGTGCCCGGTCAAGTCGGTGAAAATCGCGACCGCATGGTCGAACTGCGCCAACGCGATCGCATGCTGATCGAGCTCCTGAAGGCACTGACCCAACAGGATGCGCAGCTCACCGAGTCGGACCTGATCGGACACGGCCGTGTAGTAGTCGATCGCCTGCCGCAGCGGAACGGTCGCCTCCGCGACCCGCCCCAGAAACGTCAACGCCGTGCCTTCGGCCTCGAAAAGCTGCGCCACGACACGACCGTCGGGCTCGGTACCGGCGTCAAGAAGTTGTTCGCGCAGCAACGCCGCCAACTCCAAGACGCGGGCTGGCTCGCGACGCGGCACGGCGCAACGAATCAGCCCCGCGCGGTGAAGCAGCTGCCGCGACTGTTCGTTCCCGTGCTGCCGCACCAATGCGATAGCCGTATCGAGCAGTTCATACGCCAGCCCCTGTCGGTCCAAATCGATCAACTTGACAGCCAAATCGACCAACGGTTCCGCCAACGCCAGATCGTCACGCTGCGGCAACGCCGACTGCAGCGCGGCGACGATCTCGCACGCCAACGTGATAATCGAATCGCGCAGCCCGGTAGGACGCTCCTCGCGGGGACGCACCGGCCGGTTGCGGGCACTATCGAGCGGCGCGCCACGGTTGATCCCGACCTGCTCCAACAGCCGCACGACCGACTCGAACAGGTCGATCAGATCCTCATCCGATTCGCGCAACACCTCGACCGCGCTCGCGATCGACGTGACCGACAACGTGAGGTCGTCACACATGAACGCCGCGATCGCGACCGTCACGTGCGCCTGCACGCAGTCGTCCGCCAACGCCGAATCCCGCTGAGACAGGACATCGAAACGCTGTGCGGCGTCGGATGCGTACTTCAGCGCGTTGCGGCTGTCGCCGTCAGCCAACAGGCACGCGGCGGCGTTGTGTTCCGCCAAGCCGACGTCGGCGGAGTCGACGCCCGACTCCCGATACGCCGAGACGGCATCGATCGCGTGCTGACTGCCGGAACGGAAACGGCCCGTCGCGGCGGTGTGCGCAGCCAGGTCGGTGCGCTGGCCTGCCAACGTCTCCGGCGCGACCCCGTCGCGGGTCGACAGGTTCTGCACCTTCAAGCCCGTCAACGTCGCGCGCAAGCCCAAGTGCGTGCCCCACGACGAATCCGGCATCAGTTCGGCGGCGGTCGCGGCCAATTCTTGAGCATGCTGTTCGCTGCTGCACAGCCGCTGCAGGCACGAATCGACCGTGTCGGCGAGGATCGGGTACGTCTGCCCGAACGCCTCCGCCACAATCATCGGCAAATGCGCGTTGACCAGCCTGAACAAGGCCGTGAGGATGACGGGCTCGTCG
This sequence comes from Candidatus Stackebrandtia faecavium, assembly GCA_019112895.1. Lineage (GTDB taxonomy): Bacteria > Actinomycetota > Actinomycetes > Mycobacteriales > Micromonosporaceae > Stackebrandtia > Stackebrandtia faecavium. The sequence goes on from DXIM01000150.1 coordinate 12,598, forward strand.
CATGCGGACAGCAAGACTTCGAGCATGTGGCTGAGATGGTGCCCGTTGCGATGCGGGTTCTTCAACGCCGCGTCGAGGACCTCGAACAGGTCGTCCATGCGTGACAGCAGCGATTCGCTCAACAAACGCAAGCCGTAATCGAGCGTCGGTGTGTGCGTCGGAAACTGGTCGACGACCCAGCGAGACAGAGTCTCCGCATCCAGGCCATGAGTCGGCATGTTCGCCAACAAGCCATGCACGGCTTCGGCGCGCGGCGCGGTCGCGACCACGACCGCCAACGCGCGGCGCAGCACGTCCAAATGCTGTTGCTGCCATTCGACTGCGAAATATTCGGTGAAAGTCTCACGCCACGCGTGTTCCTGTTGTCGCCAGAACACGTCCACGGGATGCTCACCGTCGGGCACCTCATGCCCCGACGCGGCCAACAGTGCAGCTAGATGCACCGGAAACGGGAACCGGTACGGCTCGAAATCCCAGCTCGGCAACGAGCTTTTGGCTCCACTGCCGGCGCCGAACGCCGCCAAGGCGGCATCGCGATGCTGCCCGCGTTCCGACAGCGACAACGGATGCTGATTCAACGCGACCACCGTCGGCCGCGACAACGCCGAAGGGTGCCGCTGCGTCCCGGCGCGCAGCTGCTGCAGCCACGGCGACGCCCCCACCCCGTTAGCTGAAGCGTCGGCGCGCGCAGACAACAGCAGACGCACCGGCGGAAGAAACTTGCGCTCCGACAACATGTTGATCAAGGCCGCGACGTCGCTCGTCAACGTCTCCGGCTGGTCCACCACCAGGAGGGTGGGCCGCGTCGCCTCTAGCGGATGCCGCAGGTTGATCAGGGAACGCAGCGACTGGATGTTGCAAAAACCCGCGTCCCAGCCGGCTTGCGACCGTTGCTCGCACAGCATGGTCGCCAACCGGGTCTTGCCGACCCCGGCGTCCCCGGTGACGATGGCGACGCTGAAATCGCGACGCGTGTCGCACCAGTCGTTTAGTCGCTGGATCGTGTCGTCACGCGGAATGAAACCGACCTCGGCGTGCGCCGGCAAGAGCCGGCACCACGACGGGCAGTTCTCGAGAAGAGGATGCGAGGCCGGGTGCAGCGCCTGCGATAGCCAGCCGACCTCGTCGTAGCCGCCCACCGGTTCGAGGTCGGTCAAATCCGCGTCGACGAGCCGCGCGAACTGCGGGTCCGTCAACAGGCTCGAAGCGCGCACCACCGACATGCGTTTCGTACGGGCCATCGCCGGGTCGTCGGTGACGATCCCCAAAAGCTGCCCGCACGCATCCGCCAAGACCGGACCACCGACGAAACGGCCCGTCGCCGGCTCGTCTTCATGCTGCGGCGGCAAAGTCACGTGGAACCTGCCCGGGGAGACACCCGCAAACGGGTCGATATACCCGGTGACGTGCACCAGCTGTGGGTCCGAGTCGGTATCGGCGACGGCCGTCACCGTGCACGGGGTTTTCGTATCCTCCGCGCAAGCCCACCGGGCCGGGGTCGCAAGATACTGCGAACTGATCGGTTTCTGGGTGCGAAGCAGCGCCGCGTCCGTCGTGTCCGATCCCTGCCACACCACCGACGCCGACAGCCACGGGCCCTGCGGCGTGACACGCACGAAACACGCGCCCGAATCCGACACTGTTCGGCGGGACGTCAAGACAAGGTCGGGCCCGACGGCGTAGCCACTGGCGGCGGCGTCGCCAGTGGAGACTTCGACGATGCGGCGCGTGACGTGCCGTTCAGCGTCGCCGTGGGGAAGAGACATTGAGTTGACGATCCAGACATGGCGTGAGACGAAGATGTATGGCGAAGTTTAGCCCGCGAACCGGTGAGCCGGCGGGCAGAGGTCGAGCCCCGATAGCGCCCGCGGTTGAGGAAACCGCAGGTCAACACACAGTGTGAAATCGGCGTCGCCGGTTAACGTAGTTGAAGCGGATCCGGGGAGGTCACTGCTTCGAGCATGCCATCGCGGTCACGGCCTCATAATATTGGCGGCGCTGCGGCTCATCGAATTCGTGACTCTTGATTATGTGATGAATCATCCGCATGCCGGTGGCTACTAGTTCGTCCGTGGGGATGTCCAACTCCACGTCTTCGGTTTCCAATGCCATCCGAAGCAGCTTCTCGACCGACTCGGCGTGCAGGGGCGGTTCCGCGTCCGGGAACAATTGCTCCAAGTTTTTGGCGAAATTCCGGACATGTTCCGCGGTATCTTTCGACTCGAATTCGACCTCCGCGGCTACGACCAGGCCACTGGACAAAAGTTGAAGCAGGCCCCGGTAACCGATCCGTTCGAGCGCAGCCGTCGATGGGGGAGTTTTGCCGGTAGCGAACCATTCAAGAACTTCTATAGCGTCGTCATGGTTCATGAGTTTCCTTCCGGTCCAGTCTGGGGACGTGACGGACGTGTGGTGGCATTGGTCGAAAGGTGCTGTACTGACCGTAGTTTCATTTCGGATGATTTTTCTACCCCTAAACGGCGATAAACACCCGTTTCGTTCTCCCGCGTGCGCTGGGATAGCGCCGCACCGGCCCGAGGACACACCCCGATGACTCATTGCGAATGCCCGACAGCGAACCGTGACATTCCGGGGCGCGTGGGTTACCGTTCGACAACGCCGAAAGCGATACCCGTCGCCGACTACACCCTGGAGCGCAGCAATGGCTAATCTGGACGAATTCTCTTCGCAGGTAGCGGCCAATATTCAGTCCGTCAACGAAACGATGCAGCAAATCGACGCCTCGAAATCGACCTGCGACGAACTCACCAGCAGCTTCGCGTCGCTCGGTAACGAAAGCATCCCCGGGACACTGGAGCAGGCGAAAACGAAACTGGAAGAAGCCATCAACCAGGCGTCCGCTCAAGTCAAAAACCTCGAAGAGGTGCAAAACATGATCGAGGCCGCCAAACAGGCGTAAACATCGGTCGTGACGGGCTCCCTGGAGGGCTCGCGTGCGCGTCGAAGCGTTAACGTGATCACGAGGCGGACCACCAGCCGCTTCAGCTGCCCGCCACGACCCGAAAGCGCGCCCGTGGACCACACTTCTGCACGCTTCAGCGATAGAAACGTTCGCGCCACCGCATCGCTCGTGGGGCTGTGCACCGGTGACGCCTACGGGAACCAATTCTTCAACCCGAAAAACTGGGGCGACCGTTACATTCCGCCGCAGGATCAGACGCCGGCATACCCCGACGGGCACACCGAAGAATTCGTCGCGGCGCAGCTTGTTCCCCCACGGCAGTGGCCGTGGCACGAAGGATCGCAGATGGCCTGCGGCATCCTCGTCCATTTGCGAGATAACGGGGCCGTAGAGTCCGATACGTTGCTGCAACTATGGACCGACCATTTCGAACGCCTCGAAAGCTACGGACCCCACACCGACCTCGTCACGAACGTGCGCGGTGGCGGCGACTGGAATGTGTTGACCGGTGACGCACTCGCGGGCGCGGGATCTCAAGGGCACGGTGCCGCGGCACGGACCGCGCCCTTGGGGGCGTGGTTCGCCGACAACCTGGAACTTGCCGCGCAGCAAGCGCAGTTGGCCGCGGAACTGACGCACCTGCACGCCGACGGTGTCGCCGGGGCTGTCGCCGTGGCCGTCGCGGCCGCGTTGGCTGCGCGGCACGATACGCCGTCGCCAGCGGAGTTCATCGCCACCGTCGTCGATAAGACCCCGGACAGTGCCGTGCGGGAGCTGCTGCGCAGTGTGCGTTCATACGCCGGCACGACTGAACAGCTCGTGGCCCGAGTCGGCAACGGCAGCGACGCGCGCGCCGAAGACACCGTGCCGCTGTGCGTGTGGGTTGCGGCCCACCATCTCGATGATTACCCGAAAGCCGTGCGGACCGTGGTCTCGGTCGGCGGCGATATGGACGTTACGGCCGCGATCGTCGGTGGAATCGTCGCCGGCGGTGCCCCAGCTAACGGGCCACCGCCGCAGTGGCTCCGGCAGCGGGAACCGCTGCCGGAATGGTGCGAGATCCCGGCCTTACGGTGCCGTCTCGGGGTACGCGGCCGGTGTCTTACCGAGTTGCGTGCTGGCTTCGGCGCGGGCGGCGAGGGTTTCTTCCCGTTCGCGGGCGGATTCCGCCAAGGCGCGACGCCGGGCACGCTTATTCAACAGGTCCACGTACACACCGCCATTCAGGTGGTCGGTTTCGTGCTGGAAGCAGCGGGCAAGGAATCCTGACGCGTTGAGCGTCAATGGTTCGCCCGTGCGGCTCATGCCGGTCAGGCGTACCCCGGACGGGCGCGACAGAGGTTGATTCGCTCCCGGCACTGACAGGCAGCCTTCGGGTTCTTCGTCGAGCGGTGTTTTGTCCGTGACCTCGATCGTCGGGTTGAAGACGTGGCCGACGTGGCGGTTGCCCTGCTCGTCGGTGACGTCGTACACGAACAGTCGGGCATCGACGTCGACCTGGTTGGCCGCGAGGCCGCAGCCGTTCGCGATCCACATAGTCGTGAACATGTCGTTGATGAGCTTCGCCCAGCGCAACGCACCGAAATCGGTGACGGCTTGGCAGGGCTCGTGGAGGATCTTCTCACCGTGCTCGGTTATGCGTAGCGGCTCGCCCTTCATCACTTCGGGCGCCATGGTCGGGTAATCGTTGACGAGTTTGCCCTGCACCAAGGTCAACGGCGTCAATTCGGCTTGTGACATGAAGGGAAGACTAGACGGCTGACGAGGAACTGTCTCTAGCGGTTGCCCCGGTCGGGGCCGTCATGGCGTCAACTCGCTGGCGAACCCCACACCCCGGACGTGCCGCGACGGTGGCTGTCGAGCAGGTGCGTGTCGACCATGCCGATGGCCTCCATGAGAGCAAACATCGTGGTGGGACCGACGAAGCGGAAACCGCGCGCCCGTAGCGCCTTCGCTAGGGCTTTCGATTCCGTGGTCTGCGTGGGGATCTCCTCGATCGTGCGGGGCCGAGGCGTCTTCGCGGGTGTGAACGACCACACGAAGTTGACGAGGCCGTCCCCGTCGCGCAGTTCGATGGTGGCGCGGGCGTTGGCGATCGTGGCAAGGATTTTCGCTTTATTGCGCACGATCGCGGCGTCGGACATCAACCTGTCGACGTCGTCGGAGCCGAAGTCGGCGACAGTGTCGGGGTCGAAGTGGTGAAATGCCTCGCGGAATGCGTCGCGTTTACGCAGGATCGTCGCCCACGACAGGCCCGATTGGAAAGCCTCGAGGCTGATGCGTTCGAACATGCCTTGTTCGGTTCTGACGGGCATGCCCCACTCGGTGTCGTAGTACTCCTGGAGGAGTGGGCTTGATGCCGCCCAAGACGGCCTGGCCAGCCCGTCCGCACCGACCACTAGGCCGTTATCGGTCGCTTCGACGTGGGCGTCGATGGTGGATTCGGATGTCATGCGGCGGCCTCCAGTTGGAGTAGTTCGGTTTTGACGGATAGCCCGCCGATGTAGCCGCCGAGCGAGCCGTCGCTGCGCAGGACCCGGTGGCAGGGTACGACGATGGGAAGCGGGTTCGTCGCGCATGCGCTGCCGACGGCGCGCACGGCTTTTGGGTTGCCGACGGCGGCCGCCACCTGCGTGTAGCTGTGGGTATGCCCGAACGGGATATCGCTGAGTCTTGTTTGGACTTTTCGGCGGAAGCCGCTCGACAGTGAGAAGTCCAGGTCGAGGTCGAAGCTGTCGCGTTCGCCGGCGAGGTATTCACGGATCTGTGCCGCTGCAGGATCTAGCCGTGACGTGTCGGGCAGTATCCGGGGACTGATCTTCTCGGCCAGCGTCTCTAGTACCGAATCGTGATTTTCGCGGTCGAAGGCAACACGCACGAGCCCGGCCGGTGTCGCGGCCAACAGCAACAGCCCGATCGGGGTGTCGATCCGGGTATATGCGACGTCCAAAATGCCCTCCTGATTCGCGCGCAACGCGAGGTCATGCCGAAGGTTTCGCATTGAGACCGGTTCGGTGAGCTCGCGTAGTGCCGACAGAGTCTCTTCTTCGTTCACGTTCGTCATCGTGTTGCTCCTGTATTAGACGCCGCGTTAAACGCGGCGCGTAGGGCGGCCACGCCATCGGCCGCGGCTCGCCGCACCGAAGCGTCTGTTCCGCCCATCAGCGCGGCGATGTCCTTATAGGCGAGCCCACCGAGATAGCGGTAGGCGACGGCCTGGCGTTGGCGCAGCGGAAGCCGCTCCACCGCGCGCCACAGCTCGGCGTGTCCTTCGGCGCCGGCAGTGGTGTCCGCGCGCTCGGGTACCTCGTCGACCGCTATGGGACGGCGTTTACGCGCGCGGGTGATGTCGATCGACTTTCGGTGCGCGATCGTGACCAGCCAGGCGCGCGTATTGGCATCGTCGGGAAGCCGCGGGTAGTGACGCATCGCGGCCAGGAAAGTCTCCGACCAGGCGTCGTCGGCGTCGTGCGGTCCCACAACGGCGCGACACACCCGCAACACCGTGGCGCCGTGCGTGCGCACTACGTCGTCGAATGGCGGTTTCATCGCCACGCACCGGGACATGCCGCAGCCTGTGACCGGCTGGCGCGGACCGTGAACCGTTCAAACCGACCGGCGCCGGTGCGTCCGTTAATGGGTGATGCGTTCACAAACGCCGCCTCCAAAGGTGGATGGTTTACATGAATGACGAACGGGAACCGCGAAATGTGAGATTGGTCGGGAAGAAATCTCTCGCTAAATACAATCCCAACGCCGCACGCGTCACATTTCCCACTGACGCGCGTCACTGTGCCCGGGCCCGATTAGCAGCGACGCAACCGCGTGAGCGACTATCGATCCGTGACGAAAAGCATGCCACCCGCGTCCGACACATCGGTGACTGTGGCCGCAGGGTTGCGATCGGCTTGGCGTACCGGCGCCGTAACCGCCGCCGCGGCGACAGCCATTACCGTCAGCGTCATCGTTCTGCTGCTCGGCGGAGGCATCGTCACGGACTCGCTTCCGGGACTGGCGGCGCGCGACCCGCTCGTTACCTGGCTTGTGCCGATCCTGAAACTGTCCCACGACCTGCTGGCCGTGATGACCGTTGGCCTCGCCGTCGCTGCCGCGTTCTTCGTCGACAGCGACAACGGAAGGATCGGCCCCCAGCAGTACCGCTGGCTGCGCACGGCGGGCTGGAGCGCCGTGGCGTGGGTGGCGGTGTCGATCGCGCAAGCTTTCGCCAACTACGGCGACTACCTGGCTCAGCCCCTGTCGACCATCACGCCCAAAGGCATGTGGAGCTACCTGTGGACGACCGAGAGCGGTTACGCGTACCTGTTGACGGCCGTGCTGACACTGATCGTCGCCATCATCGCCTTGAACACGTTGAGCGTCACCGGCGCCGGGTTCGTGGCGGTCCTGTCGTTGTCGGCATGCCTGCCGGTCGTTTTCACCGGGCACGCGATCGCGTCCGGAAACCACCAGATCGCCGTGGACTCGATGATCTTCCACGTCATCGGCGCGGTCCTGTGGTTCGGCGGCTTGGTGGCCCTACTGGTATCGCGTCGAGTCACTGACGCCGCAGTCAGCAGGTACAGCGCTCTCGCCCTGGTCGCGTTCATCGCGGTCGCGCTGTCGGGCGTCATCAACGCGGCCACGCGTATATACAGCTGGAACGATCTGTTCGGTACCGCTTACGGCATCGAGACCCTCGGCAAGGTCGCGGCCCTGATCGTTCTCGGCGGTTTCGGGTTGTGGCATCGCAAGGTCACGCTGCCGAAACTGAAGACCCGGCCCGCGTTGTTCCGGCGCTTCGCGGTCGTGGAAATCCTCGTCTTGGGCGCGACTTTCGGTTTGGCTCCCGCACTGTCCCGGACTCCGCCGCCACCGGTCCCGGACGTCCCCGATTCCGCCATGCAGGCGTGGCTCGGATTTCCAATGCCGGAGCGGATGACGCCGCACGGCGTCGTGTTGGAGTGGTACCCGGAGCTTGTGCTGGCGACCCTTGGCCTGACCGCGATCGGCGCCTACATCTACGGTGTCGTGCGGCTGCATCGGCGCCACGACACGTGGCCGATCATGCGCACCGTCACGTGGACCGCAGGTTGGCTGTTGGCGATATTCGTGACGTCGTCCGGTCTCGCGAAATACAGCATGGTCATCTTCAGCGCCCACATGGTCCAGCACATGACCTTGAACATGCTTGTGCCGATCCTGCTGGTACTGGGTGCCCCGGTCACGCTCGCGTTGCGGGTGCTGCCGGGCAGAAAGACGGGCCGCGGCCCACGCGACTGGCTCCTGTTGATCCTGCATTCGCGGGTCATGAGCGTGCTGTCGCATCCCTTGGTTGCGCTGGTGATATACGCGTTCAGCCTGTACATGATGTACTTCACCGGCCTGTACGAGTGGGCGATGCGTTCGCATGCGGGCCACTTGTTCATGCTGTTCCATTTCCTGGCGGCCGGCGGCATGTTCTATTGGGTCATCATCGGTATCGACCCGACACCGCGGCGGCTGCCGTACCCGGCCAAGATCCTGCTGTTTTTCGTCGCGATCGTGTTCCACACGATCTTCGGTCTCGTGCTCATGATGTCGACGGAACTGTTGGCCCCCGACTGGTTCCTGGGGCTCGGCCGCGCTGACGCTGCGACATTGCTGGCGGAGCAGCGAGCCGGCGGCGGCATCGCTTGGGCGTTCGGGGAGCCGCCGAGCCTCATCGTGCTCGTGGCTCTCATCTGGCAGTGGTCGCGCAGCGAGGACCGCGCCGCCCGGCGCATCGACCGTCAATCGGACCGGGCGCAGGCGCAAGGGCGGCCCGAGGACGATCCGCACGAGCAGTACAACGCGTACCTGGCGCGGCTGGCCGAGGCCGACCGCAAAGCGGGGCTGCGCGACTGACGGCGCGGTGATGACCCCGCAGCGATGGCCGTGCGGCGTTAGTCATGTGCGGAACATGTCGAAGACCTGCCCGTCAACGGTGCGGCGACCGAGAGCGGCACTCGCTACGGCACGGTGACTGACGGCGTGCCGATTGGATGCTCGGCCGTTGCCAGCGAGGCAAGGGGCAGTGCGGTGACTTGACGGCGAGATCGAGGGCGCGGAGACGCCGCGGCTCAGCGACCGACGGCGCGGCGGTTGGCGGCGCGCGATCGAGGATGCGGTGTTGACGGCGCGGCGTGTGCAGCCTCACAGGATCGTGGCGAGCCCATAACGGCGCGGCGTTCGGCGACGCTGTGGTGGCCGTGCGGCGTTAGTCATGTTCGGAACATGCCGAAAACGGCGCCCCTCAACTGCGGTAACACCGCGCCGCGGCATTACTGCCGCCACGCGTCAGTGATCGCGGCCCAGTAAAAACGACCCTCGTACACGCTAATTTGCGAGCTATTCAGGCGATACTCTTGGCCAAGATCCGGCACAACGACGTGTCGTGTCCGCGAAGGTAGGAGCGTGGCGAGTCATGATCAGCGTTTTTGATCTCTTCTCTATCGGAATCGGCCCATCCAGCTCGCACACTGTCGGCCCGATGCGCGCGGCACGCCAGTTCGTCGCCGGCCTCGCCGACGACCGACTCCTATCCGAGACGGTGCGCGTTCATGCGCAACTGTTCGGCTCACTCGGGGCAACCGGACACGGACACGGCTCGGATCGCGCCGTGCTGCTCGGACTCGAAGGCGAAAGCCCCGAAACAGTCGACACCGACACCGTGGATGAACGCGTCGACCGCATCTACGACACGGCCACGATCAACCTGCTCGCCGCGCACCCGATCAAGTTTGACACCAAAAAGGACCTCGTTCTGCATCGGCGTAGGAGCCTCCCGTTCCACCCCAACGGGATGATGTTCACCGCCGAAGATGCGCACGGCCATGTCCTGCGTGAACGCACCTACTACTCCGTGGGCGGTGGATTCGTCGTCAACGACGACGGCAGCGGCGACGCGCCCCCGATCAAACGCGACGACACCCCCGTCCCGCATCCGTTCTCGACCGGCGCGCAACTGTTGGAAGTCACCAATGCCACCGGCATGTCGATCAGCGACGTCATGCTCGCCAACGAGCAGGCGTGGCGCACCCGCGAGGAAGTCGTCGACGGTCTGCTCAAAATCTGGAACGTCATGCGCGAATGCGTCGACGCCGGCTGCCACGCGACCGGGAGACTGCCTGGAAGACTCCAGGTGCCGCGCCGCGCCGCGACCATGTACGAGAAGCTATCGCACGAACGGTTCGCCACCGATCCGCTGCGGATCATGGACTGGGTGAACCTGTTCGCGCTGGCGGTCAACGAGGAAAACGCCGGCGGCGGCCGTGTCGTGACGGCCCCGACGAACGGGGCCGCCGGCATCGTTCCCGCGGTACTCCACTACTACTGGCGTTTCATGCCGGGGGCCACCGACGACGGGATCGTGCGGTTCTTGCTCACGGCTGGGGCCATCGGCGTCTTGTTCAAGGAGAACGCTTCGATCTCGGGTGCCGAGGTCGGCTGCCAGGGCGAGGTCGGTTCCGCGTGTTCGATGGCGGCCGCGGGGCTGACGGAGGTAGCCGGAGGCACGCCCGAACAGGTCGAGAACGCCGCCGAGATCGCGATGGAACACAACCTCGGGCTCACGTGCGACCCGGTGGGCGGGCTCGTGCAGATTCCGTGCATCGAACGCAACGCGGTGGCGTCCATCAAAGCGATCACGGCTTCACGGCTGTCGCTACGCGGCGATGGCGAGCACACCGTCAGCCTCGACAAAGTCATCAAGACGATGCGGGACACGGGCGCCGACATGAAGGTGAAGTACAAGGAGACCGCGCGCGGCGGGCTCGCCGTCAACGTCATCGAATGCTGACGAACGGGCGCTGAGCTGGCGCTGCCGCCCGACTGGGGGGATTGCCCGACCGCGGCGACGGTGTTCGCGGTAGTCACGGGTGTGTCCGCGCCACCGCGGCGGGCGGTCCGAGCCCGAACCGAAATCGGACTTTCGAACGTGGCGTCACTCATAGCTTCCACTTCGCCCGGATCGCTAGGCTTACGCCTCATGCCCTCCGGCCGCCGATCGCCCTCCGAACCCAAATCGAGTCTTCTATCGAAGATTGTCATCGATACGCGGCCGCTGCGCATCGGCGGATTTCGTCGACTATGGATGTCCAACATCGTCTTCACCGTCGGCAGCCAGTTCACGATCGTCGCGGTCCCCAAACAGGTGTACGACATCACGGGTTCATCAGCCTATGTGGGGCTGACAGGTGCGGCGGCACTGCTGCCGTTGCTGGTGTTTGGGCTGTGGGGCGGCGCTATCGCCGACACGGTCGACCGGCGCAAGATGATCATTTTCAGCAACGCCGGTTCCGCGCTGTCGCTGCTGATCATGTGGCTGCAGGCGTGGTTGGCGATCAACAACGTCTGGCTGGTCTTGGGCCTGCTGGTCTTGGTGCAGTCGTTCGCGTCCCTCGGGTCGCCCGCGCGTAACGCCGTCGTGCCGCGCCTAGTGTCGGACGAGCTCGTGCCCTCCGCGGTCGCTCTGAACACGACAGTGTTCCATTTCGGCGCCATCTTCGGGCCGCTCCTGGCCGGCTTGTTGATCCCGTTCATCGGACTGTCGACGCTATACATCCTCGACAGTTTCGCGCTCAGCTTGGCGTTGCTCGCCGTGCTCTCCTTGCCGGCGATGCCGCCGCTGACCGGCCCATCGCGGCGCGCCGGCTTGCGCGACATTTTGGATGGCTTCCGGTACTTGCGGACACAGAAAATCCTCATGGCGTCGTATGTGCTCGACCTGATCGCGATGATCGCGGGAATGCCGATGGCGTTGTTCCCGGAAATGGCGGAGCGCACGTTCGGCGACCCGCCGGGAGGCGGTATTGGTCTGGGTTGGCTGTATGCGGCGATACCGCTCGGGTCGCTGGTGGTCGGCGTGACGTCGGGATGGTTGTCGCGGGTCTCGCGTCACGGAGTCGGCGTCGTCGTCGGCGTGTGCGCGTGGGGCTTGGCGATCGTCGGTTTCGGGTTGTCGGATTCGCTGGTGGCGGCCGTCATTTTCCTGGCGATCGGTGGCGCCGCCGACTTTGTCAGCATGGTCTACCGCAACTCGATGCTGCAAAGCGCCGCCACGGATGAGATGCGGGGCCGGCTGCAAGGCATATTCACCGTCGTCGTGGCGGGTGGCCCGCGGTTGTCGCACCTGCTGCACGGTTGGGCGGCGGCTGGTTTCGGTACGGCCGTGGCCGCCAGCGGCGGAGGGGTGTTGACGATCGTGCTGGCGATCGTCGCGGCGATCCTGATCCCCAGTTTCTGGCGCTACCGGGTGCCGCGCCGTGAACCGGAGCCGGCCGCATAAGTTACGAACATGCCACGGGGGCACGCGACCGGTCGTGGTCGCATGCCCCCGTGGCATCTTGTTCGGCGGGTGCTGTGCCTACTCGCGCCAACGCGCGATGACGGTTTCGCCACCGACCACGCGTTCGCCCGGCGCGACCAGTGCGTCGGCGGCATCGGCCGGCAGGTAGACGTCGGTGCGGGAACCGAAACGGATCAGGCCGAACCGTTCGCCCTTGGCGAGCATCGCTTTCGGCTGTGTCCGGTTGATGATGCGGCGCGCGATTAGGCCGGTGCGTTGAGCCACAGCGACCGGTCCGTGCGTGGTGTCCAGGACCGTGTAGCACGCGACATTGTGTTCGGCGGATTCGTTCATCGCGGGGGCGTAGCCACCGGATTCGCGGAAAACGTCGATGACTCGTCCAGACACTGGCGACCGGTTGACGTGAACATCCAGGATCGACAGGAACACGGCGATACGCAGCCATTCGGTGTTCTGCCCGAAGCGGTCATCGTTGATGCGCTCCACCGACAGGACTTTCCCGTCACCGGAACCAACGATCGCGCCCGGGTCGTCGTCGGTGACGCGCTGCGGGTCACGGAAGAACGCGGCCGCGGGGATCGCCGCCGCGGCAGGCACCATCCACAGCTTCGACTTCGGCCGGGCTTTCTTCGTCAAGCCGGCCAAGCCGAGCAGTGCGGCGCCCGCGGCGAGACCGTTGGAGTCGATGTTCATCCGCGACGTCAACGGGACGCTGCTCGGCCGGTATGTGGGCGCGACCCTGTCGGCCAGCTCGGTGGGAGCTTCCTGGAAACGCAGTCGGTGGATACGCAGCGGGGGTTTATTGAGCAGCACCAGATCGCTTCCGGTGCCGTTCTCGGCGACGAGACTCGTGATCTCTTCGGTGGCGTCCGCCCACAGTGGGGCTGCGATTGTGAGTACGCCGCCGGGGTTGGTCAATTCCCGCATCGTTACGGCGGCCTTGGTGAATTCGGCCGCCTCGTCTTGGATCGGTTCGGCGATCATTGTCACGTCTGCGGGTGCGGCGTCGGCGGCCGAGGTGACGAGGGTGACGCGGTCGGTGACCCAGGCGCCCTGCTGCGAAAGATACGTTTCGTGATCCGCCCGTTCAGCGGGGTCGACGATGATGGTGAGTTTGTCGTCGGGAAGTAGCGCATCGACGGCCGCCGCCAGGACCGGATGGCCTGGCCCGGCCCCGGTGATCAGGCCCGTTTTCGGGCCCGGGTGGCGTATGAATTCGTCGACGATGACCCGTGCGGCGCGTCGGCCGACATTGGGTGTAGTTGGCATAAGTACCTGAACTCCTCAGTCGGGCGTGTCGCCCCAATGATAGATGTGGCTGTGAAATAACGGTCTAGCACGGCGCGTCGATGATTCGTGGGTCATTGGTGTCATCGGCGTTTCAGCTTGAACTTATGGTGTGCGCTGCGGAAACATTAGTGCTAATCTCGTATCTGACGTCAAGATCATTTTTGAATAGGTCAGTGAGGTGGCTCTCCAAGCGCCACTTCGTCGTGGTGAATTGGCCACGTGGAATACGACGGTGTGACGGCGCGCCGCAGGCGTCCCACCGACCGGAACCCGTGAGCCTGCCGACCCCGCTGCGACAGCCGCGCCCGCCGCGCGGCGCTGACCGACACGGCGAGCCGGGGCTTTCGCGCGCAAGGCGCCCCGGCTCGTCCGTGTTTACAGCTTGTTGCCCCCTCAAGAGCAGCTCACGAACCGACGGGCTCCCCGGGCGGTGCGGCATTTCTCCCGACACCGCTTCGCCGGCGAGCCCGTCGATAAACGTGGCTGTGGATTTCTAACCGTAGATGCACTTCTTGTACAGGTGCGTGTACTTATCCGCTGCGGCAAGTGCCTTGGCGTATTGCTTGTACATCCCCTTGGCTTTGTATTTCGCGGCGAGCTCCCGATATTGTTCGGCGGCTTTGAGATACGGCTTGCAGTCGATGGGGGTTGATTGCGGGGCGTTATCGGAGACGGGTGCCGCCGAAGCTGCGGGGGCGGCGAGCCCGATGACACCGGCCGTCACAAGGCCGATGGCAGCGGTGGCGATGGTGCGTCGCATTGTTTTCATTTTTCTCCTTGGACAAAGTCAGCCATTCCGGGCCTGGCACGGCTGCTGGGGGGGTGAAAGCGATAGTGGGTGGTGTGTCAAACCCATCTAGGTATATGGAAATGGCGCGAATCGCCAAGAGTTCTTAACCGAAGGTACACGCGTAGTACTTTTCGAGGTACTGTTCGGCCTTCTTCGATGCCCACCTGGCGCCGGTCCAGTCACCCTGAGCCCGCAACTGTTCCGCGCGCGCCTCGTAGTTATCGGCCTTATTTTTGTACCAACTGCAACCAGCGCTAACGCTGACGTTATCGCTGGTGTTAGTCGTTTCTGCGAATGCGGTGTGGGAGCCAAAACCGATAAGGCCGGCGGCCATGACGCCGATGGCGGCGGTCGCGAGTGCACGTCGCTTCGTTTTCATTTTCTCTCCTTTGAGTCGAACAAGTGGCGGATCGCGTGAGGACTCACGCTGTGGCCGGCCCCGGCCAGCGCGCATATTGCGATCCGGGCATGAGAGTAAACGGATGACGCAAATGTATGGACATGCAAATGCCACGAAGTGTCGAGGACTTCGGGGCATTAAAGCCGAATCGTGACGGCAGCTATCGGGCCGCTACCAGCAATAGGCTTGCCGTGTTAGGCGTGGAAGGACTCGCACTTCGCCAAGTTCGAGTCCGCTACGTTCTTCCAGTACGCGTACCCGGCGTTGTCAGCACGTTCTGCGGACGCCTAGGCGTCCGCAGAATGGTCGATGTGGTGCGGGATAACGTAAAACCCCGTGTCAAATCCGACGGACATCCGGATGGCAGCGCGTCTGTATGGGAGACGTCATGACTTATGCCGCGGCGACCTCGGGCGGTGATTATGAATCTGACACCGGCAAGGAGGCAAGGGCGGCCGATGGAAAGCGCGAATACGACGAGCCGCGCCGGGCACGGCTTTTTAGAAGGCGCAGGCGAAATACTGCGCGAGGTATTTCTGGGACATTTTTTTGGCCTCGTGTGCTTTCTTGCCGTTCGAGCTGTCGGCGACGTTCTGCCATTTACGGGCCATGTCCTTGTAGTACTCGCAGGAGACGCTGGCAGTATCGATTTGAGTGGCGGTCTCAGATGCCGAGGCCGTGGGGGCGGCGAATCCGATCACGCCGGCGGCCATGACGCCGATGGTGGCGGTAACGATGGCGCGTCGCATGGTCTTCATTCTTCTCCTTGCCGGGGCGGGGCAATTCCGCAACGGAGCGAAACCGTTCGAACGAGCTGGTCGCGCTGTCGTTGCGGGGGCGGATGGCGATCATAAGCAACGAAGGCAACTCGACGCTAGTGGGAACTGAGAAAAAGGCGTCGTGGAACTGCATGGCATCGCCACGACAGGCGCGTCCCATGCTCAGTTATGCCGACCGGGATACGACGGTTCGCTACCGGCATTTTGCGCTCGTAGCGCATGGAGTCAACGTCGTAGTGATTCCATGCCCGCGCAGCACCCCTGGCGTTTCCCGGCCCCGTTTCTTCCTCGCATCGACCATCCTGTCTCGCGGCGGCTGCGATGCCCGGCCACCGAAACCAATCCACAGCTGGCCATAGGAAAGCCCCGAGGCGTTCATCGCACCTCGGGGCTTACGTTATGGGTCGGCGAGGCCGACGGGCCTACTCTTGGCTTGCGGCTCTCGGTTCCGTGTCAGCTGTGACAGGCCTTATAGGCGGCCAAGTTCTCGTCTGCGACGGCCTTCCAATACGCGTATGCGTCATCGTCTCCGCGCGCCGCGGCGGCATATGCCTTGTCCATTGCGTACTCGTACTTCTCCCAGTAGGCGTCACAGCTCGCGGTGATTGCGGTATCGCCGTTCGAAACGGGCGCCGCCGAAGCGGCGGGGGAAGCCAGGCCGATGATTCCGGCGGCGGCTACACCGATCGCGGCAGTGGCGATGGCACGACGCATCAATTTCATTCCTCATCCCAACTTTTGCGGATTGCAGCGACACACTTCGTGGCGCCGCAACCGATGAAATCGGGATTTCGATTGTGCCGCAAGAAGAAACGACAGGTATAGGGAACTATTCAGAGACCATTTATGTGCACATATGGAAGCCTCCGCCCAAAGTGCAAAAAGAAGTGGCGCCCCGGTCGAAACCGGAGCGCCACTCAGATGAATACCTATTAAGACGATTCCTCGTTACCGGACTCGCCCGACGCCAACTCCACCGGCGGCGTGTCAGGCACCTCGACCCGCGGGTTGTGCGACGACGTGAACGTCAACGATGCGTTCTCGAAATCGGACGGATCCCCTTCGCAGTCGACAGTCACGACAGTGCCGGCCTGCAGCTCGTCGAACAGGATCTTCTCCGACAGGACGTCCTCGATCTCGCGCTGAATCGTGCGACGCAGCGGGCGAGCACCCAACACCGGGTCGTAGCCCTTGTGCCCGAGGAATTCCTTCGCAGCCTGCGTGATCTCCAGGCTCATGTCCCGGTTGTGCAGCTGCTCCTCGATGCGCTCGATCATCAGGTCGACGATCTGGATGATCTCGTCCTCCGACAGCTTCGGGAACACGATCGTGTCGTCGATACGGTTCAGGAACTCCGGACGGAAATGCTGCTTCAGCTCGTCCTGCACCTTCAACTTCATGCGCTCGTAGCTGTCGTCCTCACCGTCCGACTGGAAACCAAGCGACACCGCCTTAGCGACGTCCTTCGTGCCCAGGTTCGTCGTCAAAATGATGACAGTGTTCTTGAAGTCGACGATGCGACCCTGCCCGTCCGTCAAGCGTCCGTCCTCCAAGATCTGGAGCAACGTGTTGAAGACTTCGGCGTGAGCCTTCTCGATCTCGTCGAACAGCACCACCGAGAACGGCTTACGACGGACCTTCTCGGTCAACTGACCGCCCTCGTCGTAACCGACGTAGCCCGGAGGCGCACCAACGAGCCGCGAAACCGTGTACCGGTCGTGGAACTCACTCATGTCCAGCTGGATGAGCGAGTCCTCCGAACCGAACAGGAACTCGGCGAGCGCCTTGGACAGCTCCGACTTACCGACACCCGACGGGCCAGCGAAAATGAACGAACCGCTGGGCCGCTTCGGGTCCTTCAAGCCGGCACGCGTACGACGGATCGCCTGCGAGACGGCCTTGACGGCGTCCACCTGGCCAATGATGCGCTTGTGCAGCTCGTCTTCCATGCGCAGCAGACGCGAGGTCTCTTCCTCGGTCAGCTTGTACACGGGGATGCCGGTCCAGTTCGCCAACACTTCGGCGATCATTTCGTCGTCGACCTCGCTCACAGTGTCGAGGTCGCCGGCTTTCCACTCTTTTTCGCGTTCGTCGCGTTGCTCCTGCAACGTCTTCTCGTTGTCGCGCAGCTGTGCGGCACGTTCGAAATCCTGCGCATCTATCGCCGACTCTTTGTCCTTGCGGGCTTGAGCGATGCGGTCGTCGAAGTCGCGAAGGTCGGGCGGAGCGGTCATGCGACGGATCCGCATCCGGGCGCCCGCCTCGTCGATCAGGTCGATCGCCTTGTCCGGCAAGAACCGGTCGGAGATGTAGCGGTCCGCCAACGTCGCGGCCGAGACCAAAGCGCCGTCGGTAATGGAGACGCGATGGTGCGCCTCATACCGGTCGCGCAGACCCTTCAAGATCTCGATCGTGTGCGGCAGCGACGGTTCCGCGACCTGAATCGGCTGGAAACGACGTTCCAACGCGGCATCTTTCTCAAGATGCTTGCGGTATTCGTCCAACGTCGTGGCACCGATGGTCTGCAGTTCACCGCGGGCCAGCATCGGTTTCAGAATGCTGGCGGCGTCAATCGCGCCTTCCGCAGCACCCGCACCCACCAGCGTGTGGATCTCGTCGATGAACAGGATGA
>DXIM01000151.1 GCA_019112895.1 Candidatus Stackebrandtia faecavium
CTGGAGCTGGCGACTACGACCGAGGAGAACCAGTTCGCGATCAAGCAGGCGTCGCTCGCGCCGATTCCGGAGGGTATCCCGAGCGATATGGGCGACCTCGCGTTGCACTATTTCAGTTACGACGAGTCGTCAAAAACGATGACCGAGGCCGGCGATCTGGGTATCGAGTCGCCGTTTTGTTTCCGTGTCGACGGCGGCGAAGCAGTAACCGCCACTGTCGACGGATCCGATGAGGAAACCACGTTCTACCCGGTGCAGACGCCGGATGCCGAAACGACCTATGTCGCCGATATGGGGCTCGATTTGAGCACCCCGAATGGGCTGTTGTTCAATTACGACAACGGCACTATCGGTGCAGGCGAGAACTTGTCCGCTTTGGCGTTGAGTAAGTACGCCGTCATCAACGACGCGCTGCTGCAGGACGCCGACGACGAAAAACTCGACCCCGCCACTTTGGAAGGCGCCGCGTAGTCGCCGGCCGCGTGACGCGTCGGGTTTGTTGACTAGGCAGGTCGGGCGCGTCACCGCGAAAAAACATTGTCGGTGCCACCGTTACTCGTGACATCATCGAGCGATGCTGAAGCTCACCGATTTCATCATCGATTGCCCCGACACCATGAAACTCGCCAGATTCTATGCCGAGGTAACTGGCCGACCGGTCACGGCCGATAGCGACGCTGACTGGGCGGGCATTTCTTTCGGCGGCGTCGAGTTGGCGTTTCAACGGGTCGAGGATTTCGTGCCGCCCACATGGCCCGGCAATGAGCATCCCAAGCAATACCATCTCGATTTCGAAGTGGACGAATTCGAGCCGGAACAGCAGCGGTTGACGAAGCTCGGCGCGACACTGAAACAGAACTTCATCAACGAAGAAGGCTACGGTTGGCAGGTGTACACCGACCCGATCGGTCACCCGTTCTGTTTGTGCCGCAACAAAGGCGTGGTGTGGCACGGCCCGGACGAGATCTCCTGGCCGAACGGATAACGACTCGCGTCGCGGGGGGTGCGGCCCGGACGAATCTGCAGGCTTGTGTCGCTGCGCGCTTTCCGCGCTCCTGGGTCTCGTTCAACGAAAAGTGTGCGGCCGTTATCTCGCTATGTTCCTATGCGTTATCGCCTTGATGACTTCGGTCGCGCCGTCCGGTTCTTACCCTGCCACCACGACCACCCTGCTCGGGCGGCGTTGGCCGTGGGTGGAGTGAGCGCCGCCATCATGCTGCCGAACACGTTCGCAGGGCCGAAGACGCGAGCCGGTGCGCGTGAGCCCGCGCCCCAACTGACGACGGGCCGTGACCAACGCCGTCGACGACCATTAAGGGTGACGAAGCGGTGAAACGGGGGCTTTTCCGGGGCCGGTTCATCCCAGGGCAGGTGGTCCAATTCGTCCTGTGAGACGACGCGCATCGCCACGCGGTGGGCGAGGCTATGTCAGTAACATGCCGCCACCTAGTCCGGAGTCAATCGTGACCTCTTCGTTTTCCCACGCCGCATCGCCCCCGCCTCCGCGGCTCCGGTGCCTCGTGTGGCGGCACTGGGTGTTCGCGCCGCTGGCCCGCGGGCTGTCTGGGTTTCCGTTGGCGATGGCGACCATCGTGATGGGGATTTTCGGAGGAGCCGCGAAACCGGCCGCCGTTTCGCGACGGTCGGCTCACCGTTTCGGCCCTCTTGAACCGTCCGGCGTGAAGCCGGGCAACGGCCGCGCCGTGGTCTATGGGCTCGCGATATTGGTGCCGACGTTGGTCGCTTTCACGGTGTCCCTATTGGTCCTGTTCTTGGCGTGGTCGGGTTGGCTTTATCCGTTGAAGCCCGAGCTTTTGCCGTACCTGTCGATACCGTTCACGCCGCACGCCGAGTTCGAAAACGCTTGGGGCGGGCCCACCTTGGTAGGTGCCTGGTTCATTCACGCGATGGCCGCCATCGGCATGCAGCTGCTGTGTCTGGCGTTCATCGCCGTTGCTAACCGGCTCACAATGTCATTGCACGGCGACTGTTGCCGTAACGGACGCAACGGATTCACCCGCTGAACGACGGGTCGCCTTCAGCCTTCCGTGGCTTGTTTGGCGATCCCATCGAGCAGGAATTCCAGCCCGATGTCGATGCGGTTATCGAACGACGATTTCATTCCGCCTTCGCTCATCGTCTGATGGAACGCGGGGAACCGTCCCGACTGTTGGTCGAACAGCTTCCCCATCGCGGCACGCCATTCGTCGACGCCAGGCTGCGACTGGTTCACGATCTCCAGGGCCATGTTACGGACATGACCATTCACCAGCAGGAACGCGTCGTGGCGCTGTTCAGCGGCGAGTCTCGCGCGTTGCAGCACGTCCAGGGCGGATTCGAGCCACCCGATCTCGTTGGGGCCCATAATTCTGCGCCGCGCGGTCGCCGCCCCCAGCAGCCATAGGTGCGTGCGGTATCGGTCGAGGCACCGGTGCGCCCAGGTCGTTAGTTGGTCCCGCCAGTCGCCGTCGTCGAATTCCGGCGGCGCCCCGAAGGCGAGGTCGACCATGAGATCCACGAGGTCGTTTTTGCTGGGTATGTAGCGGTACAGCGACATGGTGGTGAAGTCGAATTCGGCGGCGAGACGCTGCATGGAGACGGCTTCGAGCCCGTGCGCGTCGGCGAGCGCGATGGCTTTGGTGGCGATGTGGATGGCGCTGAGTTTGGGACGGGGTCCGCGTTTCGGCGGCATCGGTTCGCCCCACAGGAGCGCGATGAGTCGATTTTGTTCGTTTCCGGTTTCGTCCTGTTTTTCCGCCATGAGCTCCTGCTTTGCCGCTTTCGTCTGGGTCGCTTTACAAGCCGACAAAACTGTGTATAGCATATATTGAACTGTATGTGCCATATACAGTTATTCGACACTACGGAGATCACAATGGAACACACCTCGAGTCATGGCGCCGCAGCGCCGACACGAAAGCACCGACGCTGGCCGGCGGCCGCAGCTGCCGCTGTCCTCGTCGCCAGCGGGCTCACCTTCGCGTTCACCCACGCATGGGCCGACGACACCGAAAACAGCGACAGCGACCCCCCGGTCGTCCAGACCGATAAAGGCAAGATCCGCGGAACCCACGCCGGCGACGTCACCCGTTATCAGGGCGTACCGTATGCGGCCGCGCCCGTCGACGACCTGTCTTGGCGTTCTCCGCAGGAACACGAAGAATGGGACAACGTCAAGGACGCGACGAAACCCGGTTCGGCATGTCCGCAACTTGACGGTAATCAAGGTGGCGTCCCCAGTACCGACGAAGACTGCCTGTACGTGAACGTGACCGCGCCGCAAGGAAAAGACATCGAAAACCTTCCCGTCGTCGTGTTCACGCACGGCGGCGGAAACTACGGCGCGGGCCACCAGTACAACGCCGATAAGCTCGCCGCACGCGGCGACGCCGTCGTCGTCACCGTCAACTATCGACTCGGTGTGTACGGCTTCCTCGCTCATGAAAGTCTCGACGACGGTTCTTCGCACGGTTCCGGAAACCTCGGGTTGGAAGACCAGCAGGCGGCCCTGAAATGGGTGCAGCGCAACGCCTCCGCTTTCGGCGGCGATGACGACAACGTGACGCTCATGGGTGAATCCTGGGGCGGTTGGACCGCATGCGCGAACCTGACATCACCGCAGTCGAAGGGCCTGTTCGACAAGGTCATCCTCCAAAGCGCCCCGTGCGCGGGCATGGAGACGCAGACCCGCGACGAAGCCGAAGCTTTCGGCGCCGAAGTTGTGAAAAACATCGGCTGCGACACCGACGATGTCGCGCAATGCCTGCGGGACAAACCGGTTGCCGAGGTGCTTGACGGGTTCGGGCAGGTCCCGGACAGCACCCTCATCGCTGGCGACGGCTTGTTGCCGCTCGAGCCCAGCGAGGCGATCGAGTCGGGGCATTTCAATCGGGTCCCGGTCCTGCACGGCATCAATCGTGACGAGCAGCGACTCATGATCGGCGGCGCCGAATCCTTGGGCGGCAAGCCGATCACGGATGACCAGTATCCGGCTAAACTCGTCGAGAGTTTCGGTGAGGAGCTGGCTCCGCTCGTCGAGAAACAGTACCCGCTGCGCGATTACGATTCGGCGAGCGAAGCGCTCGCGGCGGCGCAAACCGATCACGAGTACGCGGCTCCCGCCGTCGACACCGTCGAGACACTGTCCCGGCATGTGCCGACGCACGCGTTCGAGTTCGCGGACCCGCATGCACCCTGGTTCCGCGCCTATGATGCCCCGAGCTTCCCGACCGGCGCATATCACATGGCCGAACTCAACTATCTGTTCGATGTGGATTTGTACCATCCGAAGTCGAAGCCGCAGCACCGACTTGGCGCATACATGATCGATACATGGGCGTCGTTCGCGCACACCGGCGCACCCGATGCGCACGACCCGGGAACCTGGCCGGAATACGGGCACGGGCAATATGTCCAGTCCCTGGCGCCCGGTGAGGACGGGATCGGGTCGGTCGATTTCGCGCGGGAACACCACTATCGGTTCTGGAACGACGCGACGTCCTAACTGTTCGTGAAGTTTGGGGGGCCGGCCGCATCGCCGGCCCCCCAGATCTCGTGTTTTATCGGGCGCGACCGAATGCGTCACCACCCCCACCTGGGGATATAGGGAAACTATGGATCTGTGTCTACCGGGCCTTACGCGCACAGCTATAGGCTTCGCTTGCCCGCGCGTCGCCCGCACCGGTATGCCCGATCGGTGTGTCCAAAGCGAACGCGCATTCCCGAATGTAGGTGTCCATGAACGACATTGGGGTGACCCCATCGGAACTGTATGGCTGGGCCAGCGGCCCTGTCGACGCAGTCGCCGACGACGCGAAAACAGCGTACACAACCATGTCCACCGGCTGCGGTAACGACGGCGTGTCCACGGCTGACGGCAAAGTCAGTACGGCCACGACATTGGCGAGCCTGATCTCGGCCGACGGAGCGTGGGGCCGAGACGAGCTGTATATCCGCGGCCGTGTCTACGGTTTCGCGGACGGCCTGGTCGCGTGCGGTAAAGATTATGAAACCACCGACAGCACGAACGCCGGCCAGCTCGACGTCTGGTTCGACACGGATTACGGCCCCGGTAACGAACCCGGCGAGGTCGGCGGCGGGGAACGGTATCAAGACTGATGAGCCAGATCAGTTTCCACTATTTGCGCGATAAAGACCTCGGCTGGTTGGCGGACGCTTCGCAGCATTGGAGCACCTACGCCGACGCCTTGAGTGACGTGCACGGCGACATGCAGTCGAAAGTGGCCGGCGCGATCGTCAATTCCGGTTGGGAGGGCGACGCTTCGCAGTCGGCGGCGGAAATCTGCGACGAACTGGTGCTGCTGTTCGAGACCCGGCGTGTGCGCGCGTCGGCGATGGCGACCGTGCTGTCGAAAGGCTACGACGATATTTCGCAGGCGCAGACGTCCCTGCGGTCCACGATCCTCAAAGCCGAGAATGATGGTTTGACTGTCGCCGACGACGGAGCCGTGTCGGCGAAGGACACCGAGGACGACAGCAAAGTCGCGCAGTACCAAAAGGACATTAACGCGTATCTGGAGGCGGCGCGTGACGCCGATGACCGTACCGCGGATGCCCTGCAGGACCAGTCGCCGAGCCAGCCGGGATATGTGGCGCCGGACGAGCTGGAAGACATAGGCGAAGACCTGCGCGAACATCTCGATCTCGATCCCCCACCGGAAGGCGGCTCGGCCGACGACAATGCACAATGGTGGCAGGACTTGTCGGATGAGGAACGCGAAGCGTATGCGTACGCGTATCCGGAGCAGATCGGTTTCATGGATGGCGTCCCGTCGGCGGACCGTCATGTTGCGAACATGGTCACGTTGCGGCAAGACGCGCAGGACGGTCACGACACCGGGAACGCGCAAGAGCTTTTGGATCGGGTCGAAAAATCTCAGTACGGGCCGGACGCTGAACGCATTTTCCTGCTCGGATATGAACCGCCCGGCGCGGACGGTTCACCGGATGCGAAAGTGATCGCCGCGACCGGTAACCCGGACACGGCCGATAACGTCGCGGTCTTCGTCCCGGGCGTGTCCACGGACCTCGGCAGCGTCGACGGCAATATGGACCGACTCGACGACTTGCGTTCGGAGGCCGAAATGGTGCCCGGGTCCGGTTCGACGTCGACAATCCTGTGGCTCGGATACGACCCGCCCGACACGATCCCGGGCGGGATCATGCCGGGGCCGGCCAACGACGCGGCCCCGGACCTGGTGTCGTTCACCGAGGGCCTGCGCGAAACCCACACCGGCGACTCTCCCGCCCACAACACCGTCATCGGCCATTCCTATGGTTCGACTGTCGTCGGCACGGCCGACGCGTCGGGTGGGCAAGGCACCGACGATGGTTTGCACACCGACGACATCATCGTGCTCGGCAGCCCCGGTTTGGGGCAGGAATCGCCTGAACGTCAAGGGTTCCTGGATGGCCCGATGGTCGACGACGTCAGCGATCTGCATATCGCCGAGGACCATTTCTGGGCCGGCGCGGCCGGAAACGACATGGTGTCTTATACCCAGGTGCACGGCAACAGCCCGGTCGACTGGAGTTTCGGCGGTCAACGCATCTCCACCGAGGGGGCGTCGGGCCATTCGGAATATTGGGATCCCGATACCGAGTCGCTGCGGAATCAGGCATATATCGTCACCGGAGAATACGATCAGGTTGACTTCGTTAACCGTCGATTCGGGTGAACATGATGCGTACGGCAGTGGCCGCACCGTGGCGTTGGGCCACGGTCGTGGCGCTGGTCGCGTTGCTGACGTCGGGTTGCGGCGTCGGCGCTAAGGAGGAAGCCGACATGGACACGAAACCGGTCGACGAAGCGACCGCGCAGTTCCACGAGGACACCGCGGCGCTGGTGGACGAGCTCGGGATCGAGGTGGAGTCGACTCAGATGCGGCTGCGACGCTGCGAAGGCAAGAAGGGCGAACTGTCGGAGGACGTCTACCACGTGTGGGTGGGGGTTCGCGGCCTCGCACCCGAATCGAATGTGGACGATCTGATCGAGAAGCGTCACGGGCTGTGGAACGATGCAGGCTGGGACATCACCCGGTACCGACACCTGGACTCCGGGGGCGTCAACCTCGCCGCAACCGATCCCGCCACCGGCTACCACTATTCGTTGGATTCCGGTTTCGAGGAGGACCCGGACGCCTACCTGGTCGGGTTCTTCAACACGCCGTGTTACCGCAGCCCCGACGGCGACGTCGATTTCGGCACCGTCGACGTGCCGGAAGCTTAACGGTGCGGTCGTTTTTGTCACCGGTTCGCGTTTTCTTCGCTCGCCTCGTGGGCCTGCCGATACAGGTCGGGCCGGTAGTGTTCGAGCCACTGTCCTATCACATCGTTCGGCCAATCCAGTTGGAACTGCTGCGGATACAGCGCCAACATGGCTTTACCGGTTTCTTCGTCGACACCTTCGGGTTCGATGCTGCGTGAGATGCGGTTGAGCTGCCGCCGGTTCGACGCCTCGGTGACGTCCAGTTTCCCGGCCCCCACCAGCCCGAGCTCGGTACCGAACACGGCGTTAGCCAACACGTAGATGTTGCTACGTTTCGTACCCCGCGCACGGCCGATCTTGCCGATACGCCCGACCGTGATCCGACCGTACGGTTTCACGGACCGTACTTCGCGCAGGTCATCCCACGCGATGAAACTCTTGTGCGACTGCACTTCCTGGGTGATGCCGTCGGCGTCGAACTTCAGACTCATCGCGCGGATCTCGGCGTCGAGCTGCCGGGAACGGATCCACAAGCAGGCCGCCCATGTCACGGCCATCATGGCCAGGGCGATGAACCAGGAGTCGGAAATGTCGTTGGTGATCGGCAGGCATACTGCGCACACCCACGACACGAACAGCAACGGCCCGAACAGGGCCACCGCCGATTTGATCATGAGCGCGGCCTTCAAACCATCGACGGGCTCGAATGTCGCCTGTTGTGCCGGAGGGGTCATGCTGGACAATCCTAGCTATGTCCGGGATCGCCGTGTGATGAGGCCGTGGCATTGAGTGGACGAACCGGGCATTAAGTGGACGGAGCGGACATTGGGTGGGCGCGAACGGATGTTGGGTGTCGGGCATTGGGTGGGCGAACCGGATATTGGATGGGCGGAAACTGAGCGGGCACTGGGCTGGCTGAGCGTCGAGGCTGTCGGGCAACAGGTAGGCGGAGCGGATGTTGAGTGGGCGGACACTAAGCAAGCGCTGGGCAGAGCGGATGCTGCCTGTTGGGCACCGGGTGGGCGAATATTGGACGGACGGAAGCGCCCTGCGCGAGGCCAGTCGGGCCGAGTCCGGTGTAGAGCGATTCGGGGCGGGTTATGGGGCATGTTACTGACTTGCCGATGCCTTCTGTCGGCTCATGTCAGTAACATGCCTCAACTTCGGCCGGTCTTTTCCGTCATGTCCGTAACATGCACGCACCGCGGTCCCCGGGGAGCACGTCGTCGCCCTTCGCTTGGCGCACAACGTTTCCCGGCCACGGCTGCAGCGACCGACGACGCGGCCGCTCGTCCCACGGCTACGGGCTACGGACTAACGCACGCAGTCATGCCTGTCATGTCCGTAACATGCACGCATCAACCCAGCCACCGAGAAACCCTGAACACAGGCCCGGCCCGGTCTCGGTCAGATCCCGAACGGCAGCTTGTCGTTACGGAACAGGTCCACAAACAGCTGATGGTCGATGCGGGCACGGTTGCCGTACACGTGCGCGAAATCGACGAGCGTAGCCACGAACCCGTCGTCGTCGTTGCCGATCGCGGCGGCTATTGCTTCTTCCGTCGAATAGTCGACGAGCCCGTGGTCGGAGTCGTCGTCGGCGACGGAATGCATCCGCGCGACAGCCCGCCCGAGATAGGCCAACACGGGCCCGATCTCGTCGGGTTCATCCAGATCGGACCAGTCGAGGTCGTTTGTGTACGGCGACACTTCCGCCACGAGCTGGCCCACACCGTCGACTTCGGTGTAACCGCACCACGAGTCGGCGTACGACTGCAGCGCCCGCTGCGACTCCGATGTCCGGTGTCCCTGGTGCAGGAAGTATTCGCTGACGGCCGTGTCGTCGATAACCCGGCTGACGGCCGGCACCTGAGCCTGCTTCATGTACAGCAGCACGTCGTTTTCCAGCGCCTGACTGTTGCCTTCCAGCAGGATATTGAACGACGGCAGCCCGGCCGAACCGATACCGACTCCTTTACGCAACACGACGTCTTTAATCTGCAATGCCGTGGGCCGCAACGTCTTCGCCGTGTCCGGCAGCGTGTCGACGTAACGTTCGAAGGCGGCTTCGACTTTCTCGCGTTGGCCGTCGTCAACGCTGTACACACCGGATTTGAACCGGAATCGGCGATCGTAGTCGACGAGTTCAGTTTCGGTGTCCAACAACCGCAGCCGCGACCCCAGGCGGGCTTGCTGCAGCACTTCCCGCAATGGACCGTCGGTGGTGTCGAGCGTGAGTTCGCCGATCGCGTCGTCGCCTTCGGTGGCGATGAAACGCAGCTCCTTCAGGTAGGCGTGGGCGAACGTCGTGACGAGCTGCGAAATGTCGCTGTCGGACAACGCTTTCGCGTATCCGATGAGCGCCACGGACGCGGCGAACCGTTTCAGGTCCCACATGAACGGGCCGACATACGCTTCGTCGAAATCGTTGACGTTGAACACGAGGATCCCGTTGGCGTTCATGTAGGTGCCGAAGTTTTCGGCGTGCAGGTCGCCGTGCATCCACACTCGCGAAGTCTTGTCGTCGAGGTAACGCGGTTCGTCATGCTGCACATCCGAATAGAACAGGCATGCACTGCCGCGGTAGAAGGCGAACGGCGATGCCGCCATTTTCCGGAACTTACGGTGGAACGCGCCGGGGTCGGCTGCCATGAGTTCACCGAACTCGGTCGTCAACACGTTGATGATGTGTTCGGTGCGTTCCGGATGGGACATTTCGCGGTACGGCATGAACGGCTTGTCCTTTCTGCCTGCTTTGGGGGTCGTCAACACTCGCGGTCCCGCGTCAGCCCAGTGGCCAGACACCGGGTTCAGCAAGACTGTGTCGCGTCACAAGATTACTTCGGGCCGGCTAGGGGTGTCCGGGCACGAAAGCGCGCCGGAACTCAGCGAGGAAGGCACCGCCTCCCTCGTCTCGATCACTTCTGCAGCAACGGCTTCAGGAACATCGACGGCTCGCCCGACCACAGCAAGGTCAACGTGTCCCGGGCACGCGTGGCGGCCACAAACAACAACGACTGCTCCTTGCGGATCTGACGCCGATACTCCGCCGGGCTGCTGTCCTTGAACTTCGTCGCGAACGGCCGCGGGAACGCGGTACCCAAGCCCGCGATGATGATGTGCTTTACAGCGTTAACCGGATCGACACGGCTCAGGCTCAGCTGCGAAAGCCGCCAGAACTAGGCCCCCTTTGTGTTGTGAATCTCGGGGGTCTACACCCTCTTATACTGGAGAAAAGCACCAAAACGCCAGGGCTGGGCGGAGTCGGGGCGCGGTCCACATGCCAAGTGGATATGCCCCTGTGGTGAGCACACGGCACCGTTGCCGCGGCATAAGATGATCTCCCCAGGAGTTGTCGCCGACTTGATCAAGAAGCTCCCGTGCCTATCGAAAGGTTGGCTGCAATGACAAGTGCGACCCCGACGAGTTACTCCGTGATCGCGAAAAAATGGGATGGCGGCTGGGAGTTGCACATCGAAGGTGTCGGTGTCACCCAGGCCGAACGACTCCGCGGCGCAGACGAGATGGTGCGCGACTACCTCGACGTCATGGACCGGAATCCCAAGGCCGAGCTCGCTTTCTCCTATCGGCTGTGTGGATGTGGGGCATGACGTCGTGGTCACGCCAGATTGGCGGTGACGGAGCGGGCTGCTGACCGCTGGCGGCATGTTGGTGACTTCTGATCGCTCTGGCGCACCCGCTACTGGCCCAACTCCGGTGAAGCCTCCGGCTTACGTGTCCACAACGACCTGCTCGTAGAGATGCGGCTCGACAGCACGCATATCGCGTTCCACCCTGTCCGCAAGGCTCGGGTTATCTGCCTGAAGACCGAACTCGACGTTGTTCATTTCGGCGCTTACGGAGAAGTTGGCGCTCGTGGCGAGCACGAAACGGTGATCGATCACGATGAATTTCGCGTGATTGCGGACTTTCCGACCGTCGAAAACCTTGGTGCGCAACACGGTCGCCGGGAAAAGCCATTGAGCAATATCGTCGGTTGTGGTGGTGTTTCGCCAACCATGGCTCTTATCGGCCGCGTCCGCATCGATGTATACCCGCACGTGTCGACCGAGACGACGCGATGCTTCCTTCAAGCCATTCCACAGCCCCGAGGACCGTTGGAAGTTGAACGTCGAACAAGTGACGGACTGGTTAGCTCTCGCAACCAACTCCACGGCGGACGTCGTCAGCGGCGCCGTTTGGGCCATGTGTCCTGGCATGGTCCAGCGCGCACTCACATTCGACAGGACGGAACGCGCTCCTTCGATCCCACGCAGCACAATGCACTGATGCTCGCGGGATACACCGAGCCCGCTCAACAGTTCGCGCACTTCACTGCGCTTGTCGGCCGGTACCGCCTTCAATGCGACCGTCAGGGTGTCGCCATCGTCGAGCCGGTCGGCGATCCCACGCGCCTCAGTTGCGTTCAAGCATCGCCCCAGCTCATGGGCAATTCTAGAGCTCGACATACCCGAAGAAACCAAGGTTGCATCCTGGCAAGTTGACTAGGAAGCGTCGATCGAGGAAACGATTAGCTTTCTCGCACGACGTTTCCGAAGCCATGGCGCAGCAGTGACAGGCTGCGCCGTGAAGGAAATCTTCGGGGTCTTTGGGGATACGCATCGCACAGATCGGGTCGGACGAGCAGCGCGTCGCACGCAGCAGGGCCGCATCCACGACTTTGGCCAACCGGTGAGGCTCGCTTAGTTGGACGAGGCCACCGAGGGTTCCGTCGCTGTCGGAGGCGGTAGTGCAGATCAAGAAGCCGGCCGCGGCTTCCCGTTCCTCCGTCTTCGGCCAGGCATATAGTCGTTCGCTCAAGCTCGCGGCCGAATACCCACACATCTGGGCCATCTCACGCATCAGCACGTGGGCGAAGGTATGTACCAGCCAATAGCGAGGCGGACTGAACCGATTGTCCGGATCAGTCATGCTCGCGGTGTCCGACAATCGGTTGCCAAAATTGCGTCGGTGAGCCTCACGGTGCTCCGCCCAACGTGGGCTGGCCAACACTCGGTCTTCCCATTGGACGACTTGTTCTTCATCGAGCTGTATGAAGACACCTTCTCCACGGTCTTCCGTAGCAACCGTCCATTTGGGTTTTCGTTCACGGGTAAGCGGGACAAGCCGATCCGTTTGGTCGTTGACGCGGTCGAGGCTATCCACCCGGGTGAACCCCACGAGAGCGTTCACTTTCCGAAGGCGTTCCACGGCAAGAACCCGCGATATCTTGGCGGGCAGTTTGGGAGAACGAGCCCGTCGAGACAGAGTGAGACCGCTGTGCTTATCTTCGTGGAAAGGCCCCGGAGGGTCGTCCTGCAGATATCTCCATTCAGGAACCAACAAGTCGATGGGGTCCCAGTTGCGTACGCGTTCTTCTTGCTCTTCCACAGATACTTCATACGCGCATGCGGCATCGACCGCTTCGCGTAGCGCTTCGTCGGGAACCTCTTTGACGTCGACTTTGCCGTCAAGGGCCATGCGCACAATCTCAAGGTTGTCGCGGTAGGTGTTAAGTTTTTCGATGTCGGCCGCGGTCCGAATCTTATCGGCCAGCTCTGTCTTTTTTTCGGCGGAAGTTGTTGGCATGACGATGATCGATTGTGTGACCGGGAACCATAGGTTCGATGCCCCAACGAGCATGAGGCGAGTCGAGTTTCGGCACTTTCCTGAGTCGAATGTGCTCAAGTGCGGGTGGCGGCCACGGCAGCCGGGGAGTTTCGCTGCACCTGACTCACCTTGTGCTTCGTTCATGGGACGTTTCGCCTGGCACGATTCGCATTTAATGATCGCGGAGGCACCTTTACCCGCGGTCTTATCGTCCATCTTCAGGGCCGGAAGCTCCGCGGCGGGGCATTCGTTCCCGCCATGCACCCAGGCTTCGTACGGGAATTCGTCCAAATGCCCGCTCTGGCATGTCAATAGGTATCGCGCAGGTACCGCCAGCCGTGAGGATGGTTTACTTTCGCCTTTCTTTCCCTGACATCTCGAGTGTTCGAACTTGGCCTGGTCTGGGCGGTACATCGAGGTGTTGGTGTACTCGAACTGAGTGATTTTTCCGAGCAAGTCGCACCCACTGCAGCGCAACCATTGCGGGAAGACTCGCGCAG
>DXIM01000003.1 GCA_019112895.1 Candidatus Stackebrandtia faecavium
GTTTCTCCATCGCGATGCATGCTTTGGACGGTGGCCGGCTCAACATCGGGGCCTGCTCGATCGGCGGCGCGCGGGCCGCGTTGACGAGCGCGCAACAGTACATTCAGGAGCGGATCGCTTTCGGGCAGCCGCTTGCCGATGCACAGGCACTACGGTTCCGTATCGCCGAAGCGCATACGTCGCTGCACGCGGCTCAGCTTTTGCTGTGGGATGCGGCAATGGCACTTGAATCCAAGCTTCCGGAGGCGACATCGCTGTGTGCAATGGCTAAACGCCTCGCC
The DNA here is from genome assembly GCA_019112895.1 of Candidatus Stackebrandtia faecavium. Taxonomy (GTDB): domain Bacteria; phylum Actinomycetota; class Actinomycetes; order Mycobacteriales; family Micromonosporaceae; genus Stackebrandtia; species Stackebrandtia faecavium. The sequence continues at coordinate 282 of DXIM01000003.1, forward strand.
ACGGATACGGGTTTCGAGGTCGCGGATATGGCGCTTCAGCTGCACGGCGGATACGGGTATCTCGCCGAAACCGGAATCGAAAAGATCGTCCGTGACTTGCGCGTGCACAGAATCTTGGAGGGCTCTAACGAAATCATGAACGTCATCATCGCCCGGGGCCTTTTGGGGGCAAACGGATGAGCACGCCACCGGTCATCGTTCGCGTCACCGGACGATTGGGGCGCATAGTCCTCAATCGTCCGCGGACCATCAACGCGCTCACCTCCGAAATGGTCGACATTGTCCACGACACCCTCGACCTCTGGGAGGAATCGCCGCGCGTCCGCAACATCATCATCAGTGGCAGTGGTGGTCGGGGCTTGTGTGCCGGCGGCGATATCCGGGCGATCCATGCCGACGCCGTATCCGGCGGAAGCTCCTCGTTGGACTTCTGGCGGCGTGAGTATCGCCTCAATGCACGCATCGCCGACTATCCCAAGCCGATCATCGCGTGGATGGACGGTCTGGTGATGGGTGGGGGGATCGGCATCGCGGGCCATGCCTCGCACCGTGTCGTCACCGAACGCGCGAAGCTTGCCATGCCGGAGGTCGGCATCGGGTTCCATCCCGACGTGGGCGGCAGCTGGTTGCTGGGGCGCGCGCCCGGAGAGGTCGGTACCCATCTGGCCCTGACGGGCACGTCGATCGAAGCCGCCGACGCCATCGCGTTCGGTCTGGCCGACGATTTCGTCCCGTCGCGCGGGTTCGCCCATCTGCTAACTCAATTGTCGGTGCACAACGCCAACCCTGCCATCGCCATGCTCGCCGAGACTGCGCCCGCGGCCGGGCTGTCACACCAACGAAAGTGGATCGACAGTTGTTACGGTGCAGACACGGTCGGCGAAATCCTTGAACGTTTGCGGGCGCATCCCGATGCCGCGGCGAGGGCCGCGGCTAAGGAGATCGCCACCAAATCGCCCACATCCTTGGCTGTGGCGTTGCGGTCGATCCGCTCCGCACGGCGGCTTCCGCATCTCCAATCGGCTCTGAAGCAGGAGTACCGGTTGTCGAAAGCGATGCTGCGCTCGCCTGACCTCGCCGAAGGTATCCGGGCTCAGATCATCGATAAAGATCGTTGCCCGCGATGGTCGCCAAGCGACATCAGTGCGGTTTCGGAGTCCTTCATCGACAAGTTTTTCGCTCCCACAGACGGGGAGCCCGCACTGGCATCGGAGGCAGCTCAATGAACACGGTTGCATTTCTCGGCCTGGGGCGCATGGGCGGCCCAATGGCAGCGAACCTCGTCAAAGCCGGACATACTGTTCGCGGTTACGACCCGGAGCACAAAGCCGTCGATATCGCCGCAGAGGCCGGAGTCGACGTCCGCGACTCGCTTACCGCCGCGGTTACCGATGCCGAAACGGTCATCACGATGCTGCCGTCCGGAAAACACCTGCTGGGGTGTTACCAGGATATTCTGCCGAGCCTTCGCCCGGGCACATTGCTGCTGGACTCGTCGACAGTCGCCGTGGCTGACGCTCGCGCCGCCGCCGATATGGCGCGCGGCGCCGGTCACGAACCGGTTGATGCCCCGGTCAGCGGGGGCGTGTCAGGAGCGCGGGCCGGGACACTGACTTTCATGGTGGGAGCCGAGACCTCCGCGTACGAACGCGCGATACCGCTGCTCGACGTCATGGCCGCCAAACACATCCATTGTGGTGCGGCCGGCGCTGGTCAGGCCGCGAAAATCTGTAACAACATGGTGCTCGGCGTGTCGATGATCGCCGTCAGCGAAGCCTTCGCGCTGGGGCGTTCGTTGGGTTTGTCCGATCAGGCGCTCTACGATGTCGCGTCCACATCCTCGGCACAGTGTTGGTCATTGACAACGTATTGTCCGGTTCCCGGCCCGGTGCCGACGAGCCCGGCCAACAACGATTACGGCGCCGGATTCACCACCGGGTTGATGTCGAAAGACCTACACCTGGCACAGGCAGCAGCAGAAGACAACGACGTGTCCACGGCATTGGGCGCCCACGCGATGGAGCTCTACGACCGTTTCGCGAAGATCGACGGTCCACACCGCGATTTCTCCGCGATCATCACGGCCGTCATCGACGGCGCATTCGCCAAAAAGGAGTCCGAATGAACGACGACGCCACGATCCTGTTGACCCGACCCGAACCGCACGTGGCGGTCGTGACGCTCAACCGGCCGAAGGCCCTCAACGCACTCAATCTGCAGGTGATGCGGGAACTCACCGCGCTGGCAGCGGACCTCGACGCCGACCCCGACACCAAGGCCATCGTCATCACGGGCTCGGCGAAGGCATTCGCCGCGGGCGCCGACATCAAAGAGATGCTGCCGCAAAGTTTCTCCGACGTGTATGCCGCCGACTGGTTCGCCGGATGGTCGGCTCTGTCCCAAGTGAAGACACCCCTCATTGCCGCCGTGAGTGGGTACGCGCTGGGAGGCGGCTGCGAGCTGGCGATGATGTGCGACATCCTCATCGCCGCCGACACGGCGGTTTTCGGACAGCCCGAGATCACTCTCGGCGTTATACCGGGCATGGGCGGTTCCCAACGCCTGACCCGCGCGATCGGTAAGGCCAAGGCCATGGACTTGTGTCTGACCGGACGCAACATGAAAGCCGAGGAAGCCGAACGCGCGGGGCTCGTATCGAGGATCGTTCCCGCCGACGATCTGATGGCCGAGTCCGTCGCCGCCGGCAAGACCATCGCCTCGATGTCGGCCCCGGCTGCACGCATGGTCACCGAAGCCGTCGACCGTGCATTTGAGACGTCGCTGGCGGAAGGCCTGTTGTTCGAGCGTCGGCTCTTCCATTCCACATTCGCCACCGAGGACCAGACCGAAGGAATGGAGGCGTTCGTGGCGAAACGCAAGCCTCAATTCCGCGACCGATAGTCGCAGTCAGCGAGCCTGAATCGGATGAGCCCCTGCACGAGTGGTGCGACAGTGTGCCACCAAGGTTGATACCGATCAGGTGGGCGCCCATGCCTCACGCGGTGTGCAGGTCGTGTCTGACCGCCTGTCATCTGCAGGGCGTTGCCGCGCAGCGGCTTTGGCGCGAGACGATGGGGCCATGTGCGAAACATTTGCCGGAGGCGTCAACGAGGTGCGGCGCGTCGGCGACGACATGATCCGACCGAAACACCCGTGGACGGCGAACGCGCACGGTTTGCTGCGGCATCTCGCCGACGCGGGACTATCGACGGTGCCGCGGGTGCGCGAGCTTCGCGAACACACCGAACGCCTGTCGTTCATACCGGGACATGTCAGCCATTACCCGCTTTCGCGCAAAGTGACCCCGGAATCGGTTCTGGTCAGCGCGGCGCGGATGCTGCGCCAGTATCACGACGCCACGGTCGACTATGTCACCGAGCATGGCCATGGCTGGCAGTTGCCGAGCCGAGACCCGGTTGAGGTCCTGTGCCACGGCGATTTCGCGCCTTACAACGTCGTGGTGCGTGACGGTGAAGCCGTGGGCATCACCATTACTGCACCACGGTGAATCCGGATCTGGGACGTCGCGTACGCCGTTTATCGATGGACGACGTGGACGACAGCGCCGAACTCGCACCGGTACGGCCACAAAGGAATTAGGCTTTGAAGTCTCCGTCCTGAGGATCTGTCGAAACCGAGTCGCCACTAGTCAGGTTGGGGATCCCGTCGTTCGTGGGTTCATGAGGAAGGATGGAGGACTTGGAATTGTCGCTAACCGACCTGAGTTTATCGGCTATGGTATCGCTACTTATAGTCCAGTCTGTAGCGATCGCTTTCTCCGCCTCTTCCATATTGTCTTTCAGCTTATCCAGCGTGTCTTGCATACTTTGTAGGACTTCTTCGACGGTGCCGCCCGAGATCGGCTTTTCCTCATCTCCCGAAAGGCCCGCAATTGTTCCGCCTATGCCACTACCGCCACCGATAATAGCGAGGGTAATGCCGAAACCACCGGTTGGGATGGCACTTGCAACGCCTGCGGCTGCGGCGAGAACCGACAGTGCGACGATGCCGCCGTCGTCGCCGAAAATCCCGGAACTAAGTGCATCCAGGCTATTAGTGGTTTCGATAGCGATTTCGAGCGCCGCTACCTGCCCTTCACGCAGCACTTCTGCATAGCAGAGTAGGCCTGCGTTGAGTTCCTCGATTATTGCTTGCTGGTTCGTTACGGCCAGTGGGAATGGACTGATGAAATAGTCCATGAAGTGCCGTTGAGCAGCACCGCCCCAGTCGTCCACTGCGCTTTCGACGGAATTAAACGAAGTCATTCCTCCGCTATGGAGTGGCGTTTTGGCGCTTCTCAAATGTCTTGTCATGGCGTAAACAGCACTTGGAGGGCGCTTGAAGAACGGCTCGAAACGTGCGTCGATCCAATCGTAGTCACCAGCGGTGTCTTGCTGACTCTCTGGTATCGGGCGGCGCGCGCTCGAGTTGCCTACCTCTAGGTTGCGTGCTTTGGCCGCGGCTTCCTTGACCTCTTTTAGTTTATCGCTCAGCTCACTTCTATTTGGATGCCTCTTGAACAGCGACACTAGGGATTGTTCACTGGTGACATCGATGTTGGTGATGCTATCGCTCATCTATGTAGCCTCGCCTCTTTGGGAGCTCATCGTTCATGGCTTCAGGTGTATTAGTTCGGCTCAGGGCCGTGACGCGTGTCAGGGTGTGGGTCGTCGCTGCTAGGGGCTTCCGGGACGGAAGGAGGACGGTCATCGAGGACAGGACTGTTCTCGATCTCGTCTATCGTCTCCGCAAGCCGTTCCTTGTTGTCGCTGTCTTGTTCAGATATCGAAATGGCGATGTTGGCCAGAGTGTTACCCGATTTGGTGCAGTTCTCATAACTTTTGACCAAAATCTCATCTTGGAGCTGATTTCGGATCTGGTTCCATGCAGTGACTAGTTCCCGTGTAGCGCCGGAGAATACCTGGTGCTCGGACAATGCTGTCTTGTGTACGTGTGAGGCTGACTGCGAAAATTGCGCGGCGACCGCCTGCAAATTCACTGCGCCCGCTTTCCAGAGCTTTTCGAGGTCGGTGACACTTACTTCTTCTGCCATATTCCAGCTCCTATCTGGATGCCTTATTTGTCCATGCTGCCGATGAAGTCGTCGGTTCAGTTCTCAAAATCGACGCGCTTTCCATAGCTCCTCGAGATCGTCAATGTGCGACTTCGTCGCCCATGATGTCGCTCCTTTGTGTGTTGAGTTCGATGTTTCGTTCGCTGCGGACGATGCTAAGGGGGCCATGCAACCGGTAATCGTCGTTGCAGCGCCACAATAAGGTTGGGTGTGGTGACCGGCCAGGACGACATTTCGGACTATCTCTCGTTTTCATGGAGGAAATATGGGAATCATCGCGGATCGCCGCAAAGTCATGACCGTTAAGGTGATCTCTCCGGATGGCCAAATCGGTGGTAAATGTAAAAAGGACCGAAATCTGACATCTCTGGAATTTCGGCCTGGCAGCTATACGGGATACACCGAACAGCGTTTGGAACAACAACTGGCCGAGGTATTGAAACGCCTGGCCAAAGGCTATGAACAGGCGTGGGAACAGATACTGGCGGAAGCCGGGCGTCGCCCGATAAAAGACCCCGCGCAGGTCGATCAGGAGGTATGGAAGAAATACCTGACCGAGCTGCCGAATATAACTGTCGCCGGAGCGGGCCCGAATAAGAATATCCGTTTCAAGACACGAGGCATGACCGAGTACAAATGCAAACTAGCTGACGGGGTCGTCGGTCGGTTGTCCGAGTACGAATTCGCGGAGCAAGCTATGCAAGCATCAGCGGACCTCATGCGGAAATTCAATTTGGAAATGATGCTGCTAAAAGATGAATGCTGGGGCCTCGGCGTCCCTGAAATAACGAGAGAGCGGCTACGGCGGAAGAAGGAACGCAGTGCGTCCGCTTGAGCGTTGACTTGCCGGGCATGCTGACTTTCGCCTATGTGGCGTCGTACCGCGAATAATTTATGGACATGGTTTAGTTGAATTCTTCTGAACGCCGTGTTAACCGAGTCGGTTTACTGCGGCGACGGCGGAGTGAATCGCGGCGATTTCCTCCGGATCACAGCTGCGGCCAATGCGTCCGATATCGGCCATGTAGTGGCGTTTCGACGCCGGTATTTCTCGCGCCAGCGCTACCGGGTCGTGTTCCAGCGCGTGGAACATGGCATGGCCGTCCACGCAGTACAGATCGACGAGTACTGCTCGGCCGGAGGCCGAGACCATGATGTGGCCGTCGTTGAGATCGAAACCGTCCCACCAGTGCATCGTTGTGGCGGCATGGCTGTTGAGCTTCCCGGCCTTGTGCCGCAACCGTTGCCACGCCTCGTCGTCGCCTCCGTCTCACGAGCGCCTGACGCGCGTGACGGTGTCCGCCGGGGCCGGCATGCAGAACTCCATGACGGTCGCTTGTCCGCCACCCTCAAGCGGGATATCCAGATCTATGCGCGGCAAATACGGGGGTTGTCGGGGATCGTGCGGCACAGTTCCACGAACACGGGAAACGACGGATCGAACGGGCATATGCGTGCGGTGCTGCGCCCGTCCGGTGACCGCAGCACCGTCGCTCAGTCGCCGATGCCGCACACGTTCCACTCCATGGAAACAAGACGAGAATGCACTTCGCGGTGCGTCAGACAGCCGAAACCTGCGAGGACGTCGAGGTATTCAGAGGTGGGCACGGTGTCGGACGCTCATTCGCGTGCACGCCAGTTTCGCCCCCGGTCCCGCGTCCTTGGTGAACTGTCGTCATTCGTCAGTCCTTTTTAGGGCCCGGGGCGAGGCATTCACAAGGTGTTACCTCGAATGAGGTCGGAAAACGTGAAGCGAGACGGGGACGGGAGCTTTCGATGTGGTGCACGCCCTGGGGATACAGCAGCGGAATCGGATGGAAACCGCACCTGGCATAATTGCGACGCTAACCGTAGGTGACAGGACAGTACGGGGAATGGATGAACGGATTCAGGCCTCTGTCGGGGCGGATCATTTTTCTCAACGGGGCCTCGAGTTCAGGAAAAACCAGCATCGCGCGGCGGCTGTTGACCCAGTTCGAGACCCCTTTTTTCCATATGTCGGTCGACGACATCAACGCATTGCGTTCCGTGTCGGCGACGGCGAACCTGACCCCCGAACAGCTCGAGGAGACCATGGAGAAGACGGTGCGGGGCTTCCATCGCGCAATCGTCGGCATGGCCGAGGCCGGGAATGACGTCATCGTGGACCATGTGCTGCGCGAACGCTCGTGGCTGCGCGAATGCGTCACTTTGTTCAAAGGCTGCGAGGTCACGTTCGTCGGTGTGCGCTGCTCACTCGACGAGCTGGAACGGCGCGAATCGACCCGCGGCGACCGCCGGCGCGGCCAAGCCGCTTTCCATTACCGGCGGGTGCATTGGCACCGCCTGTACGACGTCGAATGCGACACCAGCATCATCGGCACGAAGGAGGCGGCCGAACGGATCCGCGAATACGTCGACAATCCGCATGCCGTACCGACCGCCTTCGAAGAGTTGCGTTCCTCCTATGTGGCGATGTGACTCGAGCCCGTCACGGTTTCAAAACCACCTTGATCATTCCGTCGCCCTTGTTGCGGAACTTCTCGTAGCACGCGGGAGCGTCGGCGAGCCGTTCAGTGTGGGTGATGAGATCCTCGGCGCGGAGACGGTCGCCGTCGCGCAACAGGGTCAACAGTTGCCGGTCCCAACGACGCACGTTCGCCTGCCCCCAGCGCAGCGTGATCTGCCGGTCGAACAGGTCACCGATGGGGAAGTTCGGCATGTTACCGACATACACGCCGATCACCGACACCGTTCCGCCGCGCCGCACTGCCTCCAGCGATTGGTGCAACGCATGAAGCCGGTCGGGCCGTACTCTCGTGGACTGCAGAATCTTTTCGGTACGGGAACCGGTCGCGTCCATGCCGACCGCATCGATCACCGAGTCGGTGCCCTCGCCGAGGGTGAGGTCTCTTATGGCGTTTGCCGGGCTCGATACGCGGGACTTATTGATGCATTCGGCGCCGTTCCTGGATGCCATTTCAAGTCTTGCCGGGACTTCATCGATCGCGATGACTCGACCGGCGCCGCGGTACAGGGCGGCGGTGACGCACATCTGTCCGACTGGGCCGAGCCCGAAAACGGCGACGGAACCGCCGTCAACGATGTCGGCACGCTCGACGGCCTCCCATGCGGTCGGCAATACGTCCGACAGCAGTAGGACCGCCGGCGAATCCGTTTCGGACACCGGTATCGGTCCGAAATGGGCCTGCGGCACCCGAAAGTATTCGGCTTGCATACCGGGCACACCGCCGTACATGTGGGTGTATCCGAATAGGGCCGCGCCCTTGCCGTGTGCCGCCTGCCGGGTGGTGGCACATTGGCTGTACAGCCCGCGCAGGCACATGGCGCAGTCGCCGCACGAAATATTGAACGGTACGACGACGGTGTCGCCGGGCGCGATGTGTTTGACGTCGTCGCCGACGGCCACGACGGTCCCCATCCCTTCGTGCCCGAGGATGTCCCCGGCCTGCATTTCCATCTGGGCGCCGTGATCGTAGAGGTGCAGGTCGCTGCCGCAGATCGCGGTCGCGCTCATGCGAATGATCGCGTCGGTCGGATACTTCACTTTCGGCTCGGGTACGTCGGCGACTTTGACGGCCCGCGGTCCCTGCCACACCACTGCACGCATTGCGCTGCCCCCTTGCGCTATCGGCGATCAAGACATTTGCCCTGGTCCGTTTGCAATTAAACCGGTCGTTCGGGACGCTCACCGCGCTTCGGCGGTACGGGGTGCAACTGTTACGTATGTTCCGAAATCATTGTCGCGAACGTGTTGTCTTCGAGCGCTTCGAATACATGCGGCAGATCACCGGGATAGGCGAGGTAATCACCGGGCGACAGCGTCACGGGATCGTCCTCGAGTCCGACGCGGGCGCTGCCGCTGGCCATGATGACGTGTTCGACCACACCGGCCATGTGCGGCTGGGAGCGTCGCACGGAACCGGGCGAAGCGGTGATGGCGTAGATGTCGCGCCGTGCGTGCGGAGGGCAGGCGGCGAGCATCGTGGCGTGATAATCCGCACCGGCGGCCGCCACCGTCGGTCCCTCACCTGCGCGGATAAGCTGGATACGTGGAGCTGGCTGCTCGACGAGCTGGGCGAACGGCACATCGAGGGCGACGCTGAGCGCCCACAGGGTCTCGACGCTGGGGTTGCCCGATCCCGATTCAAGCTGTGACAGCGTCGATTTGGAGATGCCCGCGCGCTTGGCGACCTCGCTGAGGCTCAGGTCGACACGCTGCCGTTCGCGCCGAAGACTGTGGGCGATGATCTCCAGCGGCGCTTTTGTGTTTTCCGTCATTGTTCGCTCGAGTATCCTTCCGTTCGACTTGCCGAACAGACGCCGGTGTTCTATACAAGATACATGCGTTTGTTCTCCCGAACGATCGATGGCGACCTGCTGCGCGACATGCTGCCGCTGGGGGCCGGGATGTGCGCCATCGGTGTGTCATTCGGCGCGACGACCGTCGCCGCGGGCCTGCCCTGGTGGGTGCCGTGCCTCATGTCGGTCATCGTTTTCTCCGGAGGCGCGCAATTCCTGGCCGTCGGGATCGTGACTGCCGGGGGCGGCGCGCTCGCCGCGGTATCGGGAGGACTCCTGCTTAACGCTCGGCACGTGCCGTTCGGACTCGCCCTCAGTGACGTGTTCGGTCGGCGGATCGCCACCCGACTGTTGGGTGCCCACATCTTGCTGGACGAGTCGACGGCGTTTTCGCTCAGCCAACGCGACCCCCGTCGGGCGAAAACCGCCTATTGGGTCTGCGGAATCACGGTCTTCACCACCTGGAACCTCGGCACCGTGCTGGGAGTCGCCGCCGGCCAAGCGATCGGAGACCCCGCGGTGCTCGGCGTCGACGCAGCCTTCCCGGCAGCACTGCTGGCCCTGACGATGCCGAGCCTCGCGGAGAAGCCCACGCTGCGGGCTGCGGTGCTTGGCGCGGTCATCGCCGTCGCGACGACCCCCTACCTGCCCGGCGGCGTCCCGGTGCTCCTGGCGCTGGTCGGGATGGCAGCGGCGTGGCCCGGCCGCACGAGCGAGGAAACCGAGGCGGAAACCCGAGCGGAGGCGCCGCGATGAGTATCTGGGCGATCGTCGTGCTCGCGGTCGGCACGTTCGCGATGCGGCTCGCTGGTCCGACATTGCGCAACCGGATCACGCTGTCTCAGCGCACGCAAACGGTGCTGAAACGATCCGCCAGCGTGCTTCTCGTCGGTCTCGTCGCCACCTCGGCGTTGATGGTGGACGGGCATTTCGCCGGCTGGGCATTGCCGGCCGGCGTCGCGGTCGGGGGAGTGTTGGCGTGGCGCAGGGCGCCGTTCGTCGTCATCGTGATCGCCGCGGCGGCCACGACCGCCTTGCTGCGGCTCGCCGGCGTCAGCTGATCGAACCGCCGGAAACCGGCCCACGCCTATCGTTTCTGCTCAGCAGAAGGCAAGATGGTACGCGATCGTGTCGACCCCCGGCGGAATGGAAACCCGTGTTCTCCAAAGTGTACGTCATCATCGGCATGGGCTTCGTTGTCGGTGCGGTGCTGTGGTACCTGTCGCCGCGTGCCCGGCCGAAGCTGCGTCGATGGGCGCTGATCGCCATCGCAGTGGCTACTGTGGTGGCGATTGCATACAACTATTCGGAGGCCGACGTCGAAGTGGCGCCGCCTCCGGTCACAGTCGTCGACTAGATCCAGGGGCCAGGCAGTGGCCGGGTCGCGTGTTCGCGATACCACAGCCCGCGGTAACAACGCCACGGCTGCGGGATGAGGTCGGTGGGCGCGAAGATGCGCTCCACCATTGCCCGCGCCTGCAGGAAATAGTCGAGACGTTCCGCCGGCTCCGCGATATGCGGTGCGTCGTCCTCCGGCGAGGGCGCCTGAAGGATGTTCAACGATGGCCACACTGTCGTGTACTGAGCCAGCGGCAACAGGCGGTCGCGCATGTCGTCGAGCGGTTCCTTGCCGACCGTGTACGTGAACGAGGCCTCATGCCCAGCGCCGCGTGCCGCGGCCAGCACTTCGGCGGGTTGCATTGGCGAGTCGTCCGGTTGAGCGTCGGTGTCCAAAAACAACGTGAACGGGGCGACGGAACGCGACAACTCGGTGAATGCTTCGGCGCTGGTCACTACCGAGGAGAGCAAACCGATGCGCGCCGTCATGTCGAGGCTCGTCATCGCCGTGCGCAGTGTGGCCAGGTCACGCATGGCCGTCGCTTCGTCGGGGTAGTTCGCGGCGGAAACGGTGACCTCGTCGAGGTCGGGGAGTGTCCGCCCCTGAGGCAGCGAGATCGCCAAGTCGGCCAGCAGCCTCGTGTAACCGTCCTGATCGGAGAACTGCGGGTCGTCGGTCTTGCGCGGGTGGATTGTGGCCGCGCGCCCGCCGCCGCGCAGGTAGCCGCTGACGCTGTTATCGCTTCGCAGGTCGACGACCCTGGCCACCGGGGTCCCGTCGACGCGCAGGTCGCCTTCCGTGACCGTGAACGGAGAGGTGGGCCGCCCGGCCGGTACGACGAGCTGGAAGACCTCGGTCTGCGGCGGTTGTACGCGCAGTCGCACCGTTTCGCCCTCATGGCCATGCGAATGCAGGCCGTGAATGTTCAAAGCGATCAGGATCGTTTCGTCCCAACCGACCTGATACCGGTGCGAAAGATGCCGCCACTGGTGCACTGTCGCCGATACCGTGGACTGTTCCCCGATGTGGCTCATCGCCTCGCCTCCTCCGTTAGCCGCTACATTGGCGTGACCGTTGCCGACCATATATTGGACCCAGCGACTATACGCGCGCCGGATTGGGGTTTTACACCCTCGGCCGTGTTCATTTGTTGACAAAACGGTTCACGACTTTTCGAATGGAGTGCGTCAGTGCAGATTTTCCTGCCGCCGTCCGAGGGGAAAACCGCCGTCGAAGCGGGGGAGAAACTTGACCTGACGCGCCTTTCCTTTGCGGGACTAGAAAAGCCAAGATCGCAGGTCATAGTCGACCTGGAGCGCCTTTGTCAGGGTGATCCACAAAGGGCTTTGGCGGCGTTGAAGCTGAGTGCGCGACAGGAAGATCAGATCGCGCTCAATGCGTCCTTGACATCCGCGCCGGCGGCCGAGGCGTGGCAGGTGTATTCGGGTGTGTTGTATCAACAGTGTGACATTGCCGCCATGCCACCGGAAGTACGTGACGCGGCTCACGAGCGGCTCGTGATCTTTTCTGGACTGTGGGGAATCCTGCGTACGAATGACCGGATCCCGGCCTATCGCTGCAGCGCAGCAACCGTGTTGCCGAATTTGAGCGCCGGTAAACTGAGCACAGTTGGCGCATTCTGGAGGAAACACCTCAAAACGTATCTGCGCGAAGCCATCGGCGACGAATTCATCCTCGATATGCGGTCCGGCCCCTACGCCAAGATGTGGCAACCCGACGGCGACCACGCGACCGTGCGCGTACTTCAGGAACGCGTCGTCAACGGCCGCACCGAACGCAGTGTCGTATCTCACTTCAATAAGGCCACCAAGGGACGCATCGTTGCCGACCTGCTGGCGGCCGACGCGCAACCCGGGTCGATGCGGGCCGCCGTGGACGCGCTGCGCGACCTCAAATACCGGGTCGAAGCCGACGAACAGGCGCGCCGACTGGACATCGTCGTCGACGAACCCTAGACGCAGTCGCCGCGACGGGCGCCGAGCCAACGCCACGCAAATGTGCAGGCAGACGCCTCGCAATCGCTAATGTGCAACCGAAACAGCACAGAAAGTGAGGCGAGGCGCGGATGCCGATCATGGCCCGACAACCGGCAAAAGGGACCCTGACGCAGTCGCTGGCGGTGAATGCGCTGGCACGTTCCCTGCCAGCATTGTTGACCGGTGGAGCGCGCGTGCGGCGATCCGTCGCGACACCTCCTTGGGATCCGGGCCTGCGGGCGGTGCTGCAGTGCGACCGGATACGGCAGGACCATGGCTACGCCCCGGTGTGGCTGCGTTTCGCGGCCGGCCCTGCCCTGCTTGTTGTGCACCGCACCGACGTGCGGGCCGTCATCGACGGCTTCTCCGCGCCGTTCGCGCGGGCGTTGCCGCACCTCGGATCGTCTCCCCGGGCGGCTAAGCGGCCGAAAGGTTCCGCGTTGACCGAGCATCTGGTCGACACGGTGCTGTCGGTGGCGACACGCAGCCCGCGGCTGGCGCATGTCGCCCAGCAACGTGTCACCGAACTCACGAAAGATGCCCGACACATCGACGCCCGCAGGTGGCGGTTGCTGCTTCACAAACTGGCGTGGAACGTGATCCTCGGCGGCGAGGATGCGGCGGATGCGGTCGTCGATGACCGCTCGGGCACCACCGCGACCGCCGGCACGTATGCGCGGCAGGGACAACTGGTGCATTCGCAGTTGCGGCATTGCGCACCGCAAGCCCCAGGGCGGCTTTTGCGTGACGACGCAGTGATGCTCGCCGCCGCCCGGCAGCTCGCGATGACGGTCACGCAGCTATGCGACCGGACCGCGAGGTATTCGTTTCACGCACTGCAGCTGTTGTCGGTGCGTCCGCCGGTGTGCGTGGGCCCCGGATACATGGCCGCGAGCCTGCGCGAAGCGTCGCGGCTGTGGCCGGAGGCGCCGGCCTCGTTTCGTCAGACGACGCGAGATACGCGGTGGGGTGGGAAGCTGCTGCCGGAAGGCAGCCGAATCTTGGTGATGAACCTGTTCGGGCATCGCGATCGCCGCAGAATTTCCTTCGCCGACGATTTCGCTCCGAGCGTATGGTTGCCGGGCGGCCATGCGATATCGGACCCGCTTTTCAACGGGTTCGGGCATGGGCGCCATCATGAGCCGAGCGAAGAATTCGGCGTCCAATGTGGTGCTGGGCTGCTGTCTGCGGCGATGAACGCCGTCCAGATGCAGCCGGTCCTGGGGCTTCATGACGATGCAGGCCGTATGCGGCACACGGCCCCGCCGGACCGGCCGATCGTGCTCGCATAGGCGCGGACCCGCACGGGTCGAAATCGGGTCGCATGAGGCGCGATTGCAGCCACCCAGTTGCACGCGCCGAAATCCTTGTGCCTATCATTGAGCGTCGCCGACTGCGGTTGGTGAACATGGTGGGTGTAGCTCAGCTGGTAGAGCACCTGGTTGTGGTCTAGGAAGTCGCGGGTTCAAGTCCCGTCACTCACCCCAAGTTCGAGGCGCGTAATTCGACTGTGGAAGCGGTCGGGTTCGCGCCTCGTTTTTTGTTTGTCGTAGTGATTCAGTACGGCGCATCATGCATGGCTGGCTCATGTCCAGCCGAGCGTTCGACAGATTGGCGCAAGTCAGGCATGAAGGAAACTGAGATGCACAGAAACCGGAAACCATCCGTCCTCTTCGTTTGTGTCCACAATGCCGGTCGCTCGCAGATGGCCGCCGCCTGGCTGCGGGAGCTCGCCGGCGATCGTGTCGAGGTCCGCTCGGCCGGGTCCATGCCCGCCGACCAGATCAACCTCGTCGCGGTCGAGGCAATGCGCGAGGTAGGGATCGACATCACAGCCGAAGCCCCGAAAGTCCTCACCATTGAGGTCGTACAGGAGTCCGACGTCGTGATCACGATGGGCTGCGGGGATGCGTGCCCGGTCTTCCCGGGCAAAAGTTACGAAGACTGGAAGCTCGACGACCCGGCCGGGCAGGGCATCGACGTCGTTCGCTCCATCCGCAACGACATCAAGGCCCGGATTGAGACGCTCCTCGCCGGCCTGATTTAGGTTCGCGCATGACAGATGCGGCAGCGGGCCCGTGCGGAGGAGTTGACCGCAAGTTTGGGTGCTTTGTGGATCGATTACTGTGCTAACTCGCAAGGTGGCTGTGGCGCTGATGCGCCGTACGCTGGACTCCGTAGGGTTCGTGGAGGCGCCGCCGAACCGGGGACGTAGATGAGCCGTCTGTCCTTTGCGGTTGCGCAAGTGCGCGATGCAATAGCATTCCATGATGAGTTTCCGGCTGGCCGCGTACGCGGTGACCGTTGAGATGGACAAGGTACTGCTCGTGCTGCATGCTCCAACGGGAAGTTGGACGCTTCCGGGCGGCGGAGTAGAACACGGCGAAGACCCGTTC
>DXIM01000152.1 GCA_019112895.1 Candidatus Stackebrandtia faecavium
CGTCGGCTGGCCGTTGTCGAGGTATTCGGCTTTGAACGAATCCAGCTGTAGACAGAACGGTTGCAGGTCATTGGGGTCGATGTTGGGCCCGAGTCCGTATTCGTCGTACTGCTGAAGCGAGTTGCAAAACGCCCCGTCTTCGCCGGCAACGAGGATGCGGTTACCGCTCCAGCCATACAGGGAACCGATCGCCATGCCCACCAGCAGGCCCAGCAGAGAAAAATGGAACAGCAGGTTGCCGGTGTCGCGCAGGTAACCTTTCTGCGCGCTGACCGTGGTGCTGCCGTCGTCATGTTCGCGTACCGCCACCCGGAACCGGCGGCGTTTCAGCCGCTTCGCGACCGCGGCGGCGCTGGTCTCGTCAGAAAGCTCCTGATGCTGCGGCAGGAACGACATGTTGGCGGGCGCCTCTGGTGGTTTGCGCCGCAACGCCTGGATGTGTTCACGCATCCGCGGCACGAGACAGCCCACCAAGGACGTGAACAGCAGCAGGTAGATCGCGGCGAACCACGGCGAGGAGTAGACGTCGAACGCCCACAGCCGGTCCAGGGTCGGCGCGAGTGTCGGGTTCTGCGCCACGTACTGGTTGACCTGTTCGATGCTGACGTTGCGTTGCGGCCAGATCGAGCCGGGCACCGCGGCGATCGCCAGGAAGAGCAGCAGCACCAACGCGGTGCGCATACTGGTGAGTTGTCGCCACCATCGGCGCAAAGTCGCTTTCATATTCCGATCTCTCCGGGGCCGACCGTGGCGCGAAGCAAGTTCATGAATGTCGTCCAATAACCGGTGACGAGCGCGATACCGATGAGCACCATTGCGGCCCCGCCGATACGGCTGATGAGTTGGGAACGGCGTTTCAGTGCGCTGAAAATTCCCGCCGCTTTGCGGAAACCGAGCCCGAAAACGAGAAACGGCAGACCGAGCCCCAAGCAGTATGCGACGGCGAGGAGCACGCCCCGTCCGGTGCCCCCCTGCACCGTGGAAAGGCTGAGCACGGCCGTCAGCGTTGGCGACAGGCATGGCGTCCACGACAGCGCGAACACAGCCCCCAGGACCGGGGCTGCGACCAGGCCCGCGTCGGGTAGGCGTTTGAACCTGATGATGCGGTCGAAGCCGCCGAGGACGCCCATGAACACCAGCCCCATGACGATGATCAACACCCCGGCGACGCGCTCGAGCCACACGGTGTTGGTCGCCAGGGTCCGGCCGAGACTGTTGACCGCGAAACTGAGCAGCGTGAATATCGCCGTGAAGCCGAGGATGAACAGGATCGTGCCGGTGACGACCCGTCCGCGACGGCCGGGTGAGGATAGGTCGTCACCGGTGAGGCCGGTGACGTACGACAGGTAGCCGGGGACGAGCGGCAGGATGCATGGCGACAGGAAACTGACGAGCCCAGCCAGCGCCGCGATCGCGACGGCGACCAATAGTGGGCCGTCGATAGCCAGATCGGAGAAGGGGGTCGTCATGGTCCAAGTCCAGAGTCCGCAGTCGTATCGGGTAGCGCGATATGGTGCCGCGCCGAGTTGATTCTACGTCCGGTAGAAATTTGTAGTTGATCGCGGTCGAACTGGCGGAAAACCGACGTGCCGTCAGGCTCCGTTGATCGCGTCGATCAGCGTATCGGCCTGGATTTCCTGCCGGAACACCGCGGCGATTCGCCCCTGACGGTCGATCACGAGCGTCGCCGGGATCGTGTTGGGCGGAACCTCGTCGAACTTGACCGCTAGCCGCCCAGACGGGTCGAAAAACGAAGGATATTCGGTCTCGAGGCTGTCTTCGAAACTTCGTGCCTTGTCCTTCGAATCGCGCACGTTGACACCGAGGAACGTGACACCTTTATCGGCGGTCTTTTCGCTGGCTATAACCAGGTCCGGCGCTTCGCGACGGCACGGTGCGCACCACGAGGCCCAGAAATTCAAGACTAGAACGTCGCCGTCGAACTCGCGCGTGTCGAGCGCTTTGCCGTTCAAATCCTCGCCCTGAAGTTGCGGGGCTTGCGGCCGCTCGTCTTCGTCGTTGTAGACGATCACGTTCTCGCCCGCGTCGTCGCTTGCAGCGCTTTGCTGAGTGCAGGCCGAGACAAACAGCGCGGTCGGAAGCAGTAGGAGCAAAAGAGCGCGAGATACGGGGTGACTGCCGCGGCCACGTGACGATTGCCGCGGTATCGAGGTCGCCATCATGCCCCTTTGGACTGCGCAGCGTTCGGAGAGGAGGCCACGAGCGTCTTGGCCGGTTCGGAATACGTGACGTCGGTCAGGCGTGAACCGTCGAAATGGAACGACGTGAGGCTCGCCAGGGAACATTCGCGCTTACGCGGGTCGTGCCACAGCCGCCGACGGGTCATGAACGAACGCAGTGTCCAGATCGGCAGTTGATGGGAGACGCATACGGCCTCGTGGCCTTCGGCTTCGTGCCGCGCGCGCTGCAACGCCGCCGTCATACGCCGGGCGATGTCCAGGTAAGGCTCGCCCCAGGACGGCGTCAGCGGGTCGCGCAGTGTCCACCAGTGTCGGGGATTGCGAAGGGCGCCGTCACCGACGGAAACCCGCATGCCTTCGAAATAGTTTGTCGGTTCGATGAGTTTCTCGTCGGTGGCGAGCTCACCGTCGAACAATTGCAAAATCGGGGCAGCGGTCTCTTGAGCGCGCTGCAACGGTGAGGAAACGATGTGCGTGATGTCGTTGTCGCGCAATGATTCAGCAGCAACTTTAGCCATGTGATGCCCGAGTTCGGAGAGGCCGAAACCGGGCATCCGGCCGTAAAGCACACGTTCCGGGTTGTGTACTTCGCCGTGTCGCAGCAGGTGCACGACGGTTTTTGGATTACTCACGCTTCGACCTT
>DXIM01000153.1 GCA_019112895.1 Candidatus Stackebrandtia faecavium
CAGCAACCGTCCCTCGAGGCGGGCCACGCCCGCGACCAGGTCTTCGGGGACCTCGTTGACCCAGGTCACCAGCTCAAAGTCTTTCGCGTGGGAACGGGCGTTTGAGAATGCGTCGTCGAGTGCGGCCCCATCGAACTCGGCGAAATCGACGGTGCGCTGATCTTCGGCGACCGCCCACACGAAACCGTGGGAGCGTGCGAAACGTTCGCCGGCTTCGTCGCGAGGGAACGCGACATCGTAATGGGCCGGCATGTGCGAATGGATCGTGTCGCGCCCCAACTCGGACAGCCGCGCTTCGACATGGCGCAGCATTGCAGCTCCGAGCCCCTGTTTGCGGAGATCGGGATGCACCATCAGATCCACTTCCGCCCTGTGCTGGTTGTCTTGCAGCGGCATATGGATGCGCGCCGCGGACACGATTCGATCTCCGTCCTTCCCGATGATCTCGACCTGTCGCGACGACTTGCCCGGACGTATGAGCCCCATGACCGCTTCTGTGGCGTTGGTGACCGGCAGCTCCGAGATGGCCTGTCGATCGCAGTCCTGCACCAACGCGACCCACGCGTCTACCTCGGCAGGGTCGAGTGGGTTCACCTCGTGATACTGAATGGAGTTCATTCCAGCATTGTGCGGTTCGGTCACCGGCTGCGCGACCGATTTATTGCCGACGGTGGGCCGCGTACGGACGGGTGTGTTTGCTGACCATGCCGGATGGGTAGTCGTGTTTATGTGGTCATGCGCGTAACTTGACCCGTTGCCGGCAGGTACGCGCGTATGGCCCGGGGCGCGGGTGTCATGTGCGTAACATGACCGGATTGGCGCGCACGTGTCGTCCCAGCGCCTTGTGATGTGGAAAAGAGGTTGGCCGGGAGGCCTTTACGCCCGTCACCTAACGGCATTGTTCGCGGGCCACGGCCGGGGCACGGAGTCGACCGACCGGTGCAAGCGAAGGCGTAACGGCCTCCCGTCCTTAGATTTTGCTCCCGTTATCACGAACGGTCAATGGTAGATAGCCCGAATCGGACTGTCGGATATCTGACAGTCCGATCAAGAAAAGTAACACTTGGTTATACTAACCAGCTTCGATTTCAAGCTCCAGCGTGGACACGCAATCGCCGTGACACAAACACCAAACCCGCCCAAATCCACGCAAAGATACTTACCGAACTGGAGTTACGTTCGATCCACACCACACAGACGAAAAGCGGCAAGAAGCGGCAACACTCTCGACCATCACGCACATGACATGCACGTGCAGCTACCGAGAGTGATAATTAGTCCAGTTTGTCTTCGAAGGTCGTCAGCACGTCGCATATCTCAAAACCAAGCGAGCCGTTGATCGCGTTGATATGCGGGTTCTCCTCGGCGTTCTCCGTCAAGACGTAGCGCAGCTCCGGCTCCTTCTCGCACGCAGCATCGAGATTCGCCAACTTGACGGCCAGGCCGAGGCGATGGCCCCGATGCTGCGGATCCACGATCGTCGCCTGCTGCGTGGCGTGCGTGCGAGGTCGCTTATTCAACAACAACGACGTCCAGGCGACGGCCTTCCCGGTCTCGCGCGACAACGCAGCAGCGTAATAGGTGGTGCGTAGACGACGAAGCGCCATCGTTTCGACACCGCGCCACCGTGAGACGTCGACCGGCGTCGTTTCCCATCGGACATTGCCCCTCGGAGCATCCGTAGACATACGGGTCTGCAAATAGGCCAGATCCTCGACAATGTCGTCCGGGGCCCGGTCCTGCCATGTGATGATCTCGTACTCGCCGCAGCGGCCGGCGCACTCGTCGCGCAACCGCGCCCGTGTGTCCTCGGCGAGCGTGTCCAAGTCGAGGCGCCTGCGATAGCTACGCAGAACCTCCGACATCCCGCAGCTACGGCAGAACCCGTCGCCGGCAGCATTGCGCGTGAATTCGCTGTCGTCATAGTTGGAAACCGCGGAGGTCAACATGCGGCTCCGACCAGCGCGCTGGGCCCTAACGCGCAGATGCCGGTACAAGATCTTCCCGATGCCGTGGCCACGGACCCGGGGGTGGACGATTGCCTCGACATGAGCGGTATCCACATTGTGTTTACGCGGCAGAATCATGTCGGCATGGGCCACGATGCGGTTGTCGACGACACCGACCCAGTTCTCCACTGTCGTCAACGGGTTCGACGTGCGCAGACAGGCGCGCGTCACCTCCGGATCCCACAATGGCCACTGTGGGAAGTCTTCCCGTACCTGCGCACGCCTCAAAGCGGCGAGCTGCGCGAAATCACCGTGCCTGATGTCGAGGGGCATAATGCGTATCGTGGCCACAGCGTAAAATCCTAGCGCGCGTCAGCATCGATGGCACATGCCGCAGGTCACAAACACGCATGCATGGCCGCCTAAACGCCCCCCAGACTATGGGCATGAACTGCGGTTATACCAGGCCACGCTGAATTTACGGCAAGCCTCGCCAGACCTGCTCGGTGCCCGCCGAACCGAGTCCCGCACCGCCGAGTCCCGCCGAGCAACATCGAGCACCGCGCCACACTCAGCCATGCCCCGCACGCTAGATGCAGAAGTTACTGACATGCACACCCAGTCCAGCACCGCTACGGCCGACACCACCGGCACGACGAGAGGCAGCGGACGGGGACAACTCTCCTGCTGAACACAGCGACGCTCCTCCGAGCCCCGCACGCTGGCCGAACCGCACTCCACGTCGAGGCGCAGAAGTTACCGACATCACTGCCCACACCGACGCAGGCACGATGGCCCCGCTGAACACCGCCAGCGCCGAGCCCCACGCCTCTCCCAAATGCAGAAGTTACCGACATGCCCAGCCAGCGACACCGCACCCGAGCCCCCGCACGCTGGCGAGCTGCGTGCACAAGTTACTGACATGCCAGCCCAAAACCGGGGCAGGCGCGGCTGACGTTCCTGCTCAGCCCAGACAGGCTCCGCACGCGAGATGTCCCCGCCGAGTCCAGCACCACTATGCCCGGCACCACAGCGACAACGAGAGGCGGCGGGCGGGACCGGCGCGTGAGCCGCGCCACGTCCCGCCCGCGCCCGCACGATGCGAATAACGAATAGGGGGCCCATGAGCCCCGGTAGGAACGAACGGACACGCGTCCGCAACGTCGGCCGGTAAACGGTCGCGATGCCGCCCGGTAAACCGAGCCATGCAGTCACTCGACCACGCAGTCGGGCGTCGCCGGTCAGCCATGCAACACGGCCACGTGGGATCGCAGTCGGGCTGTAAGCGGTCACCCAGCAGCCACAGCCACGCAGTCAGCCCAGTCTCCAATCGCCCGGTCCGCAGCACGCACTGTCGCGCGCTCGCCGCGCGGTCACGCAGCCCACACGAACGCGCGGACAGCAAGCGGCCCGGACATCCGGTCGCCCCGCGGACCCCGCCACCGGATCAGCAGCGACGC